>JAWAZE010000015.1:35161-40880 GCA_038817885.1 Bathyarchaeia archaeon | reverse complement strand
TGGAGCATTGGCATCATTAAACCTATAAGCCCTAAAACCACAACCATAGCAATTATCACCGCTATTATTTGCACTATTAAGAAAGCAATCCAGAACTTAAAGGATGAGCCGAAGTCAATCGACACTTTAAGCTTCTTTTCTTCTTCCTCCATCAGATGCACCCACCTTAACACTAAACCAAAACTACTTTAAAGATTTTCGACAAGACGCTCCTCATAATGTAGCTGAGAGACGAAAATTTACCATGCATCTTCTCGGAGAAAATTTTATCCCATGAGGATTAAATTATCTTGTAATAATTTTTTGTCTTAATTAAGAAGAAGTCTAGCTTAGTCATCGTCGAGTACACTTGGTTCTTTCTAACACCAAGCGCTATCTCTATAAACTCCGGTATTATCTTATAGATAAGATCATCCGAGGGTTCGCCCCAACGTATGCCTGAGCAGAATGGATCTATGTAAACATAGAATCTTTGACCTAAATATTCAAATAATGCTTCAGAGGGATGCCCATACTTAGGCTTATTAAGAACTTTAAAGGGCCAGATTTTGCATGCCAGTGGTTTAATATGCTGCAAGCCACATAGCCATTTCTCACCCGGACCAGGATATAGGAAAATACATGAGCCGTCGGCTCTTTTACCTAAATAAAGCTTATTTAGCCCGGCCTTTGTGACCCCCACACCATAAGTTTTCGTTAAATTTAGCCATTCATCAAAAGTCAAGACTACCTCAAACTCTCTGCAACATAATCCACATCCGTTACAGCGCCATAAGTTCACGTAGCTCCAGGGAACGAAGACCATCTATGGTTCCCTTTTCCCTCAAATATCAAAGAAAGTAAAAGGGTTCCTAATAAACATTTAAAGTAGATTGCGGAAAAGATTGGTAACATTGTCTTTTATGCTTCATTTCTTATAGAGATATAACGTGTGCGTTGGGAAGCCAAGATAAGAATTTTCGCAGAAACGCTCAACCTTAACTGGTTTCCAGCCTATTATTTCATAGTCGTGCGAAACAACCCTGGCGCCCTTCTTAAGCTCATTCTCAAGCTTAGGTCTAACCTTCTCGTTTGCGCTTGTGGTTAAGTAAAGGAAGACAACGTCAGCCATACTTATGTCAACGTTGAACATGTCATCGTGGATAATTTTAATTTTATCCTGTAAGCCCAATTCAGCCACCTTTTTCATGGCTTGTTTAGCTAGGTCCTCCCTAAGCTCTATACCAATAGCGTATGCCCCGAATTCTTTGGCAGCAATTATTACTGGTCTACCGTCGCCAGCGCCAAGATCAACGAATATCTCGCCTGGCTTTAGCTCAGCCATTTGTAAAAGCCTACGTATAACTGGTTCAGGGGAGGCTACAAACGGAGCTATAAACAACCAACTCACTCTCCTTTCTTCTAATTTTCACTTAATTAGGAAAAGTATTATTTTTATCTTACGCTTACTATTGTCTCACCAGAACCTTCTTTTCAGCGCTTCCCGCTCAGCCTCAATTATTAGCTCAAAGAATCTATCTGTGAGAGATCTTTCTTTAGCCAATATCTCCTTCACATCGCTTAGCCCTAGCCTTTTGCCAGAGAGAGCTATTGCTGCAGCCTTACCATACTCTGAGATAAGTTTCGCCGTCTCAATAGCCTCCTCCCTAAGATACGCCTCACTCTTAGTTAATTTCTCTCCCTTTTTCTCTATAAGCGGATACGCATCATCCTCTTCAACCTCAAGCATCCCTAACCTTTGCGAGCCGCATTTCGGACATAACGGTTTGCTTGGTAAGTCTTTCAGGGTTACCATCTCTATGTAGTCCCAGCATTCTGTACAAATGAAAGTTCTTGTTTCGCTCAGGAGTCTAGCCTTAGCGGACTCTATTAATATCCTTCGCATTTTATCCGGCGGTATAAGATCAGTCTTCATGCTCACACGCTCCATTCCAACGCGGGCTATAGGCGTAAGATTACCGCCAGTCTTAATGTAGGTAATTTCTATTTCACCGCGCCTTATCATGCTAAAAACGTTGACCAGGTTCTTGAGATCAAGGTCCTTTGCGAAGACTTCTTTTAAGGCTTCCTCGTAAATCACCGTATCCTCGAAACTTTTTATTAGATTTTTTAGACTTATGCTCTCAAAGTCCACGTCTTTTTGTATTGCGCCGAATCTCCTGGCAACATGTATCAGACGCCTCTTAAATATGCCAGTTTTAGTAACAGCCCTTATAAGCATCTCCCTCACCCGCTCCTCGCCACAATCTTTTAACTCATGAATAATCTTGATGACCGCTTCTGGCTTAACCCTCTCCATTGTTTGGATGAATATTCTATATGGGTCGTGTTGAACGACTACCGAGTAGCCAGTTATCTCTGAGAGCAAATGTCCTAAGAGCTGGGCGAGGGCCCTGTTTGTTAGAGAGCCAAAGTTACAATGTAATATTATGAAGTCTTCCCATTCTTCCACGGTTATGCGCTTATCTGTTGGTGCTGAGTAACCTATCTTCACGTGCTCAACGGTCTCGGCTATCGCATCAAGAATCGTCTTCTCGTCAGCCGGATATCTTTTGGAGAGCTCTCTAGCTATCTCATCTGGGCTAAAACCACCCCTAATCTTCTCCTCCACAAACGCTCTTATGGAGCCTACTTCCTGAGCCACCTCAAATGGGACAGGTATCTCCTCTCCAACCCAGCTTGGAATAGCGCCAGTTGGATCCTCAACGGGCTTCACATAAATTTTATCACCCATAATATTTACTATCTTCCAGGGACTACCGCGGATAATGAATTTAACCCCCGGCTTACCGTACTCGGCAACAAAAGCCTCGTCAAGTAGACCTACCGCCGTATCAGATTCCTTATCTATTACCAAATAGTGCTTTTCATCCGGTATCATTGAAAGATTTTCAAAGAAATATTCGAAAATGGCTTTTGAGTTGCGCGGCTTAAGGACAACACCATCATCAAATGAGACCCAGGCGAGCCTCGGGAACCTGTTATGCATGTACTCTAAAACCCTCTTCACATCATCCACGGTCAAATCTCTGTATGGGTAGGACCTTCTATAAATTTCGTGAATCTCGCTGATCTCTATGCGCCTCTTTTTAAGTAGGAGGGCAACTATTTGATGGGAAAGCACATCCAATGGCTTCTCAGGCATATCTACCGGTTCAAGCTCCTCGGCATAGGCTCTCCTGCCTATAACCATTGCTTCTAAAGTATCATCCGAGTCCATTGTTACGATCACACCATTAGCCATGCGGCCAATTCTATGCCCGCTTCTGCCAACCCGCTGTATCAGCCTAGTAACTTGTCTTGGGCTCATGTATTGTATGACGAGGTCTATTCTACCAACATCTATGCCGAGCTCTAGGCTACTTGTGCAGACTAATCCCCGCAGCCCACCATCCTTTAATCCCCTCTCGGCGGCAATTCTGGAGGGCTTAGCCAGGGAACCATGGTGTATTGACACTGGGAAATTCACATCCCATATCTTAAATCTACTCGCTAGGATCTCGGAGATAGTTCTGGTGTTCGTGAAAAGGAGGGTTGAGTTATGCTTCTCTATCATCTGGCGCATTACCCGGAGTCTCGCAGCAACCTCCGGGTGTATAAATAGTGTTGAAGCCAACTTATGATCTTGGGGTTCAGGTTTAGGATAAAGAATCTGTATTTTCATTAGCCTAGCAACCGGCACCCTAACTATCTCAATTGGCCTATCATTACCAACCAAGAATTGAGCAACCTTCTCAGGCGTACCTATCGTCGCCGATAGACCAATTATTTGAAAGTTTCCGCCAGCTATTATCTTAAGTCTCTCAAGCGCTAAAGCGAGCTGGCTCCCACGCTTACTATCAGCCAGCTCATGAACCTCATCAATAATTACCCACCATAACGACTTGAGGTGGCGGCGCATAACGCGGCCAGCTAATATTGACTGAAGTGTTTCAGGCGTTGTTATTAGCATGTCGGGTGGACTCCTAGCCTGCCTTGAACGCTCATTACTCTCCGTATCCCCATGCCTAACAGCCAGCTTAATATCTAAGTTGTTGCACCACCACTCCAAGCGCTCAAGCATATCCCTGTTTAAAGCCCTTAAGGGTGTAATATACAGAACTTTTATTCCCGGTTCTCTCATAGGCATTTGAATAAGCATGTGTAGTACCGGAAGAATTGCGGCTTCCGTCTTCCCGCTAGCTGTCGGCGATATTAAGAGTACATTCTTTCCCTCAAGTATCTTCGGTATAACCTTCTCTTGGGGTTCTGTGGGAGCCTTAAAGCCTTTCTCCTCAATAAGCTTACGAATAGGGCGGGCTAGCAAATCAAATGCGCTTTTCCCCTCCTTTGTACTATGAATTTGCTGTTGATCTACAAGATCCAATGCGATCAGCCGGCTGCTCCGCAAAGTCTCAGTAAATGATTTAGGAATAAAATAAGGAAGAACAGAAGTAAAAGTGTTTTGCTAGATCTTTTATACATATATTGACTAGGATATTAACATCACCGTTGTGGGATTCATGGATTTTCATCCCTTTCCCCCTCACTTCTATAGCTATTGGTTCATTGGGGGCTTTCTGGGGCAACGGGGCTCCCCTCATCCTGAGCATGTTCAGGCATGCGGTTACATATCTATCTCCTTCATAACCGAATTTACATTTCACAAGCCTGTATCCATTCGGAGCCAATCTTTCTCCACATATCGGACACAGGCTTGAAGTATCTTTAGGATTGATGTATACGACTGGTAAGCTCTCAAGATTAGCCTTATACTCAATGTAGAATTGCAGCCTTCTAAAGTTCCATGAGTGCAGCCTACGGTTGAGGTTTTTACTGTAGTTAGTTCTCCTCCTAATTCCTTTGAGGTCTTCCATTATTACGCCCATTTTATGTCGCTTGGCAAAGTCCACAATCCTTTTAGATATTTTGTGGCATTCGTCTTTAGTCTTGTGCTTCCTTCTACCAGAATACTTCTTAAGCAACCTCTCAGCAGTCTTGGGCTTAAACTTCTTCAGCCTCTGTATCCTTCTAGTGATATTGAAGTAGGTCGTGTGGATCGTCCTCAAGTTGCTTTCAACCCTTAGGACGTGAGGGTTCGTGCTCACGGCTGTGATGTTGCTTTCGTTGATGTCTATCGCTATCCAGTCGCTTGGATTGGACAGGTCTACGTCCCTTTTGAACGGTACGATTACCTTCGTCTCATTTATGGTGATTTCGCCAGTCCTCAGCACTCCGCCTCTCCAAGCGTCTATGAACTTCTTTTGGTATTCGCCGTACTTCAACTCTATGTACGTGAACTTTCTAGGCTTAACGGATATCCTAATCCTATCACCGTAGAACTTGTACAGTTGCGGGTCGAGTTGCATGAAGAGCTTTTTAGCTTCAGGCATATCGCATTTAGCTAATCCCTTACGCTTAAGCCCTTCAAAGCCTTTAAGCATGGCTAAAGCTATTTTACACGCTGCGTGGCAGAAATGTGTCGAGTAATTCCACCTCCTCTTCCATTCCTCATAAATGCTCTTCCTGAGTTTGGCGTAGGATGTTATTCTCCTCTCAACGGCAAAGTCTATGCAAAAGTTCACCATATCTCTAAAATCCTCTAGGAGCTTTCTAACTTCATCGTTAACCTCGTAAACGAATGGAACACTAAGGACTATTTCCACAACAACAGAGTATACACTAAAACATCTATAAAAATCTATCCATTTGGGAGATGCTGTTTTACCCCACTGAAGCT
>JAWAZE010000015.1:1502-35065 GCA_038817885.1 Bathyarchaeia archaeon | reverse complement strand
TATTCTAACTTCATCGTTAACCTCGTAAACGAATGGAACACTAAGGACTATTTCCACAACAACAGAGTATACACTAAAACATCTATAAAAATCTATCCATTTGGGAGATGCTGTTTTACCCCACTGAAGCTGCTGAGAAAATTATGTATGCCGCGAAAAATATGAGGAAAAGGGAGCTCCCAAAAAGGACTGCTTGAAGGGTCTTTTCATTTAAAACTCTTTTACCCTCATGGACGGAGCAGCTCACAAAGCTGAACCACGAGAGATCCGCAGCGGCATGCCCAACTAGGAAGGAAATGAAGCCTAATATCCCAGCCATAGAGATGGAGTTAACCATTATTGGAAGGCCCGTTGTCAGCCACCATAAGAAGAAGTAGGGATTTGAGCAGCTAGTTAAAAATCCTAAAAAGACCAGTTTATATGATGGCGTTCTCCCACGTTTAATAATGCTACTTATGCTCAAAGCATCTTCAGCTTTTACTTTCAGGGCGTCAAGGATTGATTTTAAGCCTACAAATATCAGCATAACACCGCCAACATAACCAATTATTGATCTAATCTCCTTTGATTGCAAGGACGGCTGCAAACCCATAAAAATCATCAATACTACTACGCATTCGATTAGAAAATGTCCTAAGATAATTAGGGGGCCGGATGCCCTACCACTCTTAAGAGATTCTGAGAGAACCAGCGCAAAAACCGGTCCTGGAACAACGGCTCCGGTAAGGGCCGCTAGAAAAGATGAAGAAGCTATCCAAAAGGACTCAAGCATAAGTTTTCCTCGGCCTTAGTAGACAGAAACCTTATCGACACCTTTTATCTTAAGAAACTCAGGAATAAGCTCTCCGGGCACTTTCGTCTCAGTTATCAAGGTAAGTTTTGGTTCCGGTGTAAGCTCCGGATCATCAACTATTGCCTGTCTTATGCTTATGTTCTTTTGGGCTATTATGGATGCTGCCCCAGCCAATATGCCTGGCATTCTAGCGTCCACAGGGGTTATCTCGATAACCCCAAAGTTCAGGTATTTTGCCACTTCACGGAGAGAGGGGCCTGCCGGGCTTATGTTCCCAAAGATAACCTTTAGCTCCGGGTTACTTTCGATCATTCTTATTGTTTGAATAACTGTTCTTCTATCAACATGGGCAACTCTGCTTATCCTGATTGCTGGTATGACTATATCACCACAATAAACCTTTCCATTCCTCACGCTTAAACCATGCCTAATCAGCACTTTTGCAACATTAAGTCTCTCCGGATAACCACCTAAGTAACTCACTATTTTATCCCACATTATTAACCAACTCTCAGAGAACTCTAATCTAAAGATAATAATATGCTCAAGATATTTAAAAGCAAAGCTTTTAAATATATTTGTGTTCTCTGATTTTAGGAATTGCCGGAGGATTAATCTTGCCTAAGAGGGAGAAGGGACGCTCTCACTCAATTAGACCCATCGGGAAGAGACCGCAAAGCTGGTGTAAATATACACCTGAAGAGGTTGTAGCCCTAATTATTAAGCTCGCTAGGGAGGGAAACCCGCCTAGCAGGACAGGTGTAATATTGCGTGATCAATACGGCATCCCGCTTGTTAAGCCAATAGTTGGTAAGGGAATACTTGAAATTCTGAAAGAGAATAATTTAGCGCCTAAAATTCCGGAAGACCTAGAAAATCTTATTAGGAGAGCTATGAGAATAACGGCGCACCTGCAGAGAAACAAAAAGGATAAGCATAATAAGAGGGCGCTCCAGCTCGTGGAGTCGAGGATACGCCGCCTAGCGGAATATTACAAGGAGAGGGGCGTACTACCGCCAAACTGGGAGTATAAGGCATTAATCACCCCTACGAGTTAATGGGGTTTATATGGCAGATAAGGATCGCGTAAGCGAATTTATAAATGAGACTAAAAAGGCATCGGAAGAAATTCTTAAGAGTATTGGAAAAGGAATGAGAATATTTTTAGTTTCACATCTTGATGCTGACGGTATATCTGCTGCCGGGATACTGGGCAAAGCTCTCTTAAGAGCCGGAGCAACTTTCTCTATTAGGATAGAGAGGTGGATGGAGGAGAGGGTTGCCGAAGAGGTTTCTTTATATGTTGAGGAAGACGTGTTACCAATTTTCACTGATATGGGAAGCGGATACCTCGACATTTTAGGCGCTAAATTTGGAGAGAAACACCTGATAATACTTGATCACCATCAGCCTATTGGCAGAGCGAGAGAAAACTTCCTCCACGTTAATCCACACCTCTTTGGGATAGATGGAGCCAGAGAGATAAGCTCGGCGGGGATCTCATATCTTAGCGCTAAATTCATGGACGAAAAGAATGTTGACTTAGCGCACCTAGCTGTTGTAGGAGCCTTGGGTGATCTACAGGACAAGTATGAGGGGAAAAAGCTGGGCGGACTCAATGACATCATTGTTAAGGACTCTCTTGAGGCTGGCTTCTTAAGCGTGGAGACGGACCTGCTTCTTTTTGGTAGGGAGACGCGTCCAATATATAAGGCGCTAGCTTATCTCACAAACCCGTATATTCCTGGAATAAGTGGTGAGGAGGATAAATGCTTAGCTTTCCTAAGCAGCCTTAATATCGAGCTTAAAAAGAATGATAGGTGGCGCGCCCTAAGGGATTTATCTCAAGAGGAGAAACGTAAGTTATTTTCTGCACTGCACGACTATCTAATCTCAAAGGGCTTTAAAAGCGATGTCGCAATGAGCCTAATTGGAACCGTCTATACTTTAGTGAAAGAGGAACCGTGGACCCCGCTCAGAGATTCTAGGGAGTACGCTCTTCTCTTAAATGCTACTGGAAGGATGGGTGTGCCGAGCCTGGGCGTAGCGGTATGCATGGGGGATAGGGGGAGAACCTATGAAGAAGCCCTAAAGACGCTTGAAGAGTATAGGCAGATGGTTAGCAAGTACCTTATCTGGCTTAATGAGAACCCGAATCGGATCGAGGAATGGGAGAACATTTATGTTCTACATGGAGAGAGGGATATAGATGAGAAGACAATAAGCACGATATCAACAATAATATCGACGACCCTGCCTAAGCCGAATAAACCACTAATAGCCTACTCCTATATGCCGAGGGAAAAGGCTATTAAGATATCTGCGCGCGCAGTAGACTCGCTCGTTAAAATGGGAATAAATCTTGGGGAAATAGTGCGTATTGCTGCTGAAAGATGTTCTGGTATGGGTGGTGGGCATGACATTGCAGCTGGAGCACAAGTACCATATGAACAGAAAATGCAGTTCTTAAAGTATGTTAACACTCTCATAGGAGAATATTTTATGGGGAAGAAGGATGGAGGCTGATGTCGAGATAACACTAATATATGACAGCGTGGAGGAAGCTTCAGCGATCTCTAAGAGCGTCTCACCGGATAACTTAACGTGCCCTGAAGGGTTAACAGTAGATACAAGGCACGTAGATAAGAAAGTTATTACGGTCATAAAATATTGTGGAGAAAATATGGCAACCCTCTTATCGACTATTGACGACCTTTTGAGCTGTATAGCCACGGCTGAGAAGACTATTATAGCCGTGAGAAATAGAGATAAAGATATATAGTGGGATTCTATACAAAGATTTTTAGTTCTATCCCACTATTCTCAAAGGGAGAAGGACTGTAAGGGGAAGGGGGAGGTTATAGGAATGTCTGTATTCGCCGTTCCAGGAGCGTATGATAGAGCTATTACAGTGTTCTCTCCAGATGGACGCCTCTTCCAAGTGGAATATGCGTTGGAGACAGTTTATAGGGGTTCAACGATAATTGGCATAGTATGTCCGGAGGGCATCGTGGTTGGAGCTGAGGAGAAGATTGAGTCGAAGCTACAGAATCCGAAGTTTACTCAAAAAATATATGAAGTTGATGAGCACATTGGGGCAGCTGTCGTTGGGCTGAGCTCGGATGCCCGCGTGTTAATTGATGAGGCCAGAATATTTGCGCAGACGAGTAGGCTAATGTATGATGAGCCAGTTGACGTAGAAATGGTTTCTAAAAGAATAGGTGACATAAAGCAGATGTACACACAGCATGGGGGAGTTAGACCATTCGGCGTATCCATAATTTTCGCTGGAGTTGATAAGGGCGGATGCCAGCTATTCACCACCGACCCCAGCGGAACCTACAGGGCATATAAAGCGGTTGCCATTGGGATAGGACGTGAAACTGCTGAAAACATACTTAAAGAGGAGTACCGAGATGATATGACACTTGACGAGGCCATAAATCTTGGCATTAAATGCCTAGTTAAATCTATGCAGGCCAGAGGAGAACAGCCCAGAATTAGAATGGCTATTGTGTCAGTATCAACTAAGAAGTTTAAATTTCTAACGGATGAGGAGATAGAAAAGCGCATAAAAGAGATAATGGGTAGCGAGCGACAATGAGCCGAAACTACACCATTGCGCGCATAAATATAGGCGGAGAAAACTTTGAGATACTTGTGAAACCTGACCCCGCGTTAGCTTTTCGTAGCGGTAAATCTATTTCAATATCTGAGGTATTAGTGATTGAAGAAATATTTACCGACGCAAATAAGGGTTTGAGGGCCTCGGAGAAGAAGCTTAAAGAGGCTTTCGGAACAATGGATCCCCTAGAGATAGCGAAGATTATACTTAAGAAGGGGACACTACAGTTAACGGCTCAGCAGAGGAGACAATTAATTGAGGAGAAGCGTAAACAAATAGTCGACTTTATATCACATAATGCCGTTGACCCAAGGACTAAACTCCCACACCCACCAACGCGCATAGAGCAGGCCCTAGAACAAATTGGTTTCTCAGTAGATCCATTTAAGAGCGTTGAGGAGCAGGCTAACGAAGCCATCAAGGCTATACGCACAATTCTACCAATAAGTATTGAAAAAATATCTGTTGCAGTTAAAATACCACCAGAGTATGCGGGCAAAGTATATGGAACACTTAAATCCTTCGGTACAATAAAGAACGAAAATTGGCTGACAGATGGATCCTTATCAGTAATTTTAGAGATGCCAGCGGGTTTTTACGGTCCATTCCTAGAAAAAATGGGTGGGATGACACGTGGGAATATTGAAGCTAAAATCCTCAAATAGATTAATAAGTTGGATATAGATTTTGGAGGTTTTTCTCATAATGTTTTATTTCGAAAATAGGCAGATTGTAACCCCGGGAGATCTTTTAGCCGAAGGGGATTATATCTCCGGAAATAACACTTATAAGAGTGGGAATAGGATTTACGCGAGCAGGTTGGGGCTTGTTGAGTACCAAGGGAAGACAGTTCAAGTCATCGCCTTAAACGCCGTCTATATTCCATCTCCAGGTGACCAGGTTATTGGAAGGATCGAGGATGTGAACATCAATGGGTGGATTGTTGATGTAAACTCCCCCTATAAGGCTCTCTTAAGGGTTAATGACGCAATAAATAAACCATTTAGACAACAAAAGTATGATTTAACGAGTTTTCTTGACGTCGGAGATTTGATTTTAGCAAAGGTTATAGCATTTGATAGAACCATGGATCCATTACTCACGATACGTGAGCCAGGTCTCGGAAAAATAACGCAGGGGCAGATAGTAAAGGTGTCTCCGGCAAAGATACCGAGAATAATTGGCCGAAGGGCTTCAATGATAAACCTTCTTAAAAGAGAAACTGAGTGTAAGATAACTGTTGGGCAGAATGGCATAATTTTGGTTTCTGGGCCAACCCCAGAGCACGAGAAGCTCGCTATCTTGGCAATCGAGAAGATAGCGCAGGAAGCTCACACATCAGGGTTAACTGATAGGATAGCTGAAATGATAAGGAGGGAGAAGGGGGCGAAAACATAGTCGGGAAGACTAAGTTAATTAACGAGAACGGTTTAAGAGTTGATGGGCGAAGGCCAAACGAACTCCGACCGATAAAAATGGAGGTTGGCGTATTAAGCAATGCTGACGGATCAGCTTACATTGAGCAGGGGAAGAGTAAAGTACTGGCAGCAGTCTATGGTCCAAGGGAACTCCACCCACGCCACCTAGCGCTTCCAGATAGAGCCATTCTACGATGCAGATATCATATGGCACCATTTTCTGTTGAAGAGCGTAAGTCGCCAGCGCCTACTAGACGTGAGATAGAACTCTCTAAGGTTGTAAGAGAAGCCCTCGAGCCAGCAATATTCTTAGAGAAGTTTCCGAGAACAGCCATTGATGTGTTCATTGAAGTTTTACAGGCCGATGGAGGGACGAGGTGCGCTGGTACAACGGTTGCAGCCCTTGCGCTAGCTGATGCCGGGATACCCATGAGGGATCTTGTGGCAGCATGCGCGGCTGGGAAGGTTGATGGAGTTTTAGTTCTAGATCTAAATGACATAGAAGATAAGGAGGGCGAGGCTGATATGCCAGTAGCATACATGCCTAACTTAGGCTTAATATCGCTTCTACAGATGGATGGAACCCTAACTATTGAGGAGTTTAATCAAGCGCTTAATCTTGCGCTTGAGGGATGTAAGCAGATATATATGTTGCAGAAGGAAGCCTTAAAGGCGAAGCATGTGGCAATAAAGGAGGAGGTTGAGTCATGCCTTCAATCATAACATCCCGAATAAGGCAAAGGCAAATATATCAAATGATAGCTTCTGGAAAGAGACTTGACGGTAGGGGTCTAACAGAGTACCGACCAATAAAGATAGAGAGGGGAATAATTGAGAGGGCTGAGGGCTCAGCAAAGGTTCTTCTTGGCAAGACGGAGGTTATCGCCGGGGTGAAGATTGAGGTTGGTGAGCCATTCTCTGATAGACCTGAGGAGGGAGTATTCACTGTTAACTCAGAGTTTGTACCGCTGGCCTCACCAGAATTTGAGCCTGGACCGCCAAATGAAGATGCTATTGAGCTCGCCAGAGTGGTTGATAGGGGGATACGTGAGTCACAGGCAATTGATTTAGAAAAACTCTGTCTTATTCCAGGTAAAAAGGCCTACGTCATATTCGTGGACATATATATTCTCAACCACGATGGAAACTTAATAGATGCATCAGCATTGGTGGCTTTAGCAGCCCTAATGAATACTAAAATGCCAGTTTATGTCGTCGAGGGCGGCGAGGTTAAGAAGACTCCTGAATATATGCCTTTACCAATAAGGAATTATCCGATCGCCGTGACCTTCGCAAATGTGGGTGATAAAATGATAGTTGATCCATGGCTTGAAGAGGAAGAGGTTATGAGCGCAAAATTAACAATAACCGTTGATAAAGATAATAAAGTATGCGCTATACAGAAGGGAGGGCGGGGAGCTTTAACACCACAACAGATTTTAGAGAGCATTTCTATAGCTAAAGAAAAAGCCAAAGAGTTAAGGAGTTTGGTGAGCAACTTTGGTTAAAAAAGTCGGTCCGGCTGGAGGGTTCGGCGCCAGGTACGGAGTGTCGGTTAGGAAGCGCTGGGTTAGTATAATTGCTGAAATGAAGAAGAAGCACACTTGCCCGCAATGTGGATTTAAGACCGTGTACAGGGAGAGCGTCGGCATATGGGTGTGCCGGAAATGCGGGCTTAAGTTCGCTGGTGGAGCATATACTCCAGCAACAAAGATTGGCATAACTGTTGAACGCACTACAAAGGGTACCTAAAGATTAAAGTTTTTTAACTATGATTCTAATAACAACTTCTCATAGACCCACAAGAAGGATCAGAAGCCTATGTAATGATTTAGCTTACTCAATACCGGGACTTATTAGAGTTAACCGTGGAAAAATGAGTCTAATTGAAGTTGCAGAAAAAACTGTTCAAATGGGTTCTGATAAGTTTATTGTTGTTGATAGGTGGAAGGGTGGTCCTGGAAGAATAAGATTTTTTAGGATAACCGACGATGGGTTTACGGAGACCCCTCCCCGCATCTATATTTCTGGGGTAAAGTTGCGGAGGGAGTTTAATATACCACGTGAGTGGGTTAAAAGGAAAATCAACCTTTTGTTCTTAGAAACTGGTGAGGAAAAGAGTTTGGATGAAGTGGAGTTTAGGTCATCCATCGCGGACTTCTTTGGGACACCAATGCTTAAGGGGGGCGCTGAGACGCTAGGGTATGAAGCATATATGAATGTGGCTGCTGGCGAAGACTGCTGGGCAGTTATATCGTTTTTCTGCCTACCAAGTAAAACTGAAATCGGTCCGCGCATAAAAATTTCGCATATTCTGTGGGATATATGATATGATTAGGGGAGCATACGCTATCTTACGCATAAAGTATCCTAGCGAGAGGGAAGCTGAAGTTATTTATAGGGCGATTCATCCGGAAACTAAAGTTACTTTAAAGTACCGTACCAAAGTTAACGTCTTAAGGGATGGCGAGTATATTATGTTAACTTTTGAGGCAAGGGATACAACTGCTCTGAGGGCTTCAGTAAACTCCTATTTAAGCTGGATTATATCGCTTAAAAACGTTTACGACTTTCTGGAGAAGGACTTAAGAGTTGAATAGCATGAAGAGCAAGATTAGGGAAATAGCCTTAAGCCGCATTGAGCAGTTGTTTGATCTCGCAATTAAAATGCTGGATAAGAGACCGAATTTATCGCAAAGATATGTTGAGATTGCTAGGAAAATATCTATGCGTGCAAAAGCCCGAATACCGAAGGAGAAACGAATGCTTATATGTAGACACTGCAAACGATTTATTTTTCCGGGAGTTAGTTCACGCGTCCGCCTACAGCCAAGGAGAGAATCACATATAGTCATCACATGCTTATATTGCGGTAGATACATGAGGAGACCCTTAAGGAGAAAAAATAAAAGCAAGCATTTACTCTCTAACACCCTAAGTGAGTAAAAAGGAAATAGTAACAAGCAAGTATTTATAAGACTCTTTTTAGAATAGTGAAAAGAGAGTAATTGCGGGGAATTAGAGTGCCAACACCATTTGATGTACCTATATCAGTATTAATTGAGAGGCTGGCGAAGTACCTAAAGGAAAATGTCGACGCTGTAGAGCCGCCGGAGTGGGCGGCCTACATAAAAACTGGAGCGCATGCTGAGCGCGCACCCCAAAATCCAGACTGGTGGTATATTAGATGCGCCTCTCTTCTTAGGAAAATTTATATTTTGGGACCAATTGGGGTGGAGCGCTTAAGGGCTGAGTATGGTGGCAGGAAGGATGGAGGTAGCAAACCAAAACATACGGCGAAGGGCAGCGGCTCAATAATTAGGAAAGCGCTCCAGCAGCTTGAGAAGGCTGGGCTAGTGCAAACAATTAAGGGAAAAGGCAGGGTGATAACCTCTGAGGGGAGAAAAATATTAGACACCCTTTCAGCGGACATTAAAAGGGATCTGGAGAGAACTATTCCGGCATTAAGTAAGTATTAGGGGGTGCGCACCGATGAGCTTGAATGAGGATATGGAGCTTGAGGAGATAAGGAGGCGGAAGCTGGCGGAGCTACAACAAAGGCTTCTTCAGGAGCAAGAGGCTATTGAGGCGCAGAAGAAAGCTGAACTAGAGAAGCAAGCTATACTCAGGAGAATACTAACTCCCGAGGCTAGGCAGAGATTAGCTAACCTTAAGATGGTAAAGCCGGAATTCGCCGCTCAGCTAGAAATACAACTCATCCAGCTTGTTCAGCGCGGGCTCCTTCAGATACCCATAGACGATGAGCAGTTAAAGGAGATTCTGAGGAGGATGCAATCTGGTAAGAGGGAGATCCAGATAAGGAGGATTTAAGCATGGCTAAGTATAAGCCGTTGGCCAAAAAACTTAGATTAATAAGTGCTGAAAAGGAGAATAGGCCGATACCCTCATGGGTTATAGTGAAGACCCTAAGAAAGGTTAGGAGGCTTCCTAAAAGGCATTGGAGGAGGACTAAGATAAAGCCTTAGGGGGAACTCTATGAGTAAAGAGGAGGAAGTGGAGAAGAAATCTGAGATGAGCGGTGAAGTAGTAGAGGAGCGCATTTATATTGTTCCGCTGAGTAGGGCTTGGATCAGGCCTAGGACAAAAAGGGCTCCAAGAGCTATAAATCTACTCAAAACCTTTGTAAAGAGACACATGAAGGTCGAGGAGGAGTCAATAAGAGTCGCAGGTGAAGTTAATGAGAAGATTTGGAGTAGGGGGATTCAGAAGCCTCCCCGTAAGATAAGGGTAAAGGTTACAAAAGATAAAGAGGGTCTTGTAACTGTTTACTTGGCCGAAGGAAAATAGTATGCCGCTTTTCCTTCTAGACGCATTTGGCAGCGCGAGCATAGGTGTTTTCATGCGTGTGACAGAGAAGATAGTTATCGTGCCAAGCCAGTTTCCAGAAAGCACAATAAAGAAAATTGAAAAATGGTTTAAGTTGCCTGTTGTAAGGACGAATATAGGCGGGTCCGTGCTTATAGGTTCTCTCGTATGCGCAAACTCTTATGGAATTGTATTACCGCATATAACGAGGGATGAGGAGCTCTCAGCCTTAAAGACTTTAGGGGAAGACATTAATATAACTGTCATGGAGAATAGTAAGAAAACAGCTTTCGGAAATCTAGTCTTAGCGAACGATTATGGCGCGGTTGCCGATCCAAGGCTTAAAAGGAGCGAAATTAAGGTAATATCTGATACATTAGGTGTTGAAGTTTTACAGGGCGAGATAGCTGGATTACCATATGTCGGATCACTTGCAGTCGCAACAAATAAGGGGGTTTTAGCGCACCCCCTACTTAAGCCGGAGGAAGAAAAACTTTTAAGTGGGGTATTAAGAACTCAAATTAGTGTTGGCACAGTTAATTGTGGGATACCATATATAGGTACAGGTCTTGTAGGAAACAGCCGAGTTGTGGTTGCGGGTTCATTAACAACCGGCCCAGAAATATTCATAATAAGTCAGGCTCTTAAGGTGGTCAGTGAAGAATGAGCGGGATTAAAACATATATGGTGATTGGGAAAATAACAAAGCCAAATTTTAAAACAATATTTAGAAAAGAAGTTAGAGCATTAAGGCCGGAGCACGCTATAGAAGAAGTCTACAAGCTGATTGGAAGCAAACATAAAGTTAAGCGCTTCCACATAAAGATCATGAAAATCGAGGAAATTGCTGAGGAGAAAGCGCTAATATAAGCAGAGTTTTAGGGTGCTCTTCTCATGTCGGCACAATCTGAAAATGTTGAGGAGGAGATTAGGAGACTAATAATTGAGATTAGGCTCCTTGAAAGCACTGCTGAGCAACTGCAAGCCAGAGTGAACCTCGTCAACGCAGCCCTGACGGAGCTCAGTTTGGCTAGTATGGCTCTTGAGGGTATCGAGAATAAGAGCTATGATTATATTTTTGTTCCAATCGGCGGTGGGTCATATGTTAAGGCTAGGCTTGAGGACACTGATAAAGTCGTGTATGGGATAGGTGCGGGGGTAGCGATTGAGAAGCCGCTTAAAGAGGCTAAAGAGGATGTAGCGAATAGAATAGCTGAGCTGAGCAAGGCTAAGGTGGCATTAGAGCAGCAGTTGAGCCAAGTTCTATCTAGAATGCAGGAGGGGCAAAGTAAACTACAAGAGTTAACTTCTATGCTCAGAAGGGCAGAGATGAAAAAGTGATGTTTGAGAGACTGCGTGAGGCGATAAGCGGAATTATAGAAAAAGTCTCCACGGTTGAACTTAGACCAGAAAAATTTCAGGAGATACTTTGGGAACTGAAGCTGACGCTTATAGAGAATGATGTAGCGCTGGTCGTCGCGGAGCATATATGCAATGAAGTGGAAAAGAGGATCTCTGGCTTAAAGGTCGGCAGGTTTGAGGATAAGCGCAAAATAGTTAAAGAGACATTAAGAGACATACTTTTAGATCTATTTAAAACACAGAACAAAGTGGACTTATTTAGCATCATTGATAGGAAACGTGGCTTAAGGGAGCCATGCGTAATCGTTTTCGTTGGGGTGAACGGGACCGGAAAAACTACAACCATAGCTAAAGTAGCGAATCTTCTCCTTAAGAGGGGCTACTCCATCCTATTAGCGTGCAGCGATACATTTAGGGCGGGCTCGATAGAGCAGCTTGAGCAGCACGCCAAGAGGTTGGGTGTTCTAATGATAAAGCATAAATATGGCTCAGACGCGGCGGCTGTGGCTTATGATGCCGTTCAGTACGCTAAGGCAAGGGGGATAAATGTTGTTTTAGTGGATACCGCCGGAAGGATGCAGACAAATAAGAATCTTATGGCTGAGATGGAGAAGATTGTGCGCGTTATTAAGCCAGATATGGTAATATTTGTCGGCGACGCCCTTACAGGAAATGACGCCCTCATGCAGGCTGAGGAGTTCAATAAGTATGTGAATATAACTGGTTCAATACTGACAAAGATGGACGCCGACGCTAAGGGGGGATCAGCGATCTCAATAGCCTATGTAACCAAGAAACCAATACTATTTCTTGGAGTTGGACAGAAATATGAGGATATAGAAATCTTCAAGCCAGAAACTATCGTGAACCGCATAATTGATTTGTAACTATGGGGAGAAGCCCTTTTAAACAAAAACTCTAAGACCTCAACAAGGTTATTGGTCAGGTGAGTAACTCTCGGTCATAGGCTTATTGTCCCTTGACTCTTCCCTCATCATCCCAAGAAAGATAAATGACTTTCTTCCGCTTTAAATTTATCTCACTACAAGAAATAATTGAGCCAATTATTACCTGAAGTGCGAGACTTTACTTAAAATACCTCGAAAAATCGTGAACCAGGCAATATTATGGAAATAAATTCCCAGATAAATATTTCTTGGTTAAATTTTTACCTTAAAGGTGAAAGATTATATTTTGATAAAAACTCCTTAGCAGAGAGGACTCTAATGCAATCACAAAGAAAGAAAACTCTGAGAAAAAGGGTTGAGGGCGAATTTGATGAAGATGCCGGTGTAAATAAGCTTATTGAGACGCTTTTGAGAAGCTTTTTAAAGAGTGAGAGTAGTTACGGCCTAATAACCGACATAAAGACCAATGTAAACTACGTCTTTAAACTCGTGAGAGGTCTTATCTCCGAGAAGGAACTCGATATATATGCATTAAAAATCAGGGATGAAATATATTTATCCAAAGCAATCGAGCACTTTAATGAGTTATATGAGGTTATAAAAGGGAAGGCGCAACTAAAAATAAAAAAGGATATAATAGAAGTATGGGACGACGAGGAGAGCAGAATACTGCATTTTCTTATGCCATCCTTAAGGAGACATCTTCCAATAGAATATGAAGGCGACCGCGAGAAGAAGGAGATTATGGAGGCTCTTTTAGAAGAGCAGTTAGATTAGTGCTTAGTTCTTTAACGCCTAGGCTTCTCCTTCTTGCCAGTGATCAAATCCTGCAGGGCTATTCCATTAACGGTCACAACCTTCCATCTAACCCCAGGTATATCCCCCATTGAGCGGCCCCTTGAGCCGCCTATGCCAGCAATAATAACCTCATCATGCTCATCAACAACATTTAGTGCTCCGTCACCCGGTAGGAAAGCCGTTACAACCTTACCATTTTTTATTAGCTGGACCCTCACGCACTTCCTTATAGCGCTGTTTGGCTGCTTACTCTCCCTACCAACCTTCTCTAGAACTATTCCACGGGCCATTGGAGCGCCTTCAAGGGGATCCGCTTTCACATCTAGCATAAGCATACGCCTTTTATAGTATCTATTCTTCCAGCGTAGCTTCTTTCTCCTCAGCCTAAGTTTTCTTGCCGCGAACTCCCCCCTAGGCTTCTTTGCCATACTCTTACCTCACATCTTCATACATCTGCCAAATATTCCTTAATTATAAATGTTTCGTCAGCCCTAAACTATTAAGACAGTATTTATATTAAAATAGCGCTTTGCAAGAACTCTCGCTTTCTCGGCGTTCCGTCCATTCTTCCCTATGGCGACACCCTTATCCTTTCCGTCCACTGAGACGACGGCTATCACACTTCCATCAGGCTTCTTAGTTATTCGAACCTCCTTAACATTTGCTGGCTTCAAAATATTCTTTAAGAATTGTACAGGATCCTCGGAGAACTCCACCACCTCATATTTTTTTCCAGTAATTTTTTCAAGGAGGGCTATATTTCTTCCGCCCTTGCCTATCGCTATTCCGGCTTCCCCCTCTTTAATCACGAAGATTATTCTATCAAATTTATCATCTATTATGCAGTCTCTTACCATAGCGCCAGTTATACTCTCAAAGAGGCGCATATATTCTAGTTCTTCATTTGTAAGGCGAATACCCTTAGACACTTTCACCACCTACGAGCTCAAGTATATTTGAATCTCCAGGATCCCTTACAGTAAGGGCGGCGACTGCGAAAGGTTTTCCGCATACAGAACCTAAATCTATATTGGAACCAGGATATATAAGTAATGGAATGCCGGATAATTTACAATACTGCTCAATTTTTTCATGTATAGTTTGTGGGCAATTGGAGGCAACCACTATCATTCTAGCCCTGCCGGTTAAAGCGCTCTTTACAGCTGTATTTGAGCCGAATAAAACTTTTCCGCTCCTAACGGATATGCTGAGAGCTTTATCTATTTCACTCTTGCTAAGTTTACTCAACTTTCTCGCTCACCTCCCTCGCCGAAGGGGGCGGTCATGTAAATATCTACTATTCCAGTACCAACAGGTATTGTCTGGCCAATAATAACGTTCTCGGTCACACCTTTAAGTGGATCTATCTCGCCCCTAATTGCCGCCTCAACAATATTCGGAACAGTTATCTCAAAGGCCGCTCTGGCTAAAACGCTCGGCTTCTCACCGCTAACCCCATGGCGGCCTATTTGTCTAACCGTGCCTGTTACGGTCATCATATCGGCTACAAGCATTATATGCCTAATATCGACATCTAGTCCCTGCTCCTGTAAAACGTTCATAGCCTCCTCAATAATGGCGTTCCTAGCGGCCTCTATACCTAAAGTCTTCTCTATCTCATGAATATTATTTGTCGTCGTCTTCGTTGGGTCAACGCCAATAACCTCAAGAACTCTAGGTAATTTAGACCCATCAGTCCTTATAACCCACTCACCACCCTCTTCCGACACGTAAACCCTCTTTATCCCTGGTATGCCCTTAACATGATAGGACATAACCCTATTTAACAGTTTTTTCGCATCCATTTTCTTCTTTGGTTCAACGATCATCGTGTTCTCCTCAAATCTTACTGAGCAGTTCGGGATGTTAATTGTCTTGCTCAGATACTCCAGAGTTATACCGCGCTCACTCATGCTACGCTCATTTAGCTTAACTATAAGAGCGCCGGTTTCAGGGTCTACATAAGTTTCCTCCGAAATATTATTAATCGTCGTATATAGGATTTTTTGAGCAACCTCCATCGCCTTCCCCCGGCTCTTCTTATGCTCTTCATCAAGGTAAATTGTCATTATTGGCGTTGACGGCTCCCTCCTAGCGTCAACAATTTCAATTAGGCGTGGCAGCCCTAAAGTTACGTTTTGCTCTCTTACACCAGCATAGTGAAAAGTCCTGAGGGTCATCTGCGTACCCGGTTCTCCAATAGATTGAGCCGCTACAACACCAACTGCCTCGCCAGGCTCAACCAGCGCCTTCTTATAGCGTTCAACAGCCAGCTTAACAGTTAAATCCACACCCTCTTTACTTAAGCCGGAAGCCAGTAGACCCTCTATAAGTTCGCGCGCAAGTAGTGGCGTAATCTCCTCCTTAACTCTATTTGCCTGCTCCTCAATGTATTCCCTTGGAGCCGGCTCTCCCCTCTCAACCATAAGTCTAACTTGCTCAATAAGCCTACTAATGTTAACGGCCTTCCCATGATCGCTCTTAGAGGGGTCTACACCATCCTCGCCATAAACAAACTGGATTATTTCTCCCAGCGGATTTCTCACCGTCCCATCATATTCAACACGTAGGTGCTCAAGAGCATTAATTAGTCTTCTCTGCATGTAGCCGCTTTGCTGGGTTCTCACAGCGGTGTCCACTAGACCCTCACGTCCACCCATCGCGTGAAAGAAGAATTCAATTGGGTCTAAACCATCCCTATAGGAGGAGTATACGAAGCCCCTGGCCTTAGGTGATGGATCCCCAATCTTGAAGTATGGTAGAGCTCTTTCCATATATCCACGTATAATACGCTTTCCTCTAACCGACTGCTGCCCAAGCATCGCGGTCATTTGACCAATATTAAGAGTTGTTCCTCTAGCGCCCGTTTTAGTCATAATTATGCCAGAGTTCTCCATGCTGAGGTTCGCTTCTGCAACCTTTCCAGCTTTCTCCCTCGCCTCAGCGAGCTCGTTCATCACATAGAGCTCAAAAGAGTCCTCAAGAGTCTGGCCTGGAAGTCTCTCGAGAGTCCCCTCATGCAACGCTTTGACTAATAATTCTATCTTCTTCTCAGAATTTCTTATTATTTGGCGTATTTCCTTTTTAGCTTCAGCCGATAGATCAAGTTCATCAAGTGAGTATGTGAAGCCCCTCATAGTTATGAACCTATTAAGGAGGCGGCACAATTGATTAAGGAATTTCCTGCCAGCCTCAGTCCCATAATCCTTTATTATTCTATGTAATACGCTCTCAGACTTTTCAGCACCGATAGAGTTCTTATCAATTACGCCCTTAACTAAAATACCATTTTTAATGACGACATAAGCATCATATGGGCATTCTTCCTTCAAGCACACACCACAATTCCTACAAACACTTGATTTAAGGGCATAATTAAAGCCCTTTGGCAGGAATAGACTAAATATTTGCTTTCCAGTCCATAGGGGCTCAGGCTCTTTAACAGCAGGCTCGGGTAGAGACTCATCGTAGCCAGCTGCAGCCAATAGTTCGCAGACTTCTTTCTTGTTTAGGAGGGTTTCTTTTCTCGTTAAAAGATAGGCTGCTGTAATAAAGTCTCTTATGGCACCTATTATAGGCCCACCGAACCTCGGCGAGAGTATATGATCCTGAACCTGCATTAATAGGCGGGCTTCCGTCTGAGCCTCCTCGCTCTGCGGAACATGAAGGTTCATTTCATCCCCATCAAAGTCCGCATTATATGGCGGGCAAACACATAAGTGGAGCCTAAAAGTCTTGCCGGGGAGCACTTTAACGTAGTGAGCCATTATAGACATTCTGTGAAGGGAGGGCTGCCTATTAAATATAACTATATCACCATCCTGAAGATGCCTTTCAACGATAAAGCCCGGCTCAAGCGCCTCTGCAAGCTTCTCTTTGTCGCCAACGAATTCGAGCCTAATACGCTTACCGTCTGGCCTAATAATATACTGCGCTCCAGGATATACATTCGGACCATTCCTCACGAGCTGGCGAAGCTTATCAACATTCCATGGGGTAACCTTCTCTGGAAGAGTTAACCTCATAGCAACGCTTAATGGAACACCAACCTCATTTATATCTAAGTTTGAGTCTGGGCTGATGACTGTACGGGCTGAAAAGTCAACTCTCTTGCCCGAAAGGTTACCTCTAAATCTGCCCTCCTTACCTTTCAGGCGCTGTGATAATGTTTTAAGGGCTCTTCCAGCGCGATGCCTTGAGGGCGGTATGCCGGAAGTCTCATTATTAAAGTATGTTGTAACATGATACTCTAAAAGCTCGGATAAATCTTGTATTATTAGGGTGGGCGCGCCAGCCTCGATGTTTTCCTTCAATCTCTGATTTATTCTTACTATATCGACAAGCTTATGTGTCAGGTCGTCCTCCGATCTTATTCCCGACTCGAGGGTTATAGATGGTCTGACATATACTGGCGGAACTGGCAGTACTTGTATAATCATCCATTCTGGTCGGGCATATTTAGGATCAAAACCTAGTAGTTCAAGGTCCTCATCTATAATCCTATCAAACCTTTCCCGTATCATGCTTGCATTTAAGCGCTGTGATCCGCCTTCCTCCGTATATTCGTGGAAGATCGTTGGCTTTGTAAACTCTATCTTATACTGTTTTGCGCCACACCATGGGCACTCACGATACTTTTTGGCCTCCTCAAAAACCCTATCATAAAATAATGAGGGCACACCCCCAAGCATCTTTTTGAATCTTTCCATCCTAGCCTTTAAAGATTTTATCGTCTTCTCTGGAAGAAGAAGGCGACCGCAGTTTCTACAAATTACCTGTAAGAGATTATAGATTACCTCAGCGAATTCTACGTGGATTACCGGTACTGCAAGCTCTATGCGGCCGAAATGTCCTGGGCAATTAACCGACGTATTGCCACATGTTTTGCATCTCTGCCCGGGCTCCAAGACGCCTAAGCGGCTATCCATGAGGCCGGAGGGGATTGCTGCTCCATCTTCGTCATAAGTATCAGCTGTTTGAATCTCTACAACAGACATTCTTCTGATTTCCTGGGGCGAGAGGATGCCGAACTTAATGTGATCTATTGTTTTATAGACTTCTTCAATTAGCGCCATTCTATGTCCTCTCCTTTAACCTGAGCCTTGGTGCAATACATAAACTCATAAGTTCTTGGAGCAAGAGTTTAAACGCGTAGGAAACTACGACTGTAGAAATTTTAGCCCTATCGCCGCATAGGTGGCATACGTACTTCCGCTGTCTTATGTCGTAATAGGCTATAAAACCGCAGTTCTCGCAAACATAAAGCGTATATTTATCCGATTCCTCAAGGAGCCTATCTTGGAGGAGCAGCGCTGCTCCATGACCAATTAGGCAGTCTCTCTCCATCTCTCCAAAACGTAGTCCACCGCCCCTAGCCCTCCCCTCAGTAGGCTGCCTAGTTAGCATCTGGACTTGGCCTCTAGCCCTCGCGTGTATCTTGTCAGCAACCATGTGATGCAGCTTTTGATAGTAGACAATCCCAACAAATATATCTGCCACATACTTTTCTCCGGTCATACCATCATAAAAGACATCGTGCCCACTATAACTAAAGCCTAAATTAACTAGCATGCGCTTTAAAATTTCACCTCTTTTCTCCCCTATAAATGGTGTTCCGTCAACAAATTCTCCCTTGAGGGCAGCTATTTTCCCCGCCATAGACTCTAAAAACTGGCCTATTGTCATCCTCGATGGAATAGCATGCGGATTAATTATTATATCTGGGACGATCCCATCTACTGAGAAAGGCATATCCTCTTGGGGGACGATCATCCCTATAACACCCTTCTGTCCATGTCTTGAGGCAAATTTATCGCCTATCTCCGGTATACGTTCATCCCTAACCCTAACTTTAACCAGCTTATTCCCCTCATTAGTCTCCATAATGAAGACCGCGTCGACAACACCCTTCTCCGAGGGTCTCATTTCCACGGATGAGTCCCTCATTGTTGGGCCGCGGACCTCAAATTCCTTATACTCCTCTAAGAACCTTGGCGGGCTTATCTTACCTATTAATATATCCCCACCTGAAACCTCAGCTTCGAGACTAACTATTCCATCAGGTTCAAGAAAGCGATAATACTGTTCACCGCGATAACCTCTCGTCCCAGGCTCCGGTATAGCCAGCTTATCTCTTAATCCTCCAAGATACTGACGGCACTCAGCCTCATAAAGCCTATAGAAGGTTGAGCGGGCCAAACCACGTTCTATCGAAGCCTTATTAATAATTATTGCATCCTCCATGTTATATCCTTCATAGGAAAGGACTGCGACAATACAATTTTGCCCAGAGGGGTGAAGATCGTATCCGATTATATCCATTGATTTGGTTTTAACAAGGGGTTTCTGCGGATAATGTAGTATATGGGCTCTTGAGTCAACCCTTAATGGGAAGTTTGACGCATAGACTCCAAGGGCCTGTTTTGCCATGGCTGATTCATAGGAGTTGCGTGGGGACTGATTATGCTCTGCGTATGGTATTAATGAAGCACATATCCCGAGGATAGTGTAGGGCGTTAACTCGAGGTGAGTGTGTTCTTGGGTCACCTCTTCTGGGTAAAGCGCTATATAGGCGTTCTCTTCCTCCTCGGCATCTAAATACTCAATTATACCATTCTTTATTAGATCGCTCCAAACCCACTCCTTTGAAATTATTTTCTCCACATGCTCCCTCTTCAGTTTGGGCACACAATTCTCAACGATAATCAGTGGCCTACGTATTCTTCCCTCATCGCAGTTAACGTAAACTTCACGTCCGCTAACACCATACCTTTCATCAAAGTACGCAACATTAATTTCATGCGAGATTTCACCTTTTCTCCTAGCCCTCCTTAAACTTTCAACTAAAGCTTCTGGGTTACTGCAATAGCCTATTGAAGTACCATTCACGAAGACCTTCGCGCCGGCCCTCTTTAAATTCTCGTCGGCTTCAAGTAAGGGGGTGACGCCCCGCCTATATAGTTCCCGCTTCACTTTATCCGTGTCAATACCAATTGAGAGCAATGCGGAGAGAGCAAGGTTCTTGACAAGCCCACAATTCGCGCCTTCAGGGGTCTCGTTTGGGCAGAATCTCCCCCAGTGAGTTGCGTGTAGATCCCTTGCCTCAAAATTGGGCTGACCTCGACTTAATGGCGACTGGACTCTTCTGAGATGGCTATATGTTGATATTAAGTTGGTTCTATCAAGGAGCTGCGTTATGCCAACCCTGCCACGCCCCCAATTTCCGGTCGCAAGCGCATGCTGTAGCTTTTCAGTTATTATGCCGGGCCTAACAGCAACAGAGATGCTTACTATGCGCTTTTTTAAGCCCATTCTCTCAAGCTGATATTTAATATCACGACAAAGGTTCCTGAGGGCTGCACGGAATAAATCGGCAAGGAGGGGGCCAGCGAGCTTTAACCTTTTATTCTTCACGTGGTCTTTATCATCTGGTTTCCGCCTACCTAACTTTAATTCGATGATCTTGGCAGCCATCTCAGCGAGCAGGTACGCTTTTTCGATTCTCTTATTGGGTGATCTCCCAACGTGCGGCATAACTATTCTATCCAAAATTATCTCAGCTCTCTGCAGCCGATAGCTTTTAACTTGGCCATGCGCGACTCTATTCCCAATATAGAGCAAAGCGTCTTCAACAGTGGTTACCTCAGCAGCCTCCTCGAATGATGGCTCCAGCTCAGCCTGAATATCCTTATCTATCGAGACGGCTTCAGCTATCTCTTTGTCTGATTCAAGTCCAAGAGCTCTCATTAGAACAACAAAGGGTATTTCGGATGAAACGCCAGGTATAGAAACACTTAGTGCGCCACTTGGCTTCATGCGCATCTCTATTCTAGCTCTAAAACCAACCGTTGTCGAGAATATCTTGGCTCTATAAATTGGCGTTGATCCCTTAGTCTCAACATCCACGAGAATACGGTTAGGAGCAAGATCCTCAAGCGCAACAATAACTCTTTCAGAGCCATTAATTATAAAATAGCCTCCGGGATCTAATGGATCCTCACCATGAGCAATAAGCTCTTCCTCTGACAAGCCATATAGGTGGCAGTATTTAGATTTAAGCATGGTGGGTATATCGCCTATATATACGATCTCTTTATCTACCTCTTTACCACCAACAACGGTAATTATTTCAACTGAAACTGGCATAGCGTAAGTCAGGTTTCTTAATCGAGCCTCCATCGGATAAATTTCATGGCGCGTGCCATCAACCTCAGTAATATAAGGACCATATATAACCCCATTCTCCGTCTCACGCGCAATAAAAACTTTACCAAACCTTATCTTATATGGTTTTTCAGGAACCTCTATTTCTATCTCACCAATCTCGTTAACTATTTCCTGAAGACCATGCTCTATAAATTCATTATAGGAGTCAAGATGCTGTCTAACAAACCCTTTCTCCTCAATAAACGATTTAAATATGATGAAAGCTTCTTCTGGGCCAATCAATCCCTTAAGACCCTCCCACTAGACCATAAACTTAAACTCAGAGTTATATAAAGTTTCCATTCGCATATTGGAGCTCTATGGCAAAATAAACAACAGAGGAGAAACTAATAAACTTTGCTTTCCATCCCTATTAACTTCGCGATTTCAGCCACGAACCCCACACAACTACTTCAAAAGTTAGCAGAACCCCCTTTACTTAAAGACGGCTGGCCATGCATAAAACGATAACATTTTAAAATTATGCCCCAGCTCCGCAGGCCGACGTCATGATCCTGGCTAGACCACGGGTCCATAATTTATTGGCGGACCCGGCGGGATTTGAACCCGCGACCTCCGGCTCTCCGCGCTGGGGCACCAAAATTACATATAATTAAGCATTAATTAAAGTATTTCTAGCAATTTTGGCATGTCATTTTTTAGTGGTAGAGTTATATTCCATATGAGACATGACTTCACGCTGGCCCATGGGCTCCAGCTAGACTCTTGAAAAGCCGCAAACCCTGAACCATAAACATCGCATCCGTATGCTTCATTGTAATTATTTAAAAATTTTAAAAGAATATAGGAAATCGCGAGTGTTCAGTTTAGTCATTTTATATAGCGGCTTTTACTCATTACGATCAATATTCATATTAATATTAGGCTGTAGATTAAGAGTATTAGGAACGGTTTTATCTGAGAGTGAAGATAATTCGTTGAGCCATCTGTTCATAACCTTGATACCCTCATAAGCCGTCATGTTCGAGCCTGCTACATGCCATATAGTGTTCCCTATCATATCTTGAACAAGGGAGGTTGTAACAGCCTTAAGCCCAAAAGATAGAGCGATCCTAATACGCCCAGAACACTAATATTAAAATCACAAAGCCAAGCAATCGACATAATCTAGACACTGCCGAACACCATGAAATTTATTTACCTTATTAGAATTAATAATTTTGTCTTAGTGAAAGCTGTTTAGTTAGTATTTACTGCGGCGCTCTAAAACACCTTGATAAAGATATAATTAAACATGTATGTTTATGCGATAATCACTTGACTTAATTTGATGAAAAGGACGGAAAATTAAATTATAAAAGGGGTGGAGACATGAGTAAAAAATGCATTACAGAGTTAGTTAAAGAGAACATTAGGGATCTTGTACCATGCGTGCATGGTGGAGATGTTTGGAGGGTTGCGAGAAGGTATAATATAGAAGTTAAAGGAATTCTGGACTTTAGCAGCAATGTGAACCCTTTAGGTCCCTCTAAGAGGGTTATAGAGGCGATTTATAAAAGTCTTTGGCAAATTCCTTACTATCCAGATCCAGATTATATTGAGTTAAGAGAGACTATTTCCAATTATATAAGTGGAATTAAAGCAGATAATGTTATTGTGGGGAATGGTTCTACAGAACTCATCCATTTATTTTGTGAGACATTTATAGAAAAAGGTGATTCAGCTCTAATTCTTGTGCCAACATTCGGAGAATATGAGGTTGCTGTGAGGAAAGCTGGCGGTAAGCCAATCTTCATAAAATTAGACTGGGACTTTAGAGTTAACGTTAACCGCCTCTTAAAGAAAATGACTCAACAGGTAAAGGTGATCTTCTTATGCAATCCAAATAATCCCACAAGCATCTTAACACCACAAGATGTCGTCCTTAAAATTATTGAGGCATCATTAAGGAGCAATATCCTAGTTTTCATCGACGAAGCTTTTATAGAATTCGTAGATGAGAGAAGATATTACTCATTAGCCAGAGAAATAAAAAATTACCAGAATTTATTCATTTTAAGGTCGCTTACGAAAGCTTTTGGACTAGCCGGACTTAGGATTGGTTATGGAATTGCCCATGAAGACATGATTGATATGCTATCCAGGGCCAAAGTCCCTTGGAATATTAGTTGTCTCGCCCAGGTTGCTGCGATAAGCGCCCTTGAAGATCAAGAACATCTCAAGAGGACCCAGAGATTAATTAGTGAAGAGAAAGAGTTTCTTTTAAGCGAACTTGAAGGAATTAAAGGCCTTAAAGTCTTCCCGCCGGATGCAAACTTCATATTTATGGACATAAGGCGGTCAGGATTAACTGCTATGCAACTTAAAGAGAGGATGCTTTTGCACGGCATACTGCTCAGAGATTGCAGCTCATTCACAGGTCTCGACGAATATTATGTCAGAATATCTATAAGGACGAGAGAGGATAATGAAAAGTTCTTAGCGAGTTTAAGGAAGGTATTACAAATACGTTGACTTCAAAAATACTTAGTGAGGAATTTAAATGGATTTTTCATCGCTTGTTGATCACTTAATGATATTGTTCCTGGCGGTCGTTCTCGACATCATCTTTGGAGAGCCCCCAAATAGAATTCACCCCACCGTCTGGATGGGCAAAATCATATTCTTCCTTAAAAAGAAGATCAAGGGCAAAGGCGCGATAACTGAAAGAATAAATGGGGCTTTAATAGCTTTCTTCGTCATAGCATTTTTCTCACTCCCAATTTACTTTATGCTTTTATATGTTCGGATTTACTTCGGTCAGATAGCTTATATCATTCTAGGCGCTTTAATATTAAAGCCGACATTCGCTATAAAATGTATGAAACAATATACGCTCCCAATAGCTAAATTTATCAAAACCGGAAATATTGAACAAGCGAGATGCTTATTACCCTATATTGTTAGAAGAGATCCAACTAGACTTGACTCACAGCACATAATCTCAGCAGCCATTGAGTCTATAGCTGAGAGCACGGTTGATGGAATAACTTCTCCATTTTTCTATTTCACCCTACTAGACGTTCCGGGAGCCGTTGCATTCCGAGCTATTAATACTTTAGATTCTATGGTTGGATATAAAGATCCGGAGCATATCAATATTGGCTGGTTTTCAGCTAAACTGGATAGTTTAGCCAATTACGTTCCAGCTAGACTCACGGCGCTTTTAATGGTTTTAGCAGCATGGTTTTTAAATGAAGATTGGAAATCAGCTTGGAGAACATTGCAAAGAGATAAAAATAAGACTGAAAGCATAAATGCGGGGTGGCCTATGTCAGCCATGGCCGGTGCTTTAACGGTTCAGCTTGAGAAGCCAGGCCACTATATTCTGGGCGAAGGAAAGAGTGTGCTTTCGCCTGAGAGCATTTATCGGGCTTTACACATAATGGAGCTCACAACGCTCCTATTTATAACTCTAGTAACCATACCCCTCAAATTTTTACTTATGTTATTATGAGACTTAGAAGCGGGAGCGATTAAAGGTAGGTAAAAATATAATCGCGGGATCTTCTTTTAGTCTTCTAAAGATTTACGCAATATATACTATCTTTCACGCATCAAGTCATCAGCATACTTAGTATGCTCTCTTAGGGCACGCGTGTACATATTAGATGACACACCAGCAACTAATCCTCCGATCGCATCGTTAACTATAGGTCCTAGCTTCTTCAAAATTCCGGGTTTGGTTTGATCGAACCTTATAAACTCAAAGACTCCCCTTGCTCCAGCAATATAGGAGGCTATGGTCATCCCTAATAGTTCATCTGCTACGAGTCCTGGGCGCCCCATAAACCTCTCCTTCGATAAGCCTGGAATTAAGCCTGCTCTCGCATCTTCCTCCGCACGGAAGCACGCAACAATCAAGCAGGAAACGTTCACGTCCGATAGAGTATCCGCAAATTCCTCCTCAAGTATTTTTGCAGCCTTCTCTCTAGTTTCTACGCCAGGATGAGGAACAAATAACTCCAAAGCTGTGTCAATGAGATCCTTCAAGGAAATCCCCCTCTCTTCAAGATATTTAACTAGCGACAAGCCCCAACCCCAACCGCTCACTTTATATAAATATTAATTTAAACATTGAGAAAAATTTATAAAATGGATAGATAATCCATCCAACTAAGGTGAAGATTATGAGAAAAGCGGCAATAATGGGTCTAATTATAATGATTATCGCCAGCTTCATAAAAATTACCGCTGCGGCTTCACCCCCTATAACCGTTGTCGATGACCTCGGCAGAACCGTTATTATAACGAGTTCTGAGAGGATCGTATCTATAGGTCCTTCTAATACTGAAATATTGTACGCGCTCGGCCTGGGCGATAGGATAATAGGTGTGGACAAATATTCTGATTACCCGCCAGAAGCTGTTGCTAATCAGAAAATTAGTAAAGTGTACATGCCTGATCCGGAGGAGATTACGGCCTTAAATCCAGACCTCGTACTTTATTACCATTGGGGGCCCTGGGATCCGACTGTAGAAACACTTTCCAAGCTAGGCTTAACGGTTATAGCGCTCGCTCCTAAAACTTTGGAAGATATTATCAAAGATATAAGGTTGATTGGAAATGCTACTAGCAAATCTCGGGAGGCGGAAGTTTTAGCATCGATTCTAAGCCAGAGGATTAATGAGGTTAAGAGCAAGGTTAGTAATGTTGCGGTGAAGCCAAAGGTCTACATTGAATCCTGGTATCCCCCGCCCTGGACGTTTGGTCCAAATACGTGGGGTCATCAATTAATTGAACTTGCAGGAGGCATTAATGTATTTGGCGACGCGCAAGTTGAATGGGTTCAGACGACCGATGAGGAAGTCATTAATAGAAACCCTGGTGTAATTATAAGTCTCTATGGCGCAATGCATTATGCTACGCTTGAAGATATTAGAAAGCGCCCTGGTTGGGATAAGATATCTGCTGTTGCTAACGGCGCCGTGTACCTGCTCGACGAGAACTTATTTATTAGACCTGGACCACGTATAGTTGATGGTTTAGAGGCTTTAGCTAAGGTTCTACATCCAGAGATCTTTGGCGAGGCAAAAGTATTTACATTTTTAGTTAATGCGACATTATTAAAAACGGGAACTCAGTCTTTTAGGATCTCCGGCCCAATGAACATCGATATCTTCGTAATTAAAGCTGCTAGCAACTGCACTTTAACGGCCACTATATCAAAAACTGGACCAGCTATTCCCTCTAATAAAACATTAATTGGAAATTATATGGATATTGGTTGTAGCGTTCCAGAGGGTCTAGTATTCGCCGTAAGAATTCACTATACTGAAGGTCAACTTCAGAAATTAAATGTTAGCGAGGATTCCCTCAAAATTTATAGATGGGAAAGCGAAAGAGGATCATGGACCGCCTTAAACAGCGCCATAAATAAGAACGAAAAATACATTGAGACTATGGTCACACATTTAAGTTACTTTGCTTTAATGGGAGAAGTTATACAGCCACCACCGCCACCAAAGCCGCCGCCTTTCTGGGAACAATCAATTCCACTTTGGTTATTTCTGACATCATTAATAATCATAGTGGTGATCTTCGCCGGGGTTTGTGCGGCTCTTGCCTATAAGAGAGTGAAGGGTGCCCACCAATGCGCGATAAGGATAGCGAAATTAAAGTCAAGTATCTGAAAAGATACGCGAAATGGACATCTATAATCCTTTTTCTTTTTCTCTGCCTATTATTCTCTATGGCTTTAGCATCCTCTATTGGTCCGACCCAAATAAGCATAAAAAAATCCTTAGGAATCATATTGCGTCAAATTCCAGTAATAGGTAGTATAGTTAATGAAGATTTGACCCCATTGGAAGAAAGCATAATACTCCAGCTTAGGCTCCCGCGGGTCTTTTCAGCCGTTTTGGTAGGTATTGCTTTATCGGTTGCTGGGGTTGTTTTTCAATGCATATTTAGGAATCCGATGGCTGATCCCTATGTACTTGGAGTGGCTTCCGGTGCCGGATTTGGTGCTGCGCTAGTAATAGTCTTAGGTGTTGGGCTTTCACCTTTAGGCGCATTTTATGCGATACCATTAATGGCTTTTATATGCGGTACGTTAACGCTATTTCTTGTTTATGGCATAGCGAGATCTGGTTCAGGGCTTCCTACTCTAAGGTTGTTGCTGGCTGGGATAGCGGTGAGCAGCTTCTTTTCTTCGCTAATTTCTGTTTTATTAGCTCTAGCCGATGAGAGTGCGCATGCCGCGTTCAGCTGGCTTTTCGGAGGGTTCCCAATGAGTAGGTGGGAGTACGTTAATATAGCAGCTCCAGTAGTACTGCTTGGCTTCATATTGATTTATATACTCGCAAGGGACCTAAATGTAATGCTTTTAGGCGATGAGCAGGCAAAACAATTAGGGGTTGACGTTGAAAAACTAAAGAAGCGAATGTTAATTATAAGTTCACTAATAACAGCAGTTGCCGTCTCGATAAGCGGTATTATAGGCTTCGTTGGGTTAATAGTGCCCCACATGATGAGGATTTTGGTAGGACCTGATCACCGCATATTAATTCCTTCCTCAGCGCTAGTCGGCGCCTCCCTTCTAGTGCTTTGTGACACTGTTGCTAGAACAATATTAAGACCAATTGTACTTCCAACCGGAATCATAACAGCTATGTTGGGCGCCCCCTTCTTCATTTACTTACTGATGAAGAGCGGAAGAATCGCTATGTGAGGGGGAAGATGCTGGGGTGGTGACTTTAAGAGTTTGCGGAGTTGATTGCTATTATGAGTCTACTAAGGTATTAGAAAATGTTAGCTTCTCAATTAGATCTGGAGAATTTGTGGGCTTACTCGGACCAAATGGTTCTGGTAAAACAACGCTATTGAGAGTTATTAGTAAGTCACTGAGACCAAGGGTGGGAGCCGTATACCTAAATGAGATGGAAATTTATAGCATGAAGAGTAGAGAAGTAGCAAAAAATATTGCGGTTGTGTCTCAAGATTCTAACTTAGACTTCGATTTCACCGTTCTAGAGATTGTTCTCATGGGCAGGCATCCCCACATCAGCCGGCTAAAGTTTGTTGAAAGTGAAAAAGATTTAGAAATAGCCAAGAAAGCGATGGAGCAAACGAATACTTGGCATCTGGCCGAGAGGAAAATAAATGAATTGAGCGGTGGGGAAAGGCAGCGGGTCATGATTGCGCGAGCATTAGCCCAGGAGCCGAAAGTTTTATTGCTGGATGAGCCTACTACCCACCTAGACATTAACAACCAGCTGGAAATAATGGATCTTTTAAAAGAAACTTGCGTGAAAAATGGGTTGGTTGTGCTCGCGGTTTTCCATGACTTTAACTTGGCTGCGCGCTACTGTGACTATGCAATTTTGTTAAAGGATGGGAAAATAGTCGCTATAGGGAGAGTAGATGAGGTATTATCTAGTGAAAACATCAAGAGAGTTTTCCAAGTAGACGTTATTGTAAAGAAGCATCCACTCACAAACTCCCTTTACGTCATACCTATTTCAACAATTAAATCATCTGTGCCCTTAAAGAGAAATATTTCTGTTCATCTAATATGCGGGGCTGGAACTGGAAGTCCTTTAATGAAGACTTTGGTAGAAAGAGGCTACAGGGTTACCGCTGGAGTTCTAAACGTCTTAGATACAGATTATGAAACTGCTCAAATGCTGAAGATACCGGTTGTGAGCGAAGCTCCGTTTTCACCAATAACTGATGAGAATTATAAAGTGAACCTAGAAATGGCGAGCAAAGCAGATGTTATTATAATTGCGGCTGTCCCCTTCGGTTATGGCAACATAAGAAACCTGGAGGTTGCTAAAGAAGCCCTAAGGAGGGGGGTAAAGGTATATGTTGTAAATGAGGAGCCGATTGAGAGGAGAGATTTTACTAAGGGAGAAGCGTGCAAACGCTTAATAGAATTACAGGATAATGGTGCAGTGTTCGTCAGAGACTATAATGAACTCTTATTTCTGCTCAGCAATCTGGAGGCTGAGATTTCGTGAGCGAGATTGACAGAATATATTCTGAGCTCCGGCTCCTATTAGAGAGAGCGGTGAAAAGAAACTTATCCGAAGGAATACTTCTATCTGGAGGATTAGACACAAGTATTTTAGCAGCCATAGCGTCAAAATTCGGCTCTTTAAAGGCTTTTACCATCGGGTTTGAGGAGGCACCAGCACCCGATATTACCTATGCAAGTTTAGTCTCCTCTAAATTGCGGCTTAAACACATCGTCTATTATTTTAGTGAGAGCGAGCTATATGAGGGCATTAAAGAGACTATTAAAATTTTAAGGTCGTTTGATCCCATGGAAATACGTAACAGCGTAGTAATTTATGTGGGCTTAAACGTGGCTAAGGAGCATGGAGCAAGCACCGTTATGACTGGAGATGGATGTGATGAACTATTCGCTGGATACAGTTTCCTTTTTAACATCGATAGGAGAAGGCTTGACTTAGAATTACAAAAGCTATGGAGCACAATGAGCTTTTCATCGATATTGTTGGCAAAGGCCTTAGGATTAGAAGTGAAACTTCCGTTTCTTGACCCAGATTTTAAATCATTCGCTATGAAAATCGACTCGACATATAAAGTTCGGAGTGAGATGGGGAAAATTTATGGGAAATGGATTCTCCGCAAAGCCTTTGAGGGGATCTTACCAAGCGAGATCTTATGGAGGGATAAAACGCCCATTGAATGTGGTTCTGGAACAGCAATCCTTCCAGCCCTTTTTAACTATAAAATCTCTGATGAAGAGTTTGAGATTAAGAGACGCGAATATTTTGAGAAAGATAACGTCATAGTCAGGGATAAAGAGCAGCTATTCTATTACGAAATTTATAGGTTAGTTATAGGGGTTCCCCGCCCAACTAAGTTGGGTGGCAAATTGTGTCCTTACTGCAAATCAAATGTCGCCAAGAAAGCCACCTATTGTCGAACGTGCGGCGCATATCCAATTTAATGTCCAGGGGCCATACTTTATGCTTCATGTAGTCGCTTCATGGAGTGGTGGAAAAGACAGCTGCTTAGCACTTTATAAGGCAGCATTAAACGGTTTTAAGGTTTCTTATCTTTTAAACTTCATTTCTAAAGATAGAAGATGTATGAGTCATGGATTAAACCCAGAGCTTATCGCTGCGCAATCTCAGGCAGTCGGAATTCCCATAATTCAAAGAGAGACTACTTGGGATGCATATGAAGAGATATTTAAGGCTACTTTAATTGAGCTGAAGAGAATGGGCATAGAGGGCGCGGTTTTCGGAGATATACATGTTAAAGAGCACTTAGATTGGGTTAATCGGGTATGTAATGAAGCCGGCATCATACCATTAGAGCCACTTTGGGGCATGGATCCCGAGCGAGTTTTAAGGGACTTTATAGATGCGGGCTTCAAGGCAATAGTGGTTAATGTTAAGGCTGATTTATTTGGGGAAGAGTGGTTGGGGAGGGAAGTCGATTTAAACTTCTTAAATGACTTACAGAAGCTTAGAAAAGAGAGCGATTTTGACTTATGCGGTGAGTACGGCGAGTATCATACGTTCGTTATAGACGGACCGATCTTTAAGAAGCGCATAAAGATACTAGAAAGTAAAAGGGTTAGGAGGGAAGGTTACTGGAGGTACTGGCTCTTAGATATTTTGAGGTTTAGGGTTGAGGAAAAGGGGGTTTAAAAGATATGAAAAAGATACACGATATTATACTATTTCATGAGGAGATCAAGGGCGAAGCGCTTTTAAAGAGACTAGAAGGCATGAAACCGCTGTTTATCTGCGTGATTGGGAATACGGAGACGGCGAAGATCCCCGGAATATCAGCCGCCGGAAGGAAACCTGAGTTGACTGATTATACACCACCAGCGGATGTCGAGCTCTTGCTGCTCGGAAGATGCAAATGCATAGAGGGGGTGCCAGTAACACCTGAAGGAATACCGACACCAGCATTAATCACTATGTCGGCTTTAAAGTTGGCAGATATACCCGCGCTTATTGTGGCCAGCGGACTTAGGGTAAGGCCACATATACCATTCTTAGACTTGGGGGGAGAGCCTGGAGGTGACATTAGAGGGGGAAAGGCCGTGGAAAAAGTGGGGGAAATTATGCAAAGGGCTAAGATCGCCGGAGAAAACATCTCTAAAATAGCTGATTATTTGGTTATTGGGGAGAGTGTTCCGGGCGGCACAACAACGGCGCTCGGCGTTCTACTAAGTATGGGGGTGGATGCTAAAGGAAAAGTCAGTAGCAGCATGCCAAACAATCCACATGAGCTCAAGGTTAAAGTTGTTGAAGAGGGGTTGAGGGCCGCAAACGTGAAGGTTGGCGCCCTAGCAAAGGATCCTATAAAGGCGATATCATGTATTGGAGATCCAATGATGCCCGCCTTCGCTGGATTAATCCTTGGGGCTGCGCAGAGGGTACCAGTCTTGATGGCTGGTGGGACCCAAATGGGCGCTATACTGGCTATCGTTAAAGCGTTGGATCCTAGCGTTCTGGACAACTTAGCTATTGGAACAACCCGCTGGATCATAGCTGATAAAACATCTGATTTAAAGGGAATAATCGCTCAAATTTGGGACATTCCTATATTAGCAGCAGACTTAAACTTCAGCCATTCTAGATTTGAGGGCCTAAGAGCTTACGAGAAAGGTGTCGTCAAAGAGGGGGTCGGTGCGGGAGGGGCCGCTGTAGCGGCTATGGTTAAGTCAGGCGGATTAATAACGGGGGAGATCTTGCTCAAAGAAATAGAGAGAAATTATGAGAAGCTAGTATGTCAGAGTGATTGCCAATGCTCAGGGAGATAAAAAATCTGATAGCTTTCCTCACGATAATTCCGGTGGGTATGGATCAAAACTGCGTAATTGAGGCGGCAAAATGCATGTATCTATTTCCACTAGTAGGCGCATTTATTGGGTTATTGGCGGGGGCATTCGCCTGGCTCCTCAACATCTTTCTTGATCCTCTGCTTACTGGAATCTTAACGATGGGTTTTATTTTACTGATCACAGGTCTTCATCATGCTGACGGATTACTCGACTTTGGAGACGGATTAATGTATCATGGATCAGCAGAGGATAAAATCAGAGTGATGCATGACCAGCAGACCGGCGTAGGTGGATTTACGCTTGGCTTCACAATATTCTTGGCAACAAGCATCTGCATAGCAAAACTCAATCAAAGCCTTGTTATCCAAAGCCTAACAGCCTCAGAATCTTTAGCTAAGCTTACTATGGTCATCATGGCTTGGCTTGGAAAATCCGCGCATGAAGGGATGAACACATATTTCATCCAAGCCATGCACAGTAGGCATCGAAGCCTCAGGCTGATGGCGGCATTACTCATCACATTTTGTATAACACTTTCGCTCCTCAATATTATGGGATTCGCCGCCATAACTGCAAGCATAATTATGGCTCTCCTCCTCACTAAAATCTCAAATAGACATTTTAGAGGGGTGACGGGCGACGTCTTTGGAGCCGGAAACGAGATTGCTAGATTAAGCTCCCTTTTAACAATTTTGGTGATGACTAAATGTATGTGACCGCTTTGATAATGGCTGGTGGTAGGGGTCTAAGGCTGAAGCCTAAAGGGGAAAAGCCCCTGATAAAAATATGCGGCGAGCCTATGATCAAATATGTTATAGATGTTCTAAAGGGAACTAGCAGGGTTAATCGCATAATTGTGGCGGTAAGCAGATACACGCCTAAAACTGCGGCCTTTGCAAAGGGGCAAGGATTAGCTGTCTTGCAAACTCCTGGAAGAGGCTTTTGTTTAGATTTAAGATATGCCATTATAAAGCTAAAACTTGGAGCCGTTTTAGCCGTATGTGCAGATCTTCCTTTAATTACAAGTGAGTTCATAAATAAAGTGATAACAAGTTATGAGAAGTGTAAAAAGCCCGCCTTAACAGTCGCGGCTCCGCTAGAAATCTATAAGAAGATTGGGTTGAGCACAGACTTTATTTTCAATGTTAATGGGAGGGAGCTTGTTCCAGTGGGCGTAAATATGGTTGATGGAGTGAAAGTGAGGGAAACGGTGGGGGAGCTTGAAGAAGAAATCTTGGTTGTAGAAGATATAGAAGCTGTTGTGAACGTTAATACGCCTGAGGACATGAGGGTCGCCGAACTTATGTTGCAAACAAGAGCATTTAATAACCGTTCAAAATAGGAGTAA
>JAWAZE010000015.1:0-1405 GCA_038817885.1 Bathyarchaeia archaeon | reverse complement strand
GCTTGAAGAAGAAATCTTGGTTGTAGAAGATATAGAAGCTGTTGTGAACGTTAATACGCCTGAGGACATGAGGGTCGCCGAACTTATGTTGCAAACAAGAGCATTTAATAACCGTTCAAAATAGGAGCAAGCGGCCTTCGGACCTGGCTAATGCGCAAATGGTAATAATGAGATTTTAGAGTTCAGGGAATATTAAGTAGACCTCTCCTTTAAGTCCCTCAACTATAACCTTTCCTCTCCCATAAACATTATCTAGATATATTGACGCTGCCTTTTCAGACCTCTCTAGCTCAGACAGCGTTGTTCTCCTCCATGGAGCTCCCGGAACCGGTATGAATGAATCTATGATCATAGGTATGCTTTTATCTACTAATGCTATAAATCTTGCCAGCTCGCCTATATCATGCTCATCATTAAACCCTGGAATAGCTATGGTCTCAATAAGCAACTTTACATTCAAATCATGCATTTTAATGAGGTTGTCAAGAACGGGCTTCGGTGGAAAACCTGTATACGCCTCATGCTTTACTGGATCGATACTTTTAATACTAACTGTAACAGTTACGTGTGGATCCACGAATTCCTCCATAACGTTCTCATTTATTGTGTAAGCATTGGTTAAAACCGCGATATCTAAGTTTAGACCCTTAAGTACTCTAAGAATTTTAGCTAAATTCGGATCTGTGGTTGGCTCACCACCACCTAAAACAGCCCTCTTCATACCATACTTAGAGATTAACTCCACTATAACATTATTTAGTCCCTCTAGCGTGAGGAAGCCTCTAAATTTTAATCTAAAAGCAACATCACTAGGTAAATGGCAATCCCATATGGATAGTTTCCTTAAGCATCCTTTACATCTAAAATTACAGTCATAAAAATGTACATATGCCGACGAATCGTAAGTAAAGAAAACTATGTGAAAAATTCTTGTAGATACGTTCTCCACCAGCATATAAAAGTTTTCTGTCTATTCATCCATAAATAGTTTATAGCCCTTACAAAAGTATATAAGGGCGATAATCTCTTTTCATTGTGGTGTAAAGCTTGCCATCTGAAGAGAAAATTCGAGTTGGACGAATCCTCTTTAAACGTATTGGACGGGTTGGCAGAATTAGGGTGCCTGTTAATGGCAGTAAGGCTGAGACTTAAAATTGTAGTTGCTGAGAAAATAGTTGAAGCTATAGCCCTCCTTAATAGCGGCTATGAAGCCCCTACACCCCAACTTCTAATTCCAATAAACCTGGCTATTAGACTTGGCCTCTGGCCCCCTGAAAATGCTTCAGAAGTCACTCTTGATACTGCAGGCGGACCTTTAAGAGCTTGGTTTTACCCAATGACGGCTAAGATAAGAGTTGTAGCAGAGGGGGCTCACGAAAAAGATGTAATAGCAGATATAGTTGTT
>JAWAZE010000014.1:0-41596 GCA_038817885.1 Bathyarchaeia archaeon | reverse complement strand
AGGGGCATAGAGGTCTGGTTGGCGCCATAACGAGAACCTTAAAGTCCCTGTAATTATATAATATGTTTGCGGCTGCAAGCGCCGATATCACCGTCTTCCCAAGCGCTGTAGGCAGGATTACAAGAGTGTTCCTCTCGGACGCTGCGTCGGCTATGCGCTTCTGGTAGAGCCTGAACTCTAAGATGTTGGGCCATACAAGCGGATGCTCAATATACTTCGGCTCCCCGGCAGACCCAGCCGCATGCGTATGCATAGGCTACAGCTCTATAACTCTATTACTTCCTCACCCCTCCTACGCTTAGCCTCTTCAGCCTTAGGGTTAACCGCCTCAAGCATCTCCATGAGCTTGGCGAGCTTCTCATACTGGAACAGCTCCCTATACTCGTCGAGCTCAGCCTGAGACCTTAACACTAACCCGCGCCTCTTCTTTGGGCTTCCATCCTCACCTACCGGGTTAAGCTCAATAGCCAGCCTGCTAGGCGAACCCCTATAAGCCGGCAGCTTAAGGACGAATACCCCTGGAACGCTTGTCCTCATCCTGGCCCAATCCTTCCCACCTCTCAGGAACTCCGCTAGCTTCTCGCTGGACAACAGTAACACCACCTGTTAACACTTTATATTTTGCTTTGCTGCAGTTAAAATCTTTCGCCTATTCTTCCTCCTCTTCTAAGACTTCTCCCTCAGCGTCCTCTATGCCCCTCTCAGTTATCCTGAAAGCGGCTTTGCCCTCTGGTAGATAGGGTGAGTCTATTATTGTCGCAACTCTTGTTCCACCCTTACCCCTTCTCAGCCTAACCCTATGCGTGCATGCATGAGCCATAACATGTCCGCCTGTAGGCTGCTCGGGATTGCCGTAGAATTGGGCTGGGTTAGCCTGAACCTGATTTGTTATGACGACCGCTAGGTTGTATGCTTCTGAGAGCCTAAGCAGCTTATGTAGGTACTGGTTTAGCTTCTGCTGTCTCTGCGATAGCTCGTCTCTGCCAATATATTCGCCTCTGAAGTGGCTTATCATGCTGTCGACCACGACAAGCCTAGCGTTCTCCTCAGGGCACTTCTTAAACAAGTGGTCTATTAGGAGGCATTGGTGGTCGCTTGTATAAGCCCTAGCCAAGGTTATCCCGCCCAGAATAGCCTTACCATCCAAACCCCTGCTGACGGCTATCTGGTAGACCCTTTCCGGGCTGAATGTTCCCTCAGTATCAATATATATGATGCCCCCCTCAAGACCGCCTTTTTCCCTTGGAAGCTGAGCCGTAACTGAGAGAGTCATGCATATCTGCGTTTTACCAACGCCATAATCGCCTATAAGCTCGGTTATGGCTTGAGTTTCAACACCGCCGCCTAAAATCTCATCAAGCCTTCTGGAGCCTGTTGTGCACCTTAGCATGCTTCTGCGCTTCTCCCACAGGTCAACAGCCTTTATGAAACCGAAGTTCATTAATCTGCGGGCTTCTTCACATATTCTGAATGCCTGATCCTCGCCTAAGCCGGACTTCTCAGCAACCTCCCTAGCGGGTGTAACCGCTAAGGCCTCAACTGTTGTGAAGCCAGCAGCCCTAAGCTTAGATGCTGTTGCTGATCCAACACCCCTAATTCTCTCAATGTCCTCCGTCGCCATTAACCCCTCAGCCTCCTAGCCTTCAAGGTTGGATATTTATCTCCACCCCGCTTATAGACGCTGAAGACCCAACCGCCCCTCCTCCAGCAGACGCCCACAGCCTCCATAACATAACACCACAAAAGATAAATGAGATGAAACTATTTATTCGGCAACGTACCATTGGGGGGAGGGGTATCAGGCAGCTATGCGCTCTGCAGCCTCCTAAAGAAATCAGCTATAACCTTAACAACCTCATTATCCATATTTATCTCATATGTTTTTGGATCATATGGGTTCTCCTTAACCCAGCCTAAACCCACAAGAACCCTTAAATCCCTTCTAACATCTATGGGTTTAAGGCCTGTAAGTCTCTCAAGAGCATACTTGGTGAAGCATTCCCCAGGCTTCTTAAGCAGAGCCCTTAAAATCCTTATCCTACCGGGGCTGCCAAGCCCAGCCTCAACATCATCCCATATATCTCTCAAAACCCTTCAGACCTCCAACGGAAAGGTTATAACTGCATCTGCTTATGGAGTTTTCGCCTTCATCTTGCAGATCTTAAGGGTGCACCGCATAATTAGCTTTTATCACCGGAATCAGTAGGGCGGGCTATCAGAATAGTGATTACCCCATAGGCTTCTACACCAATCATTCCCCTCCTACTTCTAGAGAACCCCCTCCTCATTCTATATTACACACCCTCCTTCGAGAAGAAATTAGGCAAAGACAGCTATATGATGCTGTGTATGTTGCGGAAAATACAGACAGAAAGGAGGGGAAGAAAAAAGGGGAAATTATTTCCCGCAGTTTATCTGGGCTTCATCTTCCTGATCAGCGCCTGAGCTGTCAGAGTTATTGGATCCCATGTCTCTGATAGTGGCGGCGCATAGCATGTCTCGGCCTTCGCTAGCTCCCTCAGCGTAATCTCACTCATTATAGCATAGGATAGCGCATTAATCCTCGGGGCTACCCCCTCACCGCCAATGATCTGCGCACCAATAACCTTCTCAGTCTCCTTATCAACGACAAGCTTAACGGTTATCGGTAGGGCCCCAGGATAATATGATGCCCTAGTCTTCCCACCCAACACCATCGAGACTGTCTCTATGCCAGCCCTCTCGGCGAAGGCTTCTGTCAGCCCAACCGCGCCTATCTCTAAGTCAAATAGCTTTGTTACCGCCGCCCCCAAGACGCCAGGAAACACCGCGTATCCGCCAGCAGCATTTGTTCCAGCAACCCTAGCCTGCCTCACAGCGGTTGTGCCGAGCTGGCTGACCGTTGGCCGCCTAGTGATTAGGTGAATTGACTCAACGCAGTCCCCGCATGCGTAAACATCCTTAATATTTGTCTCCATGCGCATGTTAACCTTAATCAGCCTAGTCTCGCCTAGAGATATCCCAGCCTTCTCGGCAAGCTCAACGTTCCCCCTGACGCCAGTAGCGACTACAACCATATCGGCTTGGATCTGCTCTCCAGCAACCATCACTCCGGTAACCTTGTCTACGCCTAGAATTTCATCGACAGACCTCCCAGTAATTATCTTGATTCCCCTAGCCTCAAGCTCCTTCTGAACCATGTCCGCCACATCTTTGTCGAGCATTGCCGGCAGAACCTGTGGCAGCAGCTCTATGACTGTTGTCTTTATCCCGCGCTCAACGAAGGCCACGGCTATCTCCAGGCCGATTAACCCAGCTCCAACAACTACCGCGGACTTAGCGTTTTTAAGAGCCTCAAGTATTCTTTCTCCATCCTCAATTGTTCTTAGGGTGTAGACTCCCTGCTTCTCCCTACCCTTGATAGGCGGGATAACAGACCTCGCGCCAGCAGCAATTATTAGGCTATCATATTGGATTGTTTCCCCGCGCCCATCCTTATACTGAACGCTGACGGTTTTAGCCTTCACATCTATGCCAGTGACATTGGTCTCCGTTCTAAGGTCAATCTTATTCATCTTAAAGTATGAGGGTGGAAACACTATGAGGTCTTGGAAGCTCTTTATATGCCCACCTATGACGAATGGTAATCCACAGCGTGAGTATCCAGCATACCTCTCGTTTGTAAACATTATTATCTCAGCTTTCCTATCGGTTAGCCTAGCGGCCGCCGCGGCGTCGCACCCGGCTGCATGAGCCCCTAAAATAACTATTCTTCTCGGCATTCCTTTCATCTCTCTTTCTTAGGCTACTTCTTAGCTTGCTCTCTGTACCACTCCACGGCCTTCTCAAAGATCATTAATTCCTTTAGCTCTTCATTCAGCTTCGTCGGTTCTATGATTATCATCCATCCATCTCCATATGGATCGCGGTTAACTATTCCTGGGTCCTCAGTAACCTTCTCATTAACCTCGACGACTTTTCCAGTTAATGGCGCCACTAGATCGGACACCGCTTTAACGGACTCTATTGTCCCGTATGGGTCCCCCTTATTAATTTCTGTTCCAACACTTGGCAGTTCAACGAAAACTATTTCACGTAATTGTTTTTGCGCATAGTCGGTTATCCCAATCCTAGCCTTCTTATCTTCGATTTTAACCCAAGCCCACTCCCTTGTATAATATAATCCCTCACGGACCTCATAGCCCTCAACATTAACCATACTGATTTCACCCAACAACCTTTAACCATATTATGGTTCCACTCAAAATTTAAAATTAACGTATAAACGTATATTAATTTAAAATTGAACATGTTGCGTGGCAGTGGCTTGATGGCTAAGAGGGTTTTTATCTCCGGGCCGATTCAGGGGATGGAGGATAGGCAGTCTTATAGAGATAGGATAAGCAGCCTCCTCATAAAGTATGGTTATGAGCCGATCGACCCATGGAGGCGCGAGAGGATCCTCTATAAGGCGCCATTAGATTCACTTTGGTGGAGCCGCGTCCCGCCGAGAGACTTCATTAAAAGGGATCTTGAGGATATCGAAAGGTGTGATGCTCTCGTCGCTTATCTGCCGAGGCTGTCGGCTGGGACATGCATGGAGCTATTTTATGCCAAGCTTAGGGGCAAAAAGACTATGCTTATCTGTAAGATCAGGAATCCAAGTCCATGGATCATAGAGCACTCCGACATAATTGTTAGGAATTTTAAAGAGTTTGAAAAGGTCCTTAGAGAGGGGATATGACTTTAAGGGTTTTGGGATGTAGTCTCCTTCCCACCTACCTTCTCCAGAAAGTCTGATATTGATGATGCCCTTACAAGGCTCTTTACAACCACCATCTTTCCACGTATTAGGTCAAAGAGCTTTCTGACCTCCCTCTCATCCAGCTTTGCTATATTTATGTAGATCATGGCCGAAAAGTATTGCGCGAATAGGTATGGGTCTCTACGTATTATGAGTGGGGCGTGCTCCGCAACAAGCCTAAATGTTCCGATGTCATCAATCTCAATAAATTCCTGAACCATAATATGCCACCAATATTCTCAATCTTCCAGCTGGTCTTATACTTTATCCTCCCCCTTAACCTCCCTTAAGTGGTCATCTATAATCGACTTTAACATCTGAAGGTCATCTGTGGATCTAAGGGTTTCACCGCTCTTAATAATCTTCTTAATCTCTTCTTGATCCGCATATGGTAGTCCATCAATCCACATAACGTTCACTTTATCCGCAGAAATAACTGGCACGTAATATTCCTCAAAAACTTCTAGGGCATGATGCGACATTCTCCCCCTAACAACAGCGGCCCTAATACCCCTCATCACTAGACTTTTAGCTGTTGCTGGTCCCCCACCGCTCGGGTCAAGTATGAAGACCATGTCCCCAACCTTAATATTATATAGTTTAAAGGCCTTCTCAAGCCCCTCCTCAGTAAAGGACTCTATTGGCTTTAAAAGAGTTAGCCCCTCCTTAACACCCCCCTCATCCAAGTGCCGAATTTGGCCGAGCATCTGCTTATAAGATTCTATCTGCGCCTCCTGCTCAGCCACTTTATTCCTTAAGACTCTTATCTCCTCAAGGAGGCGCTGATACTCCCTCTCGCGCCTTATTTTAGCAGTCTCCTCGCTGCGAACTCTCTCCAAGCTTGCCTTCAAGGACTCGATCTCAGCCCCAAGCCTCTTTATCCTCAACTGGAGCTCCCTATTCGCGGCTCTCAGAAGCCTACTCCTTTCCCTTTCAAGCATAAGCTTCTCTGTTAGCCTTCTAATCGTTTCCTTAAGCTCCTCCCTTCCTCTAGAAACCCCCTCTATAATTATATGCTCGCGCTTAATATCCCCGCTTAGAACCTTTATTGCATTGGCTATACTGTATCCCCTGGCGACAAGATCCTTAATGTGGTTTGGGGGAAGGTTACATTCAAGCTCCCTAAGCTTAGCCTCAACCTGCTCAAACTTATTCCTATAATAGTGGTAGGCTTTAATGGCCGCGGCTAATGCATCCACCTCATGGGCATTCCGAGGTTTAATGTCATAGCGCTCAGCATAAGCGTTAGACAACCTCTGCTTCTCCTCAGAACTCATAGGGATAGCTGGCTCAAAGAGTATGGCATTCAGTTTCCTCGAGAGCGTCTTAAGGAGGTTGGGCGCGGGTGATACATCACTCGAGATTATGGTGGGCTCGCCGAACTCCCTAATCCTCTCAATAATCCTCTCAAGGGGCCACTCCCTATGGCTTTCGAGCAGAAGGGGGCTTCCATCAAGCAATAATATAGCTAAGCCACAATTAAGCCCCGGATCGACACCAACAATTAATTTCCTCGCCCTTTCCGATTCCACCATCAATAAATTATTAGAGGAAAAGTACTATATTTATATAGTATGTAGTTCAATTATTTTTTATTCAGCCCAATGGGACTCTTCACTTGCTCCAATAAATCGCTTAAATTTCTAACAACACCATATTTCCTCCCGAAAAACTTTATTATATTTGAGATATCCCTTCTTAGAAGCATCTCGGCGCCTGGGTGGTTGGATCTTACAAATTGGGGCCAATCTATTATTAATGTGTGCCAGCTTGGAGATATAATGACATTATATTCGCTCAGATCTCCGTGAACCACACCGGCTTTGATGTAAGCTAGCCTTACATTCTCTATGATTTCATCCAGAATCGATTCTGGGTCCGGTAAGCTGCTAAAGCGGAAGAGGCAATCGCCCTCTATCATGCCCATAACGACCACATGCCTATTCTGAGCGATGGGCTTTGGCACTGATACACCGCATGGATAAACTAACTTAAGAGCCTCAAACTCCCTCTCAGCCGCCAACCTTGACTGATAGAGCCAAGTTATGTGCCTCTTCTCAAGCACATAAACCCTCAATCTTCTTGTCTGGCGGAAGCTTGTTCTACCTAGGCGATGGAATTTTACTGCGGCTCTCTCCCCGCTCTGGGTTAAAGCATCATATACATCCGACTCCTTACCTACGCCGAGGGGGCTGCCAAGCGAATTAAGTATCCCAGCCTTGACGAGGGCGTTTAAGGCTAGGCAGTCGTATCCAGCCGTATTCAGCATATAACCGACGTAAGATTCTACCCATCGATATATTAGTCCAAGATCAGTTAACCTTTCAAGCCGATACTTAACCTCCTTCTCAGGTAAGCCGCTTAACCTAAGAATATCCTTCTCTGGAACGAACCTGTGGTGGCTTAAATCGACTTCTATGGTTGCCAGTACCCTTAAGTCCTCCCCCTCAAGCTGGCGAAAGACCTTTATAGCCACCTCGACTGATGACATACAATTAATACTGAGACTTCTCTCTATAAATTCTATGCCATCTGGACGCGCATCCTCAATCAGGCATTATCCCACATGGGCCCTTTTAAGAGATGGACTGAAAGCATCTTCTTATAAATACATATGTAGAAAAATTTAAGTTTGTGTAAGCATCTATTTTCGACGGCTACTGGCATTTATATATTGGGATGTGGTGGAAAATTTGGGTTTACGTTCATTCCTAAGGGCTAGTTTAAGGCTACTTAGGCTCGCTAGGAAGCCGAGTAGAGATGAGCTTTGGCTATCCATAAAAATATGTTTTCTAGGCATACTTGTGGTCGGCGCAATAGGCTTCATAGTCTATTTCCTCGCAAGCTTCCTTAGACCGTTAGGTGTGTGAAGAGGTTGAGCGAAAAAGGAGAAGCAAGATTTTTCACCCTAAGTACAACTGTTGGCCAGGAGCTTAATGTTGCGAGGATAATGGCCGGGCGCATCGAAGCAAATAATATTCCCGTAAGAGCGATACTTGTGCCGGAAAACCTGAAGGGGTACATAGTTGTTGAGGCTGAGGGCCCGCACATAGTCGACCAAGCGTCCATGAACATTAAACATATTAAATCTAGGGTTCCGGGAACATTACCCCTTTCGGAGATAGAAAAATATATTACGGTTAAATCCGTGATTGACGAGTTGGACATTAATGATATTGTGGAAGTCGTTAGTGGGCCGCTCAGGGGCATGAGGGCGAGGGTCACAGATATAGATAAGAGTAAAGAGGAGGTGACAATAGAGTTGCTTGAAGCCTCCTTCACCCTGCCAGTTACAGTGCATGCGGATTACGTTAGGCTAGTGTCAAAGGGGTCGTGAAGCCATGCCGGCTGAAAAGAAAGTTGCTGAATTTATCGTTGAGGGCGGAAAGGCCACCGCCGGCCCACCTATAGGGCCAGCAATCGGCCCCCTCGGCGTGAATGTTGTTGCGGTAGTTAATAAGATAAATGAGTTGACTAAAGAATATGCTGGCATGAAAGTTCCGGTTAAAGTGATTATTGATCCGGAGACAAAGGCTTTTGAGGTTGAGGTTGGTATACCGACTACGGCCGCCCTAATCCTTAGGGAGATTAATGTAGCTAAGGGTTCAAGTAAGCCAAACGTCGAGAAGGTTGGTAACCTTACGATGAGTCAGGCAATTAAGATTGCAAAGTTAAAGCAGAGTAAACTTTTAGCAAAAAATTTAAAGGCGGCTGTTAAGGAGATTATTGGCAGTTGCGTCACTATGGGTGTTACCGTTGAGGGGAAGGACCCGAAGATCGTTCTAAGGGAGATTGATGAGGGAAAATATGGTGAGCTAATCAGGGAGGCGGAGAAGGCGAAATAGCAGTTTTCTGGTGTCTAGGAGGTTGACTTATGCCCGTAGGAAGAAAACATATATTAGAGGCAATCAAGGAGATGCGTGCAAATACCCCGAGAAGGAACTTTAAGCAATCATTTGAGCTCATCATCAACCTTCGAGATGTAGACCTAAGCAAGCCAGAAAACAGAATCCAGGAACTAATTGAGCTGCCCCATCCAATAGGGAAGAAGATTAATATATGTGTCTTCGCCACCGGTGATGCAGCCCTTAAAGCTAAGAAGGCTGGCGCGGACATGGTCTTAGAGAAGGAGGATATTGAGGGTATGGCTGGTAATAAGAAGAAGCAGAGGCAGCTGGCGAGGTCCTTTGACATCTTTATTGCTACTGCCCCATTGATGCCAATTATCGGCAGGGTCTTCGGCGCCATCCTAGGTCCTAGAGGGAAGATGCCTACGCCTGTGCCCCCGGCGGCTGATATGGAGAAGGAGATCGAGCGGCATAGGAGGCTCATCATGGTTAGGACTAGAGGGCAGCCAGTCTTAAGTTGCCGTATTGGTACAGAGGATATGAGTGATGAGGATCTTGCCGACAATATTGACGCAGTCTTAAGGAGGGTCGAAGGAAAGCTTAAAAGGGGGATAAAAAATGTGTCTTCAATTTATGTTAAGGCGACGATGGGCCCGTCAATAAAGGTTAAGCTTGAGGAGGATTAATATTGCTGGCACAAGTCCGTAACTCGCTTGCTGAGAAGGCCGAGAAAGTTAAGGAGATAAAGGCTCTCCTAAGTAAATACCGCGTTTTGGGCGTTACAAGCCTACATAAAGTTAGGGCTCAGCAGCTCCAGGAGATAAGAAGCAAGCTTAGGGACGTGGCAAACATAAAGGTTTATAAGAACACGCTGGTTAAGCGCGCCCTCAAGGAAATTAAGGATGACCCCTCTTTAGAGAAGCTTTGGGAACACATGCAGGGATCCAACATTTACATCTTCACAAACTATAACCCATTTAAGCTGGCGTTTCTCCTCGAAAGAAGTAAGGTTAAGGTGCCCGCTAAGGCTGGCGATGTGGCCACCGAGGACATAATTGTCCCGGCTGGTAACACTGGCCTGCCGCCTGGACCAATAATTAGCCAACTTAATGCCGTTGGTATACCGACGCGCATAGAGAGTGGTAGTGTGTGGGTTGCTAGGGACACAGTTGTTACGAGGAAGGGCGACGTTATAAATGAGAGCTTGGCAGCCGCCCTCTCAAAGCTCGGTATAAAACCCATAGAGCTTGGCTTAACCCTAAAAGCCATATATGATGAGGGCGTCATCCTCTCTGAGAGAGACTTAAAATTAAACCTTGAAGAATATAGAAAGGATATTTGTGAGGCCTATTTGGAGGCGCTTAACCTAGCCATAAATTCCGCCTATCCAATACCTGAAACAACCGCATTCCTCATTAATAAGGCTTTTATTGAGGCCAGGAACTTGGCCCTAAATGCTGGGGTCTTCCTGCCAGATGTTCTGCCGGAGCTGCTATTAAAGGCTCATTTAGAGGCTTCTACTTTAGAAGTGAAGATTAAAGTGAAGCGGCCTGATTGGCAGTAATAATTAGACTCTCTCAATCCTTAAACCTATTTTCTTAAGTATTTCTAATAGGGGTTGCTTATCTTCACCTTTTATCCCCTTCCAGTCCACAATAATTTTATCGACCCTCTCAACAGTCATCTCAATGCATTGCCTAATAATGTCTTCGTTAACCTCGTGTAGGGCGTATTTTGGTATCATGTGTCCAAAGGCTGTATCGCTAGTCAATGCTATGCGGGTGAACTTTTCATTATAGTGTTGCCCACCTATCCCCAGGGCCGCAGGATAAATTATCTCATTCTCGGCAGCAGCCATAGCTCCCCTAGCAACCGCCTCAGCAGCCCTCTGATCTCTCCACTGCTCAGGTGTACTTCCAAGCTCAACGAACATAGCTGGCACGTTTAGGGACGGCCCGTGGTGCGTGCATTCGTAGGAAACCTCATAGGCCAACCCCATCTCATCCCTAGCAGCCTTCATCTCAATTAAGGCAGCCTTCATCGCGCTTGCCGGCGAAATGGAAACTTTTCTCGGTATCCCGCCGAGGGCTGCTTCGCCAATGTTTCCCGGCGTATGAACTGATAATGTTGGGGTCCCGCTCTTACTGCTATGCCTGGATATGAAAATGATCATCCTCAAGCCGCTTAAAAGTGGTATGCTCTGCATGTTAACTAGATCTTCTTCAACCAGGACGAGCTTAGTCTCCTCAGATCTTCTCAGATCCTTCACATATGCCGGGTATCCGAGAATTTTCTCTTCGCTCTTCCTAAACCCGAATTTTTCGATGAGTTTACCTGCTATATTCAGCCCGGCAGCATCGGTCCTTGAAGCCATTAAAAGTATCATCGCACCGCACCAACAAGATATATATTTTCCCCACTGATCATTTCCAACAATTTTACCTAACTCACGAAATTAAATGCCTTTCGGCATGCAAGAAGATGGTCGCTAAGAAAATCTATTTCAGTGAATATTGGATGGAGCGATAGGCTTAAATAACCATGTGGAATCCTTAGTTAATTGCTGAATCTCTGGAAGGTTAATACATGGTGGCGGAGTTTAAGCATATAGTGCGCTTGGTCGATAAAGATTTGGATGGATCGAAAACGGTAGTGGATGCTATAAGTGATATTAAGGGCGTAGGCTTGAGGCTGGCTGGAATAATAGCGCATAAAGTTGGCGTCCCGCCCACCGCTAGGATAGGTTTTCTGCCAAGTGAAAAGATTGAGGAAATGGAAAAGATGATTAAGAACTTATCTAGAAGCGGCCTACCAAGCTGGCTCTCCAACCGCCGAAAGGATCTTGAGACTGGCGAAGATAAACACCTAATCACATCGGATATCGATTTAACGGTTAAAGCTGATATAGAGCGGGAGAAGGCGCTATGGTCATGGCGAGGATACCGCCACGCCTATGGCCTTAAGGTGCGTGGGCAGAAGACTAGGACGACTGGTAGAGCTGGCAAGACTGTTGGTGTCTCTAAGAAGAAAGTTAGGTGACCTTTTATGGGAGATCCGAAGAAGCCGAAGAAAAAATATGAGTCTCCGAGAAATCCATGGAGGAGCGATGTTTTAAAGGGCGAGCTTATCCTGCTTGGGCAGTATGGCTTGAGAAATAAGCGTGAGCTTTGGTGCGCCAAAACAATGCTCTCGAAGATTAGAGGTATGGCGAGGTCTCTGCTCAGCATGCCAATTGATAAAAGAGCTAAGTTGGAGAGCCAGCTTCTAGGGAAATTAAAGCGCTTGGGGGTGTTGCCTGAGGGCGCCGTGCTAGATGACGTCCTAGACATAACCGTAGAAAATATTTTGGAAAGGAGGCTCCAAACAATAGTCTTTAGGAAGGGATTAGCTAAAACCCCATATCAGGCCCGTCAGCTCATAGTTCATGGTCATATAGCCGTCAATGGCAGAATAGTATACTCGCCGGGCTATCTTGTTAAGAAGGCTGAGGAGGAGTCAATAACATATGCCCCAATAAGCCCGCTTAACGACCCCAATCACCCCTTAAGGCTGAGTATAGAGGCGGCATCCGCCCCCGAAAACAGGGGTTAATGGAGGCTTTAAAGGATGAGCGGTAAGAAGGAAGAGTTAAGATGGGGTGTGGCCCACATATATAGCTCATATAACAATACAATAGTTCATATAACGGATCTCTCTGGAGCGGAGACGATTGCCAGAGCCTCTGGAGGAATGTTCGTTAAGGCTGATAGGCAGGAGTCCTCACCATATGCTGCTATGAGGGCTGCCGCATATGCGGCGCAGGTAGCTAAAGATAAAGGCATAAATGCCATTCACATAAAAGTTCGCGCCCCAGGGGGTATAGGGCCTAGAACACCCGGCCCAGGTGCTCAGGCGGCTATAAGAGCTCTCGCAAGGGCGGGCTTTAAGATGATTGGCCGCATAGAGGAAGTTACTCCGCTGCCGCATGATGGGTGCAGGCGGCCTGGTGGACGCAGGGGTAGAAGAGTATAGATTTTTTGTGGAAGAGGTAGGTTATGCGCGTAATAATGCTCAAGAGGGATGAATTAACGGCTAATTTTATAGTTGAGGGTATAAGCGTTGCCTTAGCGAACACGCTTAGAAGGATAATTCTGACGGAAGTCCCCATAATGGCTATAGATGACATAATAATATATGAGAATTCATCTGTTTTACATGATGAGATACTTGCCCTAAGGATCGGCTTGATCCCCCTTAAAACTGATCTGAAATCTTATAATCTTCCAGAGAAGTGTGATTGTAAGAGCGACCTCGGCTGTCCGAAGTGTAGAGTAATATTTACACTTGATGTGGAAGCTAAAAAGGGTGTACGCACAGTTTATTCAGGGGACTTTATTCCGGAGGATCCGAAGATAGTTCCCGTGAGTGAGAGGATACCGATAGTTAAGCTCGCCACCGGGCAGAGAATTAGGCTTGAGGCTTACGCGAAGCTTGGTAGGGGTAAGGATCACGCTAAGTGGCAGCCCGTTTCCTCCTGCATATATAGGTATAAGCCAATAGTTAAGATAGATGAGTCTAGGTGTAATGCTTGCGGTAAATGTGTTGAATACTGTCCTAGAAGGGTTCTAGATAAGGAGGGTAATAGGATAGTTATTGCTAAGGAAATGGATTGTATCCTATGCAACGACTGCATTAAAGTTTGTGAGGTTAAGCCTCCGCCAATAACTGTAAGCTGGGATCCAAACACATTCATCTTTTATATTGAGTCGGTCGGCTCACTGCCAGTTGACACAATAATATTTGAGGCCCTTAAAATACATGAGGAAAAGTTTACGGATTTTATGAATCTAGTTGAGAGCGTGTTGTGAAATGAGGAGGAGAGGGACAACTGATCCAAACCTAATCGCATTACTCCACCACCTCAGGAAGGCCTCTAATCAGTATAAGGCTAGAATATGGGGGGCGGTCGCCGAATACCTTTCTAAGACACGCAGTAGGCGCATTGCGGTCAATATAAGCCGAATAAACCGTTATACGCGTGAGGGTGATGTGGTGGTTGTTCCCGGGAAGGTTTTAGGAGCTGGAGTAATAGATCACTCTGTGACGGTCGCCGCCCTCGCCTTCTCAAAGCAGGCGCGTGAGAAGATAGTTACGGCTAAGGGGAAATGTTTATCCATACTAGAGCTAATAGAGTTGAATCCCCGTGGCTCAAATGTTAAAATAATTGGGTGAGCGGATTGAAGATTCCGCCTATGGATGAGAGAACAAAGATAATTGATGCTGCTGGGCTGATACTTGGCAGAATGGCTAGTATTGTTGCTAAAAGGCTGCTAAATGGCGAGAAGATCATCATAGTAAATGCGGAGAAGGCTGTTATCTCCGGAGACAAATATATGATTATTGAGCAATACCACGATTATTTACAAAGAGGTCATCTGGAGAAGGGGCCGCTTCACCCGAGGAGACCTGATAGAATAGTTAGAAGGGCTATACGCGGGATGCTCCCATATAAGCGGCCGCGTGGTAGGGATGCTCTGAATAGGCTTAAAGTATATATGGGTGTGCCAGCGGAGCTTAGGGGGAAACCGGTGGAAACAATCAATGAGGCTAGCGCCAGCAAACTTAAGGGTCGATATATTACAGTGCTTGAGTTATCTCAGCATATTAAGAGCTAAATTATGTGTGGTGAAAGAATATGACGGATGGTTCAGCATCAAAAAAGGTTTTAGTTGTAAGTGGTAAGCGAAAGACCGCTATTGCGAGAGCTATTATTAGATCTGGGAGGGGTAGAATACGCATAAATAATATACCTTTAGAAATATATGAGCCTGAGGTCGCCCGCCTCAAGATACTTGAGCCGCTTATGGAGGCTGGCGAAGAGGTTTGGAAGAACCTGGATATAGACGTTAAGGTTAGCGGCGGCGGATTTATGGGGCAGGCTGAGGCTGCCAGAATGGCTATTGCCAGAGCCATTATTAAGTGGACTAAGAGTTCAGCGCTCAAATCAGTTTTCCTGAAGTTTGATAGGACTCTCCTGGCAGGGGATCCTAGAAGGAAGGAGCCTAAAAAGTATGGTGGTCCGGGCGCCAGGGCGCAGGACCAGACTAGCTATAGATAGTTTCTGGGGGTAATGTCTTGTGATAATACCTGTGAGATGTTTTACCTGCGGTAAACTCATTGGCGATAAATGGGAGGAGTTTGCTAGGAGGGTTAAGGCTGGGGACAGCCCTGAAAACGTTCTGAATGACCTGGGCTTAACTAGGTACTGCTGTAGGCGTATGCTGCTATCTCACGTTGAGATAATAGATGATGTGATAAAGTTCTTTGAGAAGAGGGCTGAGCTTAAGGAGGAGGTTTAATGGCGGCTATAATCGAGGACGTTAAGGCTAGGAAAATTTTTGACAGCAGAGGTGACGCGACAATAGAAGTTGAGATAGCGACTGCTGAAGGCTTCGGAGTTGCTTCGGCTCCAGGCGGAGCTAGTAGGGGTAAAGCCGAGGTAGTTGCCTACCCCCAGGGTGGAGTGGAGGAAGCGATAAGAAAAGTTGAGGAGCTGATCGCCCCGGAGCTAATTGGTATGAGCGCTGATGAACAGGAGGAAATAGACATGCTATTACATGAGCTTGATGGGACAGAAAATTTCATGAACATTGGCGGTAATACGGCCTATGCCGTCTCCCTGGCTGTTGCGGATGCGGCGGCCAACTCATACAACATGCCCCTCTTCCAATACCTTGGGGGGCGCTTAGCCTGCCAGCTGCCATACCCTCTTGGAAATGCCCTCGGCGGGGGCAGGCATGCCTTAGGAAAGGCTCCGGATATTCAGGAGTTTCTTGTCCTCCCTATAGGCGCGAAATCCTTTATATCTGCGGCCGAGGCGAACATTAGAGCTCATAGGAAGGTTAAAGATTTACTGGTTAAGGTTGACCCAAACTTCACTGGTGGGAGGGGCGATGAGGGCGCCTGGGCCCCCTGTATATCTAATGAGAAGGCACTTGAAGTTGTCTCAAAGGCTTGTGAGGAAATATCTGGTGAGGTTGGCTTCGAGTGTAGGCTTGGCTTAGATATGGCGTCATCGACCCTCTGGGACCCGGGTAGGCAGCACTATATATATGCTAATGAGCGCGTTGAGAGGGATCCGGACGAGCAGCTCGAGTATGTTTTAGATTTAATTAAAAGATATAATCTTGTTTATGTTGAGGATCCATTCCATGAGGACGACTTTGAGGGCTTCCGTGAATTGAAGTCTAAGGTTAAGGGCTGCCTTATATGTGGGGACGACCTCTTCGTCACAAATGAGAAGCGTCTAAGAATCGGTGTGGAGATGAATGCTGGAAACGCGGTGATAATTAAGGTTAACCAGGTTGGAACATTAACTGATGCCCTGGAGACTATTAGGCTTGCGAAGGAGAACGATTATGTTCCAGTTATCTCCCATAGGTCTGGTGAAACAACATCCTTCCACATCGCGCACCTTGCAGTAGGGTTCGGGTGCCCAATAATAAAGACTGGTGTTGTGGGCGGGGAGCGTTTGGCTAAAATTAACGAGTTAATATATATTGAGGAGATATTAAATGGAAGATCAAAAATGGCTAGGCTCAAGATTTAATTGGGTGTGATGTATGTCGAAGGAAAAACCTGAAGGCGAGATCATTGCTGTTGAGGGATTATTGCTCCCGCAGGACATTTTCCTATCATATGGTATGCATATAGGGACAAAGATTAAGGTTGGGGATATGGAGCCCTTCATCTATAAAGTTAGGGCGGACGGCCTATATATCCTAGACATAAGGAAGATTGATGAGCGCATAAGGATTGCGGCGAAGTTTCTCAGCAGGTTTAATCCACCAAAGGTTGTAGCCACGGCCGTTAGACTCTACGCGAAGGAGCCCGTTATGAAGTTCTGTGAGGTGACTAGGGCCACTCCAGTGGTAGGCCGCTTCCCCCCAGGCCTCTTCTTAAACCCGCTTTATCCTGGGAGGATTGAGCCGGATGTCGTATTAGTTTCTGATCCGAGGGCTGACATGCAGGCGGTTAAGGAGGCTACTGAGATAGGTATACCAGTAGTAGCCTTATGTAGCACGGATAACGACTTCACAAACATAGACTTAATTATACCAACAAATAATAAGGGTAGAAAAGCTCTGGCGGCAATATACTGGCTTCTGGCTAGGCAAATCCTGAGGGAGAGGGGCGAACTACCTCCGGACGGAAATCTACCGGTGCCAGTAGAGGAGTTTGAAGTTAAGCTTGTTGAAAAGCCCCAGCAGGAATAATGTAAGGTTATTTCCATTATCCTAATAATGAAATCCCAGGATCTGTAATAAATAGCAACTAAATGCTTTATTTTTTTAGGCACAATAATTTAATTGGTAATATGATTATGGGGGTATTTCGTTGAAGGTTAGGTATGCGAGATATGCTGGAAGCTTCTATGCTGGCACCAGAGAATCCCTTAGGCGGCAAATCGAGGAGTGCTTCATGCATAGGTTTGGGCCCGGCAGCATCCCTTCACTCCGAGAGGCAGGTGAGAGAAAGATAATCGGTTTAGTCTGCCCGCACGCCGGATACATGTACTCCGGCCCGATTGCGGCCAATGCATATTATAAGCTGGCTTTAGATGGACGCGTAGATACCTTCATCATCCTGGGGCCAAATCATCAAGGCATCGGAAGCGGGGTCGCGCTGATGGATAGGGGTGTTTGGCGCACCCCCCTCGGCGATGTGGAGATAGATGGCGAGGTCGCTAAGGAGATACTTAAATATTCAACTATAATTGATGTTGATGACTTAGCACATGCCTATGAACACTCGATAGAGGTCCAGCTTCCCTTCCTGCAGTACATATGTGGTCAATCATTCAAGTTTATTCCCATATGCTTTTTAATGCAGGATCTTGAGACAGCCCGTGAAGTTGGGCGAGCCCTTTCCGAAGCCCTTAAGAATAAGAATGCCCTCATAATAGCGTCTTCAGACTGGACGCACTATGAGCCCCAGAGGGTCGCGTATGAGAAGGATAGTGAGGCGATAAATGCCGTCTTAAAGCTGGATGAGAAATTATTTTACTCCGTTCTGGAATCTAGGCACGTGACCGCATGTGGTTACGGCCCAATTGCAGCCCTCATAACGGCGGCTAAGGGGCTTGGCGCTAGGAGCTCAGAGCTCCTAAGATATAAGACTAGTGGGGATGTAACTGGCGACACATCCGCGGTAGTGGGCTACGCTGCGATATCAATAACTAGATGAAGGTTCCCGAGTTGAGGGGGGCGTCAAAGGCTTCAGCTCCGGCGAAGGTAATCCTATTCGGCGAGCACTTCGTTGTCTACGGTAGGCTAGCAGTGGTTATGGCCATAGACTTAAGGGCGCACGTCACCGTTAAGCCCAGAACAGATAATAAAATAGTTGTTAAGTCTGACGCAATGGGCCTATGCGGGGAATTTACATTTGATGGTATCTACCGGCCAATCTTGGGCTGCTTCGGGGATGTTAAGCTTAAGCCCATATATGTTGCAGCGAAGAATATCCTAAACCTCGCTGGGGAGATTATTGGCTTAGATATAAACATCGAATCGCATATACCGACAGCTGCTGGACTAGGATCCTCAGCAGCGGTCTCCGTTGCCACGACGGCCGCCGTAAGCAACCTCTTAGAAATGAATTTAGGTATGGACGATATCTTTAGGCTGGCTTTAGATGCGGAGAGGGTTATTCACGAGCATCCCTCCGGCGTTGACCCGGCCATATCAACGTACGGCGGTATTCTAGCCTATAGGGTGGGTGAGGGCATTAGGCGGCTAAAAGTTAATGTTGTGTTGCCTCTGATTTTGGGTGATACGCGAATTAAGCGTGATACCCGTGAGATGATCCTACGCGTTAGTGAGCTTAGGAGACTTTACCCAGAAGCTATTGAAAGCATTATGGATGCTGGAGAGAGAGTCGCCAATCTTGCGATAAAAGCTCTTGAGGGCGGAGATTTAAGGGCCCTCGGCCATCTAATGAATATTAACCATGCCCTACTATACGCGATCGGCGTATCAAATTTGGCCACCGAGAACCTTGTTTGGGCGGCTAGGAGGGCCGGGGCGCTCGGCGCTAAGATTACGGGCGCTGGCGGCGGAGGATACATTGTAGCATTATCGCATCCGGAGAACCTACACTTCGTCGCAGAGTCCATTAGAATGGCTGGTGGGGACCCACTTACTGTTAATGAAGCGTTGGAGGGGGTTAGGATTGAGGGGTGAGCTAACAGTACTTAAATTGGGAGGCTCCGTCATAACCTTAAAGGATAAGCCATTAACGCCAAATATGCCCGCGATAAGGCGTCTGGCCCGGGAGATAGCTAGCTCAAAGTCATCTCCGCTCATATTAGTCCATGGGGGTGGGAGTTTCGGCCACTTATTAGCCGCGGAGTACGGGATTGCCGGAGGCTTAAAGGGTTATGGGCAGAGGGTGGGCTTCTCTAAAACACATAACTCGATGGTTAAGCTCAATATGCTTGTCGTTGAGGCCCTTCTAGATGAGGGTCTCCCAGCCGTCGGCATAGCCCCATCATCCTTCATAATCACCAGGCGCGGTAGGATTGAAAGCTTATATAAGGATGTGCTGGATCACGCCATTAAGCTGGGCTTCATCCCAGTTCTTTATGGTGACTCGGTATTAGATTATGATCAGGGCTTCGCGATCCTCTCCGGGGACCAAATAGTCGCTAAGATTGCGGTGGAATTCAACGCAAAGAGAATTATCTTCGGCGTCGATGTAGATGGCTTATATACATGCGACCCAAAAGTTAACTCGGATGCATGTCTCCTCACTGAGATAAAAGTCAGCGATCTGGAAAGAATTGTTGCCTCGTTAGGTGGGTCAAGGGCGGTCGACGTGACTGGCGGCATGATGGGGAAGATCCTGGAGATAATGGATCCAGTCTTTAGGGGGATCGAAGCGCTTATCATAAATGCTTTAAGGGAAAATAACATTTATAGGGCATTGAGAGGAGAATCTGTCATTGGGACATGGATCATTAAGGGATGAGGTTAAGATAGAAGATAGAAAGGATGATCATATTAAGATATGCATGGAACGCGATGTTGAAGCGAAAAATGTTTCGACGGGCTTCGAGGACGTCTACCTTATACATAGAGCTCTACCAGAAATCAATTTAAGTGAAGTCAGAACTGAGACAATTTTCCTCGGCTATAAATTCTCAGCACCAATAATTGTTGAGGGCATGACTGGCGGAACAGAGAGGGCCATGGAGATAAATTCCGCGATCGCAGAGGCTGTTGAGGACCTCCACCTTGGGATGGGCGTTGGAAGCCAGAGGGCTGCCATAGAAAAGCCTAGTTTAGAGCGAACTTATAGGGTTGTTAGGGAAAAAGCCCCGAACGCCTTTATAGCCGCCAATATTGGCGGAGCACAGCTCGCGGCTGGATACAGCGTTAAAGAGATCACTTCAATTATTGAGATGGTTAGGGCGAACGCCCTAGTAATCCACCTAAATCCCCTTCAAGAGATTATCCAGCCGGAGGGGGAAACATTATACGCTGGGATATTATGTAGGATAAGTGAGCTGGCCAGCAGGCTTAATGTTCCCATCATAGTTAAGGAGACCGGCTGCGGTATATCGCATGAGGTTGCCAAGATGCTTGAGATGGCCGGTGTCTCATGCATTGATGTGGCGGGCGCCGGCGGGACGAGCTGGGCTGCCGTGGAATATTATAGGGCTGCCGAGCGCGGCGACAATTACGGTCAGGATCTTGGGGCATTGTTCTGGGACTGGGGCATACCCACGGTAGTCAGCTTAGTTGAGGTAGTCTGCTCGGTTAAGATTCCAGTCATAGCTTCTGGCGGAATTAGATCTGGGATAGATGTAGCTAAGTCGATCGCGTTGGGCGCATCATTAGCTGGGGTGGCCCGCCCAATACTTTTAGCTGCATCCAAGGGTTATGGTGAGGTTAAGCGAGCCCTGAACTCCCTAATCAGCCATCTTAGGTGCGTCATGTTCCTGACAGGTGCTAAATCCATAGAGGATTTAAAGAGGGTTCCATTGATCATAGTTGGTAGAACCGGCGAGTGGCTTAGGGCAAGGGGCTTTAACCCAAATCTACTGTATGCTAGGAGGGGCTCATCGGGGTGGGCATATTTAATATAGAAACCTATCTGGAGGAGACCGCCAAAAAGATTGATGCTCGCATAGAGAAGTATATTCCGAGGCTTTTTTCCGAAGATTCACTATTGTTTAGAATCATTCCACCCAAATATCGCTTAAATTTTAATGCACTTAATAGGGCTATCAGCGAGCCTTTATGGGAGTTTCTTGATAGGGGCGGCAAGAGATGGCGCCCCGTGCTTTTCCTCCTAATATATGAGGCTTTGGGCGGGAGATCCGAGGATGTTCTGGATTTTGCTATAATCCCAGAGGTTATACATAACGGGACATTGATAGCTGATGACGTAGAAGATTCGTCTGAAATGAGGAGGGGTAAACCCTGCACATACAAGATTTACGGATTAGATATAGCCATAAACCTGTCGCAGGCAATGTACTTCCTTCCAATGATAGTTTTAAGCGATAAACTGAACGATATCCCCACGTACGTCGCCAGAAGGTTATATGAGATTTATGTTCAAGAAATGATAAACCTCAGCCTCGGACAGGCGATTGACATAGCTTGGCATAGGGGTCTGATCCCAGCGGAGGATCTGCGCGAGGAACATTATTTACAGATGTGTGCATATAAGACTGGGACGCTTGCAAGGATGTCCGCTAAGATGGCAGCGGTCCTAGCCGGGTCAAGCGATGAAGTTGTGGAGAAGGTTGGGAGGTTTGCTGAGTCTATAGGTGTAGCGTTCCAGATACAAGATGATGTACTGGATGTAAGTGGGGAGGAGTTTGCTAGAGGGAAGGGCGGCCTCGGAATGGATATAACTGAGGGAAAGATAACCTTAATGGTGATCTACACGCTGCGTAAGGCCGATGAAGACGATAAGAGGGAGCTTTTAAGGATACTCAATATGCATACGAGGGACGAGTACCTTAGGATGAGGGCTATTAGCATAATGCGGAAATACGGTGCCATAGAGTATGCGAAGGGGGTCGCCTTCAAGCTTATTGAAGATGGCTGGAACAACATAGATAAATTAATACCTGAGGAAGAAGCCAAGAAAAAGATTAAGATGTTTACGGAATATCTTATCCAAAGAAAAATATGATGTATCTTAGAAGGGGCCGCCTAAAAATTGAGCTCAACGGTAAATCTTAATGCAATTAGGGATCTGGCGAAGAAGATAGCTCTATTAAATGCTGTCTCCTACGGTGGGAAAGCTCAGAGCAAGCCTGTTCTAGGGAGACTCTTAGGGGAGAGACCGGATCTAAAGCATATGGCTAAGACTATTGTGGCGATAGTTGATGAGGTCCTTCAAGAGGTTAATAGCCTATCCCAGAGCGAGCAGATGAACCTCCTAAAAACTCTTTGGCCTGAAGCCTTGGCGGCGGCTAAAGCTAGGGAAGAAAAGGTTGAGGAGAAAAGGCTTCCGCCACTACCGAACGTCGAAAAATATGGGCGTGTGGTCACAAGGTTCGCACCTAACCCAGACTGCGCCCTACACATTGGCTCCGCCAGGGCGATAATACTCTGCTACGAATACGCCAAGATGTATGAGGGAAAGTTTATTTTAAGGTTCGAGGACACGGATCCAAGGCTAAAGAGGTCTTCCCTAGAATTCATGGATTTAATAAGGGAGGATTTAGAGTGGCTTGGGTGCCCGCCAAATGAGGAGTACATTCAGAGTGATAGGATAGAGATCTACTATAAGTATGCTGAGAAGCTGCTTTCAGAGGGTTACGCTTACGTCTGTACGTGTAAGCCGGATTATTTTCATGCCAAAGTGTTAGCCGGAGAACCTTGCCCATGCAGAGATCTGCCGCCGGAAGAGCATATGCGCAGATGGGACGCCATGCTGGGCGGACTTTACGGTGAGGGGGAGGCGGTTGTGCGTATTAAGACCGACTTGAAGCACCCGAACCCAGCTATTAGAGATTGGCCCGCCCTCAGGATAATAGATGCAAGAAGGCATCCGCACCCAAGAGTCGGCTCAAAGTATAGGGTATGGCCATTATACAACTTCGCCTGCGGGATAGACGACCATTTAATGGGGATAACGCATATTATACGTGGGAAGGAGCACCTAACTAACCAGGAGAGGCAAAAGTATTTATACCGTTACTTAGGCTGGGAGTACCCGGAGGCGATACATTATGGCAGGCTTAAGATCGTTGGCGCATCACTTAGCAAATCTAAGATTATGCGCGGCGTCCTCGAGGGCCTTTACACTGGCTGGGATGACCCCCGCTTAGCAACATTCTTAGCCCTGAGGCGTAGGGGAATTAGGCCCGAGGCTGTAAGGAGACTCATACTTGATATAGGACCTAGACCAGCGGACATAACTATAAGCTGGGAGAACCTATACGCCCACAACAGGAAAATAATCGACCCTATAGCCAACAGGTTCTTCTTTGTCTGGGATCCAGTAAAGATTACAGTTGAGCGTGTTATGAGGGATTTTACGGCCGAGATACCTCTACACCCAGATTATCCGGAGAGGGGTAAGAGGATCTTTAATATTAAGCCTGTCAACGGAGTGGCCGTCTTCTTGATCTCCGGCGGGGATGTAGGGCGCCTAAGCGCTGGGAGCATTATACGCTTGATCGAGCTGTTCAATGTGGAGGTTAAGAGCGTCGAGAAGGATCATGTAAGAGCGGTCTTACACAGTATATCTTATGGTGAGGCCAAGAGGTTTAATGCCCCCCTAATCCACTGGCTTCCGGAGGAAGGCGGAGTTCCGTGCAATGTGGTGATGCCGGACAACTCCATTATCAGAGGACTTGCCGAGCGGTCAATTAAAACCGTTAGGATTGATGATGTAGTACAGTTTGAGCGCTTCGGCTTCGCTAGGATAGACAGCATAGACGAGGAGATAACAGCCTACTACGCCCACAAATAGAAACAGAAAGATTTAATTAGGAGACCCGCTAAAACCGTAAGGTATATAGGGAGAAATTGCTCTCTTTAGGGTTTAATGGTGAGACTGAGCCTATTTGGAAATGAGGTTGATGACGCATGCCAAAACCATTTTATGTTAAATTTGAAGTCCCCTCCGAGTTAGCTAATGCCGCATATGAGGCCGTGCAGATGGCAAGTAGGACTGGAAAGGTTAAAAGGGGGACTAATGAGACCACTAAGGCCGTTGAGAGGGGAATCGCTAAACTAGTTGTAATAGCCGAGGACGTGGACCCACCTGAGGTTGTGGCTCACTTACCGCTGTTATGCGATGAGCGCAAAATACCATACATATACGTTCCAAGCAAAGCTAAACTAGGCTCTGCTGCCGGGATAGAGGTTGCTGCCGCATCAACCTGCATAATTGATCCCGGTGAGGCCGCCGACCTCGTAAAAGAGATTATAGATAAAGTTCAGAAGATTAGGGGTGGTTAAGGTCTTTGAGTAAGAAGGCTGCGCGGGAGACTAGGGAGGTTGAGAAGGAGACTGAGGGCCCTCCAACGCCAGCCGAGGTGATTCAGATAATCGGGCGGACCGGTGTGACTGGTGAGATAGAGCAGGTTAGGGTTCGGATACTCGAGGGGCCGGATAAGGGCCGAATAATAACTAGGAATGTTAAGGGTCCTGTGAGACTCGGCGATGTATTAATGCTCAGGGAGACTGAGAGGGAGGCTAGGAAGATAAAGTGAGGTGAGATCTCCCCGTGATTCGGTTTCTAGGAACCTGCATGCTTTAAGGTTGGAGGGCGGATGCCTAAGCCAAGAAGATGCGTATTTTGCGGCCGGGAGTTTAACATTGGGACGGGGATCATGTACGTTAATAATGATGGGTCAATATTCTGGTTCTGCTCAAGTAAGTGTAGGAAGAATCAGCTGAAGCTTAGCCGCGACCCCCGTAAGCTGAAGTGGACTATGTATTATGGTGAGAAGGAGAGGAGTAAAGCGGGAAAGGAACCGACATCTATAACCAGATAAAACGCATATTTAGTACTGGGTTCTGGGTTAAGTAGGAATATATGTGAATTGTTGCTTTTATTCTTACTTAACTCTTCCCTCTCGGTTATTTCATTGGGGGCTCTTTGGGGGAACCCTTCTCCCCGCATCTGAATGTTTAATACCGCTATGATGTCTCTATCTAAGATTATGTTATATTCTTCGCATTTCATAAGTCTGCCCAGATAGGAAGCCATGCTTCCTGAAGAGGGGGCAGGTTTTAGATGATTTGGCTGGGTCAACGTATTTTACTGGTAGGTTAAGCCATTTAAGCTTGTATTCAAGCATGAGCTGGAATGTTCTTATGTTCCACTTTGAGAGCTTTCGGCTCATGTCTTTCGAGCCGTTAAGAATTCGCCTCTTTATACCTTTCAGGTTTTCAAGTATTGCTCCGCAGTTCTTCTCTTTAAGCTCTCTCGCAATCTATGAACGCCGTTACATTCATTAAGTTAATGTCAAATGAAGCCCACTTATCAGCCTTCTGCTTAACTTTGAAGTATTCTTCGATTAAATCTTTCGGAGCTTCTACTGGGATCCCGTAGCTTTTAACTGCCTCCATAACCTCTCAACCTCACTCTTAGGATACCGGAGCTTACCAGTTTACCGAACTTCTTAGCAACCTCTTCTTCCATCAAAGAGTTAAACAAATATTTAAACCCACCTATTCCGAAACTGCTGACTAAGGCGTCAATGAGCTCCTCGCTTACAACGCCCCAATCCTCCCCCTTCTTATATGTATCAGCGGCCTCACTCAGCTCAACGAAGGCCCGGAGGAGCTTTTGGGTTAAAGCTGACCCATCATTTGGGAAGCCCTTAGCCTCAACGAGCATCCTAACGAGCCTCTTAGTCTCATTAAAAGTGCATGAGGACATAATTTTAACCCTCTAGGGGATTGGGTCTTAAGTCTCCTTTAGCTGCCACTTTGTCTTCTGGGGCGTATCTTCTATAATGAAGCCGAGCTTCTGCAGCCTATCCCTTATCTCATCAGAGATCTTCCACTCCTTCCTCCTACGCATCTCCTGCCTAACATCCAGGATGACCTCCATCAAGGAGTTTACCAGATTGCTCCTAAATTTTTCTTCACCTCTAACTTCAATCTTAATTCCTAAAACATCTTCTAGAATGATCCTTATCATCTCATAAACCTCCCTTTTTGTCGCCCCCTCTATGCTGCTATTCTTATTAGCATAGATGTTTATCGCCTTCACAATATTGAATATCGCTGCGACCGCCAGGGGGGTGTTAAAGTCGTCGTCCATAGCCTCCTCAAACTCCCTCTTCGCTTCATGCACCTGACCTAAGAGAGCATCCTCATTCACCCCCTTCTCCGACCTCTCTTCAAGGGAAAGCAGCCTCTCAACAGCATTAAGAATCTTCTCAAGGTTCGCTCTGGCCTGCTTAATGCTTTCCATGTTAAAGTCTAGTGGGCTCCTGTAATGCGCGGATATCAAAAAGAATCTTAAGACCTGAGGGCTACACATTTTGAGGGCATCCCGAACCGTAATGAAGTTTCCAAGGGACTTAGACATCTTCTGACCATTAACCGTGAGCCACTCATTATGGAGCCAATACCTAGCAAACGGCCTTCCAGTAAGAGACTCCGCCTGGGCTATCTCGTTCTCATGATGTGGGAAGATTAAGTCCTTTCCACCCATATGTATGTCAAATGTCTCGCCCAGATACTTCATTGCCATGGTTGAGCATTCAATATGCCACCCCGGCCTACCCCATCCCCAAGGGCTATACCAAGTCGGCTCTCCCTCCTTATGGGACTTCCATAGGGCGAAGTCCGCCGGATTCCTCTTCTTTGGGTTAACCTCGATCCTAGCGCCCATCTCAAGGGCTTCCATCTTATTTCCGGAGAGCTTGCCATAATCCTCGAACTTCGATACATCAAAGTAAACGTCTCCGTCAACCTGGTATGCAAACCCTTTTTCAATGAGCTTTTGGATGTTTTCGATCATCTCGGGTATATGTTGCGTCGCCCTTGGGCAGACGTCGGGCCTCTTTATGCCCAGAGAATCTATATCCTCAAAGTACGCGTTACTGTATATTTCGCTGATCTGCTGCGTGCTTAAGCCTGTCTCCTGCGAGCGCCTTATAATCTTGTCATCTACGTCGGTTATATTGCTTACAAGGGTAACCTTGAATCCCTTATACTCCAAGTATCTATGCACAATATCCATGAACACGAATGCTCTCGCATTTCCAATGTGGATAAAATCGTATACCGTCGGCCCACAAACATATATTCGGACTTCACCATCATGCAGGGGGACAAAATCCTCCTTACGCATACCTAAAGTATTAAAGACCCTTAAGCCCATACCAACTCACTCTGAGTAAAGTGGGTCACATATAAAAATTTCACTTTCCATAAACCTTAGAGCAGACCGCAATAACCTTATTAAGGATTTTTAGAATTGCGTTTCTACTCTTTCTCCAAGAAATGAGAATACATAGTATCAATGATGCCACCAAGAATATTATTGATGTAGCTTCATAATCGAAGATCGATTTGAGTTCCATGAAGATTAGGCCTCCAACGTAGGTTCCGGCAACATACAGAATTGTTTTCCCAACGAGCTGTACCGCCATAACCTTCCATAATGAAAGGCGGAGTGAACCAGCTAACAGTACTATCGGCGTGTCAGGCAGCGGTGAGGAGGCAAATAATAACATTACTAGCAGCCCATACCTCTCAGCTAATTTAGGCAAGAGGTCATCATCCTTTTGATCATCCAGGGCGTCTCTTATGCCCGACCCCCAATAATACGCTGTCGCCTCACCTAGAGCGCCACCCAGCCCAGCTATCAGCCCGAGGACAGCTGGGTTATAGAGCTCTGTCAGCGACAGAAGCGCTGGGAGAAAAAAGCCTCTAGCAACTATCGATAGGTGGCTTAATAATGCTGCCAAAAATATTCCCAGCAGCCCATAATTCCATAGGACGGCGCTCTCCACAAGAGTCTTATAAATCAGAATTAGGGAGAGAACTGCTGCAGCTATGACCCCAAAAATCTTAGCTAAGACCCTAATATTAATCCTCATACCGCCACCCTAACGACAGCGACTATAAACCCCTTCTCAATCCGCTGGCAACCAAGAGGGATCCATAAAATATATTGGCACAGGCGGAAATTTAAGACTTCTAAAAACCTTCAGAGATTTTTCTTAGGCATAGATTTCTGATGCCAATGCCATAAGATTTAAGCACAAATGTCCGCCGTATCAACAAATATTTATTATAACCACCATTTAATATATGGTGAAAATGTACAGCCCACATGAATTGGGGCCGTGGTCGAGCATGGTCTAAGATACGCGCCTGGGGCGTGCGTGGTCGTGGGTTCAAATCCCACCGGCCCCACCATTTATATACTTTTGGATGAACCAGCGACACCTGCATCACTTCCGCTTCCTAAAGAATTTGAGACCTTCACGTTCGCAGACATATCATTAAGGAAGAATCTGAAGGTTTTTAGAAGTCTTAAATTGAAGGTATTGTTAATCAAGAAACATGAATGAACATCCAAGCGGCACTTGCTGCATATTATTGAGGAGCTGTGACCATTATACAAAACTACTGAGGCAAATACTGGAGATTTATTAGATGCGCTGGGAGGACGGCATAAAATTTTGTTAACGTCTTATATGAGATGAGTAAAGCCGAGGCTGGCACTTCTATATTCAAATACTTTAATTGGCTGGTGATGGTAGAAGCTGCACCACGGTTGAGAGATCGGACGATCTTTGATGCCGACGACAGCTGATGATATAAAATTTTTAAACAAATTTTATGTTTATATCACAAATATAACCATTGTGTTAAATATGTTTCCAGCAGAACCTTCAGATACCACCCAGATAGTTAGGAGAAACAGGGAGAAGCCGAAGGTTGCATATTATCCAGCGGGAATTTGCGGTTACCTTAATTCTCCTCCTCCCCTAGAAGTTCATTTAATGGATGGCAAAATTATAAGAATAATGCCTTTTCACTGCCCAGAAAATGTGAGAATTTGGGAAATTAAAACTGAGAGAGGTGTGTTTACAAGACCGAGAAAAGCTGTTCCACACCCTCATATGCTAGCATACAAAAAACGCATTTATTCACCTACCCGAGTTAAATATCCTTTAAAGAGAGTTGATTGGTCTCCTGAGAATCCTAGCCCACAAAATAGAGGTAAGTCTGGCTTTGTCAGGATTTCATGGGATGAAGCAATAGATATTATTGTACAGATGATTAAAAGAATTAAGGAAAAGTATGGCGATTGCACGCCGATATTAGTGCAGGCTGATGGCCATGGGCAATGTGGTTATACGCATACTTTACATTTCTATGGCCACTTACTTTTTGATTATTTAGGGTTCGGCTGGACGCAGCAGATTAGGAATCCGGATAGCTGGGAGGGATATTATTACGGAGCTAAGCTGGTGTGGGGATTTGACCAAAATGTTGAGGAGCCGCCTAATGATGGTGTATGGGAAAATGTACTACAGTACGGCGAAATAGTTATATTTTCTGGATGTGATCCAGAGACGACTGCTACGGGCTTTAGCTCACATGAATCATATTTATGTGAAGCTCTTAAGAAAGCAGGTATACGAATAATTGCAATATCCCCTGACCTCAACCATACTGAGGCTGTTTGGGCTGATAAATGGATCCCCATCAACCCTAATACTGATGCTGCTCTTTACCTTGCTATTGCATATGTATGGATTAAAGAGGGGCTCTATGACCAAGAATATGTTCAGAAGTACTGTGTAGGTTTTGAAGATTTTAAGAAGCATGTTTTAGGAGAAGATGATGGAATCCCGAAGACCCCGGAATGGGCGGAAAAAATAACTGGAATCCCATCGCGGAATATTAAAGCATTAGCCAGAGTATGGGCGAAGAAGAGGACTTCTATCGCTGTTAATTTCGGCGGTCCTAAAATTAGAGGACCTTATTCACATGTGCCAGCAAGATTGGAAGCATATGTTTTAGCAATGCAGGGATTGGGAAAGCCCGGGAGACAATTCCTTAGATTTACATTAAGGGCTGGTATGGCCACAAAAGAAATAGCGCCAATGCCCGCTTATCCAGACGTGGGCTCACCTACGGTACCCAGAATGTTGGATAGATTAAGATATGCAAATTCTGTAGAACCCCATCCTGCAATCCCCCTTATAAAAGTGTTGGTTCCAGACGCGATTCTGAATCCACCAGTTGTGTGGTGGTGCTCGGGTGCCCAGTTTAACAGGGCGGAGGACCTCTTTGTAAAATATAGATATCCTCCAACAGATGATCATCCCGGCATAAGAATGATTTGGAATGAGAACTGTTGCTATATAACTTGTTGGCATGGATATAAGTTCATTGAAGCTCTAAGGAGCCCAAAGATAGAATTTCACCTAGCAATAACCCCGTGGCTTGAAAATGATGCGTTATTTGCAGATATAGTGTTGCCCGCATTGACTGATTTTGAGGTTGAAGACATAGTCTTTGGCTTTCGATCAGATATTCTTGTGCTAGCATACCATGACAAAAACATTGAGTCTCTCGGAGAATCTAAAAGCGATTTTGAAATTCACAGAATTATAGCGGAGCGCCTTGCAAAAGAATTTAATAAACCAGAACTAATAAGCGTGTTTCAAGAAATCGAAAAATGCCTAGAATAGCATACGAGAATACGGCGGCATATAAAAAATACGGCATAAGCTGGGAAGAATTTAAAAAAAGAAAAATAATTGTATTTGATAGCCCAACATGGGATGAATATGTTAAAATCGAGAGTGAATGGGAGACTGTATGTGTTTGATGTTCGGCCGAATATGACGTTGCGTGATTTGCTGAGGAAAAGGTTGGGTTTGACTTCAGTTAAGGATATGTGTGGGGGTGAGGGTGCTTGGGGTTCGTGTACGGTGATTTTGGATGGGCGTCCCGTCCTCTCATGTCTGACTTTGGCTGTTGATTGTGATGGGAGGAGTGTTGAGACAGCTGAGGGGATAGCTGAGTCTGGGCATCCAATATTCGAGTCATATATTAAGTATCATACCATGCAGTGCGGGTACTGCACGCCCGGATTCATGGTCACGGCAAAAGCACTATTAGACAGAAACCCAAACCCAACAGAGGAGGAGATAAGAGAAGCATTAGCAGGAAACATATGTAGATGCTGCACTTATCCTGAGCATGTATTGGCTGTGAAGGATGCTGCTAAAAAATTTGGGGGGAGGGGCTAGATGGCTGTGGAAGATAAGAGGTGGTGGCTTTGGAGGCCGCCGAGGGAAGCGAAGTATATAGGTGGGTATGTTCCAAGGAGGGATGCTGCTGAGAAAGCATCTGGATGGCATAAATATGTTAACGATTTGGAGTTTCCCGGCATACTCTATGCGAAGCCGCTGCGCTCCCCATACACCAACTGCATTATAAAGAAAATGGATGCGAGCAGGGCCGAGAAAGTCCCAGGCGTAATAGCAGTAATAAGATGGGACGACCCATGGTTCAAAGATAAATGGCCGGGAATGAACTATGCATCTCCGCCTGAATATATTCCTCCTGCAATGGCTGCTGAATTCCGGGAAATCACGGTCGTTCCCTATTTAATGGACCGGGCTTGGTGGTATGGACAGCCCGTAGGAGCCATAGTCATCGCCGAAACCGAAGAATCCTGCGACGAAGCACTCAAAATCCTCAGCAAAGACACAGAATGGGAAGAACTCCCATTCTGCCTAGACTGGGAAAAAGTTGAAGAATGCGAGTTCCCGATACGCCCAGAATGGGAAAAATATTCGGCCGTTGCTAAGGGTAATATTGAATTACCGCCTGTAGATTGGATGATTGGCGACGTAGAGAAAGGGTTCAATGAGGCAGATCACATAATAGAATTCACGGTGCGATGGGACCCGGGAAACACGTGGGCCCTTCCCGCTCCATTTTGCGCCATAGCGCAGTGGTCGGATGGGCGAGTAAAAATATGGACAAACGCTCAAATAGCATGTGTAGCAAAATACGCGATCGCAGACTGGCTTGGCATACCTGAAAGCAGTATTGATATGGAAGCCCCCTATAGCCCAGCTACCTTCGGTGGAATAGCCCTCTCAGCTGGCATCGCGATAACTGTATTAGCCGTGATGTTAAGCGGGAGGTTTAAGGGAAAGCCTGTAAAAGTTTTAGATGATCATACACGATGGGAGGGTTTCGAGCATGTTCTTGGAACTTATAAATTTAAGGTAGGCTTCAAAAACGATGGAACAATTACCGCTTTAAGCATTAGAACAATCGCAGTTGCGCCGAATTTTGGCGCAGGCATACTGCATAATGTTCTTGATGGAACAAAGATACCTAGTATATCATTTCACGGTGAATATCCAATGATAAATACGGGGATAAGGATGTGTTCAAAGGAGCGCGCCCCAACATGCTTAATTCACCAGATGATAATTGCCCACGTGGCTGATGAGCTGGGGATGGACCCGACGGAGGTAGCTCTGAGGAACGACGGATGGGAAGGTCATGATATGGAGTGGGTTTACGAGAACATTGCTAGAGAGCAAGGCTTTAACATCTCTAAATGGAGTTTGAAAGAATGTATGAAAATCGGAAAGAAACTTATAGGCTGGGATGAGAAGTGGCATCCACCAGGCACAATGAGGCTGCCAAACGGCAAATATCACGGCATAGGCTTTGGAGCTACAGTAGCTTGGAGTCATGTGCCCTTCTTCACTAGGGCTGGAATGTTCCCTTACAATCTTCCATTACGCATTTATATGTCGCTAACCTCGGATGGGTCTCTTAGGGTCGTAGGCCATCGTTCCGACACAGGTGTTGGCTCTGATGGAAATTATTCTATGGTCGTGGCGGACGAGATAGGGTTGCGTTACGAGGATGTAAATTGGGACGGCTTTAGCCTGAAGGACTTTTATCTAGCCCCAATGGGAGCTTCAAGCGGCACAGCTTCGAACCTTTCGTTTATAGTTTACGCCGCAAGGAAGATGAGGCGTAAGATTCTTGAGGCGGCTACAGAACTCGCTCAATTTAAAGGTAAGAAGCTTGAAGAGCTGGATATTAGAGACAGCGTTGTTTTCGAGAAGGCAAATCCAGATAATAAGGTACCTGTAAGCCAAGTTGCTTTTCGCAGAGGTTTATGTGTAACCGCCTCTCTCAGAATTACTACAAGATCTTCCAAAAGAACGCCCATCCATGGTCAGACAAGTCATTTTCACGGAAGTAGAGGTCGACCCCGATACTGGTAAAGTTGATGTAACTAGGGTTGTTAGAGTTTATGATTGTGGCAAAGTCATAAACTTAGGTTCAGTCAGAGGTCAGCTCTATCCTTACTGGGGCATAGGCAGAGGCTTGACGGAAGGGATTTATTTTGACCCGCTGACGGGCGTTTCTCTCAACAATAATTTCACTTGGTATCCGATCTTTCTCATGAACGACATTAAAGACATAGATATCCAGTTCATTGAGACCGGCTTAGCGTATGGTCCTTACGGATCATGCGGCTGTAGCGAAGCTGGAGCCGCAGCGGCTACACCGATAATTCCAATAGTTGTGCATAACGCCATAGGCAAGTGGGTCGATCCACCCATAACACCAGACAAAATTCTTAAAGCGTTAGGTAAAGCATGAGGCGGAAAATTTGAGTCATTTAGAAAATTTAGCTACTTTAATAATTTTGGCAAGAATCACATTACCTAATAGTCTTAGAACAAGGATATTAATGGAAGGTGGGTTTTCAACTTATTATAAGGACGAGTCGGAAGCGCTGAGACGACAAATTTCAGATTTTTAAACTTCCACTTTCCGTTAATTTTCACGTAATTGCATATATTTTGTCCACGCACCCACTGTATCGAGTGTTTGTAGAACAAGATTAAAATTGTCCACGTTCCATGCGCCTTGTCACATCAACGGTAATATTGGGTTGACAAGCAATATGCGCATCACGTATATTGCCCCTTCTCATTCCCATTTCATGATACATAACGGAACCTGCAATGTATCATGAAATGATGATTATCTGTGTCATTATCTGTGAATTCTGCCATAAATTTTTTCTTCCAGTCTATACGTGAAAACTTTAAATACTCAATTGTTTAAAAAATGAGGGTGAATGAGGGATGATTGTGAGCGAACCTAGGAAATATAAGTATTTACCTGGTAAATATCCTAGGAGAGAAGAAGTTAAAGGTGTAGATGTAGATACCCTTGTGAAGATGCTCTTGTCAGCATTCGCTGATGAAGTCTTAGCCTGGTATCAATATTATGTGAGTGCGTACGCTGTTAGGGGCAATTTATCATCGGAGCTGGAGGGGGTATTCAATAAGATCGCTGAAGACGAATTAAATGATCATGCTAAGAAGCTGGCTGACAGACTTCAAGACTTTGATGTTGATCCACCAGACTTTAGGGATTTATGGCAGCTATCAGGATGCAAACAAACAGAGTTGCCTGAAGACCCTCATGACATTGATGGATTTATCCTCGCAGGCGTGCTCGCTGAGAGGTGCGCCCTTAATCATTACAGAGAAATCTTTCAGTACGTTGTTGGCAAAGACCCTGTAACAGAAGATATAATAGAAGATATTATAAAGGATGAGGCTGAGCACGAAACGATCTTCAGAAACCTTCTATCCAAAGAAGGCTTAAAGAAGCTTGAAAAATTTGAAAAATAGATAAGAGAAAATAAATTCCATTTCCCTTTTTATTATATCTTTCTCCACCCATTCACCATCGTATATGTGGGCTCTCATAACTGGCAGAATTAGCTATAAAAAATATTTACATCCAGCTTTGGCGAATTCTTCATATGGTGGGAAAGTCTGAAGGTAAATTTATCCACATCTCTTCCTCAAGGATCTTGCAGCGCACAAAGACCGAAAGAGACATTTATTTAACGGAACCTACTAGATCGTCTTCGGAACCTTTGTACGGGAAAAGGCGACGATCAAGGGCAGGATTTCGATTCTTCCCATAAACATAAGCGCGATAAGTAAAAGCTTCGGAAGGATGGGTAGGCTTGGAGACAATACCTTTGGAGAGTCGCCCGTTGTTGTTATTGCTGACACGCTCTCAATTAGAGCATCGACAAAACTGTATCCATAATTACATAAAATTAATGCTGCAATGAACGAGATTAACATAAATATAAAGATGGTTGCTAAATGCATTAAAATCTCTGATTTTTCAAGGGGTTTCTCCTCAACATTAATTTCCGGGATTTCGCCCGTTAGAAAGATCCGTGGTAGCGCTAATAAAATCTTTCCTAGAATATAGAGTCGAAGGACTCTTACGCCCCCACCGCAGGAGAAGGAGCATGAGCCAATAAACATCACAACTACCAGAATAACCTTACCTACCTCTCCTATTTCTTCAAAATTCATGACATTTAGACCGACAGAGGATAAAAAATCAGCCATGTGAAAGAAGGCGCGAAGGGGATTTAAACCAGTTGCGAGCCAGAATACAAAGGTGAAAAGGAGGAGTAGAACAAAATAAATCTTTATTTCTATGCTTAAGAGCCCCTTTAAAGCCCTCCTAAACGAGATGAAAATCCTCCATTTTTCTTTGAGAATTAATGAGATAAGTTTGAGATGAAATGAGAAGCTGAGCGCTGAAAAGATCATTAAAATAGTAATGACTACAATCGCGGGAGCTGGAAGACTTAATGCATTGACTATCATGAACCCCGTTGTAGATAGTACAGTAAATACTGTGTGAAATGCCGTAAAAACATCTAAACCCAATAAAAATAGAAATGCTGAGAAGACAAGTGTGTAAATAAGATAGATGAGAAAAACCACCATAAAGGATCTTTTGTAGTCGCCTGCAATTTCCTCTATGCCCAGTACTTTTCCATAATGGTGGAGAAATCGGCTAGGATAAAGGAGGGAGGTTAAAATGAAAACTATGCCAATTCCTCCAACCCATTCACTTATGCCCCTAGCTAAGGTCAAAGATTTAGGTATAATTGACCTATCCATTCCCTCAAGGAGTGAAAGACCTGTTGTTGAGGATGCTGAAGTCGTTTCAAACCAGCTGTTAATAAACTGGTCGAATAGGCTTTCACTAAAAATCCCTAGATACAGATACGGTATACAGTTTATTAATGGAACAAATATATAATATAGGACTATAAGCAAGCAGGATTGCTTTAAGTCCAGCATTTTTGGCTCAAAAAAGATAGTTAGTGGAAGACCTAAGCATATAAAAACCAATGCTCCTATAAAAAGCCCTACAGCCGCACCTAACTCATCGAGGTGATATGCATATATAATTGAGGGTATAGTGAAAAGTCCTGAAATTTGGAGAAGGAACCCTAGGTTCGCTAAGACTGGTTCCAACCTTGAATAGTAAAGATACCGCTTTAGTATACGCTTACGCGCAGAGAATAGAGATATAAGGACTAGAATAAGAAGAATTACTATTCCAATCATTATAGGGTCAAGATCGAATTGCATTTATCTTGTTGCCTCAAGCTATATCAAAATTTATTTAACGCTCTTACTTTGCATAAAAGATTTAAGATCTTTTTCCGAAAGCCATTTATTCTCAAATAAACTCTTTAATCCTTCCCTTATTTCCTCATTAAAATCTTTCAATATATTCTTCCCGACACACGCGTTTTTTACTGAGTCTTCAAATATTGGGTCTCTTTCGATTAAATCTATAAATAGGTTTAGGAGGCTCGTTATTGATGCAGAAAACTCCTGTAGGAGCGCCCTTACTTTAAATGGTCTAAATAAACCCTTAACCTTTACAGCGCCGTTTAAAGTATTCACTATTGATGGGGGAAATGCAACATATCTCTTCTCTAAACCCCGTCTATAGCATAGAAGAAAGAAGGGTAGGTACGCTATGGCATATTTTTCTCTTTTCTCAGGATAAGTGATCTTCTCAATATCGCTAAGCGTGAGTTTTCTCAGCTCGATCAGCCTATCTATTTGACCGATTATGGCTGAAGCTGATTTATTTAAAGAATTTATCATTTGCTGATAATTATTGATTTTAAAGTCTCGAGCAATCTTAGCTCTCTCCAAATCCGCCATAATAGCCTCCACCTTAGAATTATACTCTAACCTAAGCTTCGAAATCTCTAGATCCGCCTGGAACCTAGCATCATTAATATTCTTCTCCACCTCCTTAAAGCTCTCATTTATCACTGAAAGCTCTCGCTCTTTCTTCTCAAGTTCCCGCCTCCAAAATTCCTCTCTAGTCTTATCTCCATAAGATTTAGCCATTGAAATCTCATTCTTACACTGTTCAATATAGATAGTTAAGCGCCTCTTGCTCGCTTCAAGATCGGCCCTTTTCTGGTTAATATCTTGAATTAGACGATTTACCTTCTCGGAGACTTCAGCTATCTTCTGACCAATCTTCTCGCTCTCCTCCTCTATTCTTTTCATACATTTGCTTTTTAACTCGGCGATTTCACCCTCATACATTTTATTGGTTTCATCAATCTCTCTCTTGATGGCATCAATATGCTTCTGGGTTACTTCAATAATCATATTTTCGACTCTTTGTAGACTCTTTATATCTTCTGCTAAAGATCTTCTAAAGTTGGAGAGATCATTAAGAATTGTTTCAACAGCCAATTTATCTATGAGTAAGGGTAAAAGAACGTTATTACGCGGTGTTCCTTTAACTGGTTTTGACCTGGAGATGAGCGAGAAAAAATCTCTTTTAAATTCTGGGTCCGTTATTAAACCCTTTATAGGCTTCTTGCCTTCCCCAATAATCTTAAAATAATTTAGATTTGATGAGAGAAAATCGATGTATGCTTCACGATTATTCGCACTCCCCCTAATCCCACTAATATATATGTCTAAGTCGGGCAATATATTAAAAGATACCGTGTGACTTATAAGACCTAGACCGTCAAAAAGAAGGGTCTTTTCATCCCAAGGAGCAAGCCAGAATGGATAATAAACCTTTGAAATGAAGAATAATTCCTCTGGAGGCTTTTTAAAGATTAAACCGCCCCCTTTATCTCTTTCTAACTCCGCTAAGCAAAAGATTGCAGCAAGCTCTATACTCTCATTTGAGGTAACCTCGCGATTTTTCGGTGGAACAGTAAATGGAAGGAGAAGAGACTCTGTGTTATTCAACAAGGAACCACCACGATTCCACATTACATTATTTGAAATCATCGAAAAGTCTACTTTTTGACGGCTCTCAACCTAATTGCTAGATATGCTGAGAGGGCTAGAAAGATAATTGTCGTCACTATAAATATTATTGTTAGGTATGATGTCGTCGTTGTTTTAACTAATTCGCCGTACTCGGACCTCAATTTTTCATAATCCTCTTTAAGTTCATCATATCCCCTTTTAAGTTTATCATATTCTCCTTTGAGTTCGCCATACCCCTTTTCGAGTTCATTATACTTGCCCTTAAGCGAAAAGTAATCGCTCTCAAGAGTAGTGCGGCTCTTCTGGAGTGAAGAGAACGTGTCTGAGAGACCCTTATAGAGTTTTTGAAGCCCAAGGTAATCTGTCCCCAACCCCTCATATACTACTGGCAAGCTTGGATTGCCCGTCCACTCCTGAGCCGAGCCATCATAAACCTTAACATCCTTATATCCCAATACCTCTGAGAGTATGAAGTACATTGTGCTGGCGTAGCCTCCGACACCGCAATAAATAATTACCTCGACTTACTGGCTCCAATTATACACTCGGCTAAAGTGCTTAGCTGCTCAATAGTGCGGTATGTGACGTATGCAGCTTTGATTGCAAACGAGGATAGAAGAGGTATGCTTAAAATTAAGAAAGCGCTTAAAACAACTATTAAAATTCTCCTCATAAGCATCTCCATTAAAGATGTGAGATGTTAGGTTTTAAAAGGATTTCCATTGGAGGATTAGTTCCGGGATACCAGATACCCATTTAGCGAGCACTATTGTTATTTTGAGGGGAGAATTATGTGGGAGATGGCGCTTCCGAAAAACTTCAAAGCTTCAAGGCTTAACAGATTAAAATCACTCTATTTTAAATTTGAATGGGACCCTTAAGCTGAGCAGACCGAAACCTTTAAAGGCAATGTTATTTCTCGAATGAGATCCAAGCCCCTCTAGCTATAGTGGGCAGCTTCGCCGCCGCCCTAAAAAGCACAATAGCAATTACAGAAGATAGAACTACGTGGATCGCGTTGAATACGCCGTTGAGGGCTAGGGTCCATAGTAGGGCGTCGGTTGTGGAAGACGCATTTATTCCTATGGCTTTTAGGAAGACTGCTGAGAACTTTAGGTACTCGGGCGCGACGATCAGGATGACAATGATATTTGTGACCGCGCATACTATAACCCTAATTATGATTCCGAGGAGAAAAGCCGTCGCAATGGATATCGCGGTCCACTTTCTCCCGTGAACTCTCATTCCAAGCCAGAAGCCGAGAACCATTGGGACGACCGCCAAAAACTTCATCAGCGGGCCTAGAACCCAGCTCCTCGCTATAGATAGCCCTATCCAATGGATAACCTCCGTAGCTAAGCCTGGAACAAGACCCCCTAGCAGGAGCGCCAGCATAACTGGTATCTCTGCGAAGTCGAACTTCAAGTATGGTAGGAGCGGGTATGGGATCTCAGCCCTGCTGAATGTGAGAACTATGGCTAAAGCCGAAAACACAATTACGTAAGCAACCTTAACGCTTTTCACATAACCACTCATCTTATTCGACCTCCATGGGGTATGTTGAAGGCTTCAAGTCCCGAAGAGCTTTCATGTGCTTCACCATTTTAACGGCGGCCTCCACAGCCATCTTCGCATAGGCTTCAGCGCCAGCCTCTCGCACAGCATCATTCCAGTATATTCCTGGGCCGGACACGCCTAAAGACACAGGTTTACCATACTCCAATGATAGGTCCATGAGCTTGCCAACCAGCTGGCTGAAGAGGTGCTCCTCGAGGGAAGTCTCCTTAACGATTGAGCCTAAAACAACGACGGCGTTAACATCATCCCTCGATAGAAGATCCTTCACCATTAGCGGGGTCTCATAACATCCAGGAACACGGCACACATAGGAGATCTCAGCATTGAGGGAGGCTACCTGCCGCCTAGCAAACTCCAACATCCTCTCTACAAATGCAGCATGCACCTCAGAGACAACGATCCCTAACCGCAACGAAACCACCATAACTGAAATCCCCAGATTCTTATTTAAGAGTAGCTACTCAAAAAAGAGTAAATCTTTGATAAGAATTTACTGCACCAGATTATGCGGATATTTTCAGAAAGAAAATTCTTATATTCAAGTTAAAACTTTACTACTTTTTTGATCGATATGATCTCGCTTGTAGTCAGCGTTAAGCATTCTAAGGGCTTACGTTGCGATAAGCTTGAGGGCTTTGAGGTTAGGCGCGGCACAGTTTTGGTTAAGCGTGGTTTTGCCCACATGCAGAAGCATGGTGTGATCATGGATGTTACAAATATTGAGCAGGCGCAGATTGCTGAAGAGGCTGGAGCTGTTGCTGTCATGGTTTTAGATAAGCTTCCCTACGATGTGCGGAGGGCTGGCGGCGTCGCTAGAACAGCCAGCTTAAAGGTCATTGAGGAGGTGATGGATCACGTTACGATACCGGTTATGGCTAAGTGCCGCATTGGACATACCTATGAGGCTAGGGTTCTAGAGGCTATAGGCGTAGACATGATTGATGAGTCTGAGGTTTTAACCCCTGCTGACGAGGAGAGGCACATTTGGAAATGGGATTTCACGACACCGTTCGTCTGTGGGGCTCGGGATTTAGGTGAGGCCCTCCGCAGGATTGAGGAGGGCGCATCAATGATCAGAACTAAGGGTGAGCCTGGGACTGGAAATGTTGCCGAGGCCTTGAGACACATTAGGATGGTTAATAATGAGATTAGGCGGTTAAGGGCGATATATGAAAGCGGGGATCAGCAGGAGCTTATCAGAGTTGCTAGGGAGCTTAGGGTTTCTTATGAGCTTGCCTTGGAAACCGCCCGTTTAGGGCGACTACCGGTGGTAAACTTTGCAGCTGGGGGCATAGCAACACCAGCAGACGCCGCATTAATGATGACTTTGGGTTGCGACGGCATCTTTGTTGGGTCAGGAATATTTAAGTCCGAAGACCCGCTGGAGAGAGCTCAAGCCGTAGTTTTAGCCACAGCATTCTACGACGACCCAGAGAAAGTTGCAGAAGCTCAGGAAATGATTGATGAGAAGAAGTCCATGATGGGCTTCGACATTAAAACCTTAGAGCTGAGAATGCAGGAGCGGGGCACCTCTTGAAAACGCCAACTATAGGCGTACTGGCCTTTCAAGGCGCCATCGAGGAGCATATGGCGATAACAAAGCTTGCATTTGAAGAAATGGGTATCGAGGGAATTGTTAAGCCCGTCAAGGCAGTTGAGGAGGTTAATGCGGTCCATGGACTAATTATACCTGGCGGTGAGAGCACGGTTATAGGTAGGCTTTCAAACATCAATCAGACGATGCAGGTTATTAAGCAGAGAATTTATGATGGGTTGCCAGTTTTAGGCACATGCGCGGGGCTTATCCTGCTGGCTAGAAAGGTTTATGATAGGGTTTTGGGAGAGACGGGACAGCCCACATTGGGAGTTATGGATGTGGTTGTTGAGAGGAACGCCTTCGGGAGGCAGAGGGAATCCTTTGAGGCAGAACTTGAAATACCAGCAATCGGAGATAAAAGGTTCCCAGGAGTATTCATCAGGGCTCCAGCTATAAGGGAGATTGGACCACAAGTTAGGGTTTTATCCAAACTAGGGAACATTATAGTAGCCGCTCAGCAGGGCAACATAATTGGCACCGCCTTCCACCCCGAACTCACAGACGATACACGGATACACAAGCTTCTTATCAGCATGGTTATAAAGGCATATGCTCCGAGACAGTGGGCGCACACTAAAACTTAAAAAAAGAGGTAATAAATGCTCACGAATACACCATACTTCGTTAGGAATTATTCG
>JAWAZE010000013.1:0-42729 GCA_038817885.1 Bathyarchaeia archaeon | reverse complement strand
AATACCATATTGGTGTAACTATTGTAGCAGCGAGTGCTAGGATTATAAGCCACATACGCCCTTTTCCTCAGATAGCTTTATATTGGTGTTACTAAATATAAAATTTGTGTTATTTGCGGGGGAAGATAATGGCGTGCTTTCTGGTTCCGATGGCATTAGCGATAATAATGTCTACTATACAGAAGGCTGCGGGGAGTCTCTCTGAAAAGCTGAAGCTCTGGGTTCTTAATGCTCTACTGTGGGGAGGCGTAGTGTTGCTGGCGCTAGAGCATATGTGGCATGGTGAAGTTGTTCTATGGCCACCATTCCTAACAGCGATGGCCAACCCATTAGATATACCAGTAATGCTCTATGAGATGGCGACTATTGGGACGGCAATGACCGCTGGAACTGTTGCGGTCTGGGGGATAATACTTGCATTAAGTAACTTTATGCCGAAAATCATGAAAGCTCAAATGGTAGGGCCGATCGGGAAGCAATTTATCGCCACCAAATCTTAAATTTCTCTCCTTTTTATTTTCATCTTAGGGCGGTAATACTTTTTCATCGCTTTATAAGTGGAGCGTATACTCGCCTTATTATTTCTTCGAGGGCAAATCCCATCAAGTTTATGGCTATGAGGGAGCCTACGAGGATTCCTAGCATACTTAATCCTAGCGGTATATTGAATAGATATGAAAGATATCCGCCGACAATAACTGTTATGATGATCGTTTCGGCGAGAGAGCCGAGGAACCTCATAAATATGCTATTTTTCCTCCTTCCTACTTGATATGCTGCGAGGCATGCTAAGAAGTTCGCAATTGAGCCGCCAATAATATCTATCGACCCTAAGCCGCCATATATATTCCCTATAATGCAGCCTAGGCTTAAGCCTAAAGCGCATGGCATGCCGAAGATCATTGAGAGAGGCAGCAATGCATCGGCAACTCTAACTTGCCATACATAGAAACTTATTGGTGCTAATACTATAACTGACACCGCATAGAGGGCTGCGAAGCCCACGGTTAATGAGGTTTCTTTTGGCCTAAATCTCATTACTCACACCCCCACTTTCTGCGGAGGCTGGTTGATTTCCCCTTTGGCTACCTTATCATCTGAAGGTTCGCCACATCTGGGGTGAAGGCGGAGCTCAACCCGCCTAATAACATAAAAACTTAGTCACCATTATATATTTTAATAAGCGCTTAAAACCACGCCAAATCAATATGGGTTTTATTCCTATCCGAAAGAGCTTTCATCCTTTTCAATTTAGAGATAAAAGGGAATAAAGGAGTCTAAAATCTGGTCGCCTTCCTAGTTTAAGTATCTTGATCTTTTAGGGTTGCTATAACGGCTATTTCTATCTCCATGCCTTTTCTACCAAGCGCCGTGACGCCTATGAGGTCGGAGGGGATGTCGGCCGGATCTATACCATTCTCTCTAAAGAATTCATCTCTAATCTTCGCCATCTTTTGATATTTTTCTGAGACCACTATTCCCTCAGGGAAATCTCCAACTATGTAATACGTTATTTTGACAATGTGATGTAACGATGAACCCATCTCCTCTAACCTAGCCTTAACCTTTTCTAGCGCCAGCCTCGTTTGAGCCTCTATCCCCTCAACTGGCTTCAAGGTCTCAGGATCTATCCCCTCAGTTCCCGCCATGAAGACAAAGCCATTTGCAACAGCGCCTTTAGCCCAATGCATCCGCCTTCCACCATAAAAGAGCGGGTAAGTTTTTGGTTTAACCATTCTCCCCACCCTAACTCAATATTCATCTATCAATAACTTTTTGAAAAATAATTTCTGAGCTTCTCCACTAGCTAAAAATGACGGTAAAAATTAAGGTTCTAATCATAAAATGTGGGGCTATAATATTTTTAAAATTTTAGTGGACTAGCGGGCGCCCTTAATTTTTCTTACTTCATGAAGTATTCTTTGGAGTATTTCCACATCTGATAGAATGCCCTCAGGGGGATCAACAATCTTCTTTAGTGGGAGCGGAACGTGATCCATGCGATAAGTTGTTCCCTCAGCCTCTATTCCAACAAAGGCTGAAGGAATAACCACGTCAGCCATAAGTGCCGTTGGTGTCATGCAGGGGTCGATAACTATAAGCGGCGCTTTAACAAGGTTTTCAACAGCCTTTCTCGGGAAGCTCGAGACCGGATCAGAGGCAATGACGAGAGCCGCATCAGCATCCCCCCTATATAAGATATCTATTGCCGATGTTTCGCCTGGATTATATCTTGGATATCCATGCGAGAAGTCAACAGCATATGGGTATCCTGTCTGCCATGTGGAGACTATGTTCGCTCCAGTTACGTTGAAGTGACCTCTCATTGGCATGATGAGGAACTTAGTATACATGTTTAAATCCCTGGTCAGCTTTATTGCAGCCTCAATGTTTCTAGACTTGCCGACGCTCATCGTTAAGCCAACCCCAAAGAAAAGTATACCAAACCTACAGTTGACCATTAAATCCGCTAGCTCCTCGAGTTGCTCGATTGGAACCCCCGCAACACTATCCACATCGAGTTCCTCATCTCGGATCAGAGCCCTAAGGGCCTGAAGAACATCATAGTCTCCGCCAGGCTCAACCCTAATGAATATGTCGGCTAGGTCAGCCGACCTAGTTTTCTGAACATCTATAACAATCAGCTTCCTCTCCTCTGGCGGGGGCAGAATCCATCTTTCCTTCTCATCGGCATGTAATGCTGCGGCACCACCCTTAAGGACTCTGCCCGCCGCCCTGTACCGCCTCTTCCTTGCGGATTCAAGGATTAGACGTGAGAGATAGCGCTTCCATGCGGCCCGCTGGAACCTTCCCTCGGATAGGGATGTATAGCGCTCCAGATGGCGTGGGTGGGCGCTCCACGGGTTGCTTCCCCAATAGACTATTAAGTCCGCCCTATGCCTTATCTGCCCAAGAGTGCATCCCGGTATCCCAACCTCCTGTATCGCTAGGACTGATGGGCCGTGACAAACCGTGGTAGTATTATCTATAACGCCGCCTGCTTCTTCGGCGAGCTCTAAACCAACCTTAATCGCCTCACAGCTGGTGTTGCTCCAGCCATATAGGAGCGGATATGATGCCTCTGCGAGGATCTTAGCGCACCGCTTTATCGCTTCATCAATCGTTGTTTCCACTAGCTCGCCATTCTTCCTTATGAGGGGATTAATATTTCTATGCGCGGCATACCCCATAAATTTTGAGGCGCCTAGAGCACACGCATTCCTAACATCAACAATAGTGTTATCTTCAACGATCACCTCGAGGTCGTCGCAGCAGCACCCGCAGAATGGACATAAAACCCCGGAAACAACCTGCATTTATCATCACTATCTCCTTATCTCTTAATCCCATAGGTTTTTAAAAGTAATTCTTTTATGTCTGGAACTGGCTCGTTTGTGGACTCAATCTTAACCTTGAATCCCTTAAGGGGCGGCATCCCTGTCCCCTCTGTCTCAGATGGTAGTATGGAGTTGACCCATGGGCCAAATGGCATAAAAACTACGCCAGAAGTCTTAATTCTCTTGGATCTCTTAGCCTTAACAACTATTGACCCGACCTCCGTTGTAACTTTAATATAATCTCCATCCCTTACGCCAATCTTCATCATATCATCAGCATGCATTTCACAAACAGCCACGCTCGCCATGTATTTCTCGGTGATTTTAGCGTGCTCCTTAAATTTGCCCTGCTCAATCGTTCTACCAGTAATAAGGATAAATTCCATATTCTGGAACCATCCGATCATTTATTCCATCTAAACTCTACCAAGATATTTATTTTTCTCTAAAAACCTTATTAAGAAAAAATGTTTAAGTTAAGTAAATCGGCGGAGGCGATGTTAATTGTCTGCTTTAAAATATGGCAATGTTGAGATTGAAGATACTTTTGCAGAAATGTTTGAGATGTGGGCTAGTAGGGTCTTGATAACGGCTGAGAATGATAAGTGGGCTTTTAGGGCCGCTGAGAGCGCCGTTGGCTTCGCATCCTCAATAATAGGCTCGCCAGCTGAAGCTGGAATAGAGCGGCTTATCCCGCCAGATGAGACCCCGGATGGAAGGGTCGGCGTATTAGTGCACTTTTACCATCGGACGAGAAGCGACCTAAAGAAGCAGATGGTTGCCAGAATAGGGCAGTGTATTATGACTTGCCCAACAACAGCAGTATTTAATGCTCTGGAGGGGACTCCCAGAAAACTTAAGGTTGGCAGAAGCCTACGATACTTCGGCGACGGCTTCCAGAAATTCGACGAGCTGTATGGTCGAAAAATGTGGTGCATACCAGTTATGGAAGGCGAATTCCTAGTTGAAAACAGCTTTGGCGTAAAGAAGGGCATTGCTGGAGGAAACTTCTTCATAATGGCGAGAGACTTAAAGTCGGGCCTAGCGGCGGCTGAGGCGGCTGTCGAGACCATAAGAAGAAACGTTAAGGACGTGATAATGCCATTCCCTGGGGGGATATGTCGCTCTGGCTCTAAAGTTGGCTCACTTAAGTATAAAATTCCGGCTTCAACAAACCACCTCTACTGCCCGAGATTGAAGGGCATTGTGATGGACACCCGTGTTCCTGAGGGCGTAGACGCGATATACGAAATAGTGATAAATGGGTTAAGTTTAGAGGGCATTAAGGCCGCGATGGCAGAGGGCATTAAGGCTGCTGTTGAGGCCCCAGGAGTTGTTAGGATAACTGCTGGAAATTATGGGGGTAAGCTCGGCCCATTTAAGGTTTACCTACGCGATCTGCTGTGAGGAATGAGGTCTCAGTCTTCCCTCAGTCTTCTTCTTAAAGCTGGGTTTTTATCAGCTAACCTCTTTAACACAGCCTCAAATGTCTCGTTAGGTGATATCTCCTTTTTAATAAATAGACCGGTCCTTCCAACAGTATCACGGCGCAGGAGCACATGAACCCTGTTGAGCACCGTTTCAACAGATATTCCAATTAGCTTAGCTATCTTCTCCTCCTGCCCGATAATGCTGCTCTCGATATGACCATTCTCCGTCGGCTCAATAAGCATCAATCTTTTATCCACACCCGGCACCCTAACATTTCTTCTCAGCATTTCTAGAGTTGCTTCGCCACCAAACTTATAAAATTCCCTCTCAACAGTCCTCATCTTTGAGAATGGGAAAGAAACATATGTTCGCTTATCAATCTCAATATAGCCCTTAACCGCATAGAGTGGGGTTGCCTGAACTAGTATTCGCTTAACGATTGGAAATCCAGATAACCTTAAAGCGTTCTCAATAGTAAATGAGGAATAGATTTCTGGAATAAACACGTCTATGTCACTTTTAGGCGATACGTCCCCACGGGCAATACTTCCATGAACAATGCAAGGAATATTGAATTTTTCAAGAGCTTCCATAAGTCTCATCGCTCTACTCCTTAAATCTGCCAGCAACCTCCAATGCTCAGCATCATAATTAACTTCAATTCTCTCGGCGTGAATCAAAGGCTTCTTAGCCAAACCAGTATCCTCAGGAACCCTCTCGGCTTCCTAAAAATAGTTTATTGACTAGTAATTGTTTTTCCATATCTCTCATAAAAAACTATCTCAGATAAATCCCGTCTTGGCTTCATAGCGTATCTCCTCGCCGTCTCTGGAATTTCAGGGAACTCCCTTGGGTAACCCACGGTTACTATACCTATTACATCTATATTTTGCGGTATACCTAAGATCTCTCTAAGCCTGTCCTTATTAAACATTGTCAGCCAGCACGTTCCTAGCCCCAAAGAGTAGGCTGCCAACATTAAGTTTTGGATTGCCGCACTAGCCCCATATTTATAGGTTTCTTCACCACCTACATGCGGCCCGGTTCTCTTTGGGTCAGCGCAGACAACTATGTGAATGGGCGCCTCGCCTATCCACCCAGTACTATATTTTGAGAAACCTGTTTTAAATGGCTCCTCCCTAACCTCAATTGTAAGCCTTCTATTCTCCTCAACAAGTTCTTGTATTTTTCTCCTCGTATTCTCATCTTTCACTATAATGAACTGCCAAGGTTGTAAATTGGCGGCTGAGGGGGCCCAGCGGGCGGCGTCAAGTATTGCATAAATATATTCGTCTGGAGGGGGATTAGGCAAATAGCTCCTTACCGACCTTCGCCTCTTAATGGCTCTTATAACCTCATTTTCCATCACAATCTCAGAGTCATCCATTAAGGTCTCTCCAAAAGCATCGCCATACCCTGCCCCCCACCTATACAGAGGGTCACTAAGCCGGTCTTAAGGTTCCTCCTCTTCATCTCATGTACTATTGTGACCACAAGCCTTGCCCCAGTGCATCCTATTGGATGTCCGAGAGCTATACCGCTTCCATAGAGATTAGTTTTGTTTAAGTCCAGGTTAAGTTCCCTTTGACATGCTATGAATTGGGCTGCGAACGCCTCGTTGAGCTCTACAACATCTATGTCATCTATTGTTAGCCCAGCCTCATCTAGAACCTTCCTCACGGCTGGAATAGGCCCAAGCCCCATATATGCCGGATCCACACCGCCAGAAGCGTAGCATTTAATATATGCCAGCGGTTTTAGGCCCATCTCTTCAGCCTTCCTTTCGCTCATGAGGATGACTGCGGCTGCGGCATCATTAATTCCACTAGCATTTCCGGCAGTAACCGTGCCGTCTTTTTTAAAGACCGGTGGCAGCTGTGCCATTAGCTCTAGGCTTGTCTCCCTTGGGCGCTCATCCGTGTCAAATATTCTGGGTTCCTCGCCTTTCTTCTGGGGTGGGAGCACGACTGGAGCTATTTCCTCCTTAAAGATTCCCTCTTTTATCGCCCTCCTAGCCCTCTGGTGGCTTAAGAAGCCTATCTCATCCTGCTCTCTTCTTGAAATGCCGTATTTTTCAGCGATGTTCTCGGCCGTAAAGCCCATATGATAGCCATAAAATATCTCCCATAATCCATCTAGAACCATTATGTCTACCAAATCAGCTTTAACACTGATGTCCATTCTGTATCCCCAGCGGGCCTTAGGCAGAGCATATGGTGCTTGGCTCATATTCTCCATTCCGCCAGCAATAACAACCTCAGCTTCACCCAGGGCTATCTCTTGGGCTCCGAGGGCTAATGCCTTCAGCCCAGAGGCGCACACCTTATTAACGGTGAAGGCAGGCGTCTCTTTCGGCACCCCAGCATATATTGAGGCTTGGCGCGCCGGATTCTGCCCCAAACCAGCCTGGAGAACGTTCCCCATTATAACCTCATCCACATGCACGCCAACGAGGTCATTACTATAATCGTAATATTGTTTCTCAAGGTCTATCATTCCAACGTCCTTAAAGGGGTTGGGCGCGTACCCTCTTATTTTCTCATCAACTATTGGTCTAAGACCAACCCTTTTAAGCGACTCTTTAATAGCTATGCTGCCGAGCTTAACTGCCGGCATATCCTTCAGGGATCCGCCAAAATTCCCTATAGCCGTTCTAACACCGCTCACGATTACAACTCTATTGCTCATCTTAACCACCCAATAGATGATGATTTAAAAGTATTTTTAATGGGCATCATATATATTTTATGATATCTAATACCCGGTTAACTGTCTGCTTTTTTAAAAAATTAGAGCGGATCTATTGACTCTTTGGCACTTCGTAGAGGATATTATCCTCTGATAGAATTAGAACGTTACCGCACTTCAAGCACCTAAAATATTTATTAACCGCCCTCTCACCCTTCTGCTCCCCTAAAAGCTCAACTTCACCATGCTCACACTTCATCTTTTTAACCCAAAAATAAAATTGCCCTCTAACCTTATATATTTTATCTCACTAATTGACCTTATCTGCGGAAGAGGGCGCATGCTGGTGTACGGCTTGAATGAAGTCTTCATTTTTCTAATCTCTTTCCTAACATTCTGGTCATTAATATATATTCTCAGCAAGAGGGTTCTTCTAAAAAGACATCGTTTAAGCATCCAGCCATTCTTTATTAAATGGGAATTAAATAGTTTCAGAGAGTTTCTCTATAAATGTTCGAGTAGATGGGGGAGAATCTGGAGAGTTTTCTCATGGATAAGCGTATTTATTGGTGTTGGACTAACATTTTTTGCATTAGCCTTCCTTTCATGGAATATTATTAGAGCATCCCTCCTCTATGAGAGGGTTTCCTCAGTAACTTTAGTGATACCTGGGGTAACCTTCAAGTTATACTGGCTACCATACTTTCTAATCGCAACTATTATAACAGTCTTCCTACATGAAGCCGCGCATGGAATAGTCGCATTAAATGAGGGTGTAAGCATAAAGTCTTCTGGAGCACTATTGTTGGCGATCTTCTTTGGAGGGTTCGTTGAACTGGACGAGGAAAAGCTAGACGAATCTTCATATACCGCCAGGTTGAAGATTTTCTCGGCGGGCTCAGCATCAAACATACTCTGCGGACTAATAATTTTCCTTCTCCTATCAGGGCTTTTTATCCAAAGTCCATCGGGTCTGATAATCCTTGAGATGATTGAGGGAGGGCCTCTTCAGAGAGCAGGTATCAGATCATGGGATATAATATATGCCCTAGACGGCCGGGAGATCCGCACCATGCAAGATTTGATAGACTTTATGTCTAATGTTAGGCCTTGGGAGGAAATTACTGTGAGAACTGGAAGGGGGAATTTTATTGTGACGGCTGAGCCGAGCCCTGAGGAAGGGGGGAGAGCCATTATTGGGCTGGTTTCATCGCTTATATATTATCCAAGTAGGCTTGGACTCGGCTACCTGCTTGACGCGCAATTATACCTCATCTTAAATTGGCTATTTATAGTGCTTATTAGCGTTGCGATATTTAATATGCTTCCAATCCCATATCTCGATGGCGACAGATTACTCCAATGCTTACTTGAGAAGTTTCCCAGAGGGAGAATCTTGTTAAAGAACATTTTTAACGCGCTATCAATTTTTCTATTCCTCATAAATATAATTATATCGAGCGTTTAGTGGGGCGGATGGTCTGGCTGGAAGGAAGTAGATCTAAGTGTACTTCGTGCGGCATTAGGGAAGCCTTCTATCTCAGGGCGTATTCTGGCGAAAAGCTCTGCACAAAATGTTTCATTGAATCTATTGAGAATAAAGTTAGGGTGACGATCGCCAAGTATAAAATGCTAAAATTTGATGATAGGATAGCTGTCGCTGTGTCGGGTGGAAAGGATAGCGTAAGCTTACTATATATATTGGCGAGGATTGAGAGGGACTTCCCCAGGGCGTCGCTGTGCGCGATCACCGTTGATGAGGGGATAGAGGGTTATAGGGATGAGGCTGTGAAGATAGCCTCGGAGAACTGTAGAATTCTGGGCGTCGAGTATCACGTAATCTCATTTAGGGATCTATACGGCTATACGCTAGATGAGATTGTTAAGAGGATTAAGGCTGCTGGAAGCGGCTTAACCCCCTGCTCCTACTGTGGGGTTCTAAGGAGAAAGGCGCTCAACATGTTGGCTAGGGAGGTTGGAGCGACAAAGATGGCTTTAGCCCATAACTTAGATGATGAAGTACAGACCTTCATGCTCAACATAATGCATGGAGACCCACTGAGGATAGCTAGGACTGGCCCAACTTTCGAGGAGGAGATAGAGGGTCTTACACCCAGAGTTAAACCACTCTGCGAGGTTTTAGAAAAAGAAGTGACGCTATACGCCTACTTAAAGGGGATAAGATTCCAGGAGAACCCATGCCCATACTCTGGAGAAGCCCTAAGAAATGATATAAGGAGAATGCTTAATAGGATTGAGGAGAAGCATCCTGGAACAAAATACACGCTCTTTAGATCAGCTGAGAAGATAAGAGAGAAGATGAGGGAGATTAAGCCTAAGGCAATACTAAAGCCCTGCAAGCTGTGCGGGGAAATAACTATAAGCGAGATATGCCAAGCATGCAAGCTCCTTCAAAACCTCTAAACCCAACTGGACGGCGGGTCACCGAGGCTCGACGCGCAGCATCCGCAGACCCAAGCCAACCCGCCACTCATACCCGCACCCCCCTGAGCACTGAACGTCCAAGCTTAGGTTGCTCCCTCCCGGGCCTGGCCAGGTTCGCCTGGTAAACGCGGTTACACCCCCCTTACGAGGGGTGCCCCGCGACCGCCAGCCCCAGGGGACAGATATTCATTGCTTTGGATTGGCCAAGCCCGCGGCCTTACACGCCTCACCTCAGCTCTCGGCCCGCCGTATAGGGGGTTTGCGGTCGAGGACGTTCGCCTCTCAGGGGACCCCTAGCCCCCCGCCTGAGACCCGCCGTCCAAGTAGATTATTGGGGTTGGGCGCTAATAAATTCTGCGCTTCGTTATGTTAGATGTTCTTGCCCTTAAGTGCCTTCATTAGTAGTGGCATTAGCGTCATCCCATTTTCAAGTACTCCTAAGCTGCCACGCCAGCAATTTTTTTCTGAGAACTTTTCTATTCCATCACTCTCTATTCTTCCTCCGGAGATTAATAGTGGAACTGGGTCGTCGCTGTGCGCCCTTAGCTTGCAGGGTGTTGAGTGGTCGGCCGTCACGCATACAATTGTTTCTTTTAAGTCGATTTTTGGTAGAATCTTTCCGAAGAAATACTTGTCTATTGTGGCGATCATTTCAGCTTTAAGGATGCAGTTTCCATCATGCCCAGGTTCATCCGGCCCCTTAATATGTATATAAAAGCAGTCAAATTTCTCTAAGTTGCTCATTAATTTTTCAGCTCTAAGTAGGCAGTCGCTCGCCAAATCTCCTGAGGGGGGCGGTATTTCAATTAAGTGCATGCCTGCAGCTCTGGCAATCCCCTTCTCAACCGGCATATCGGCTAGACATGCAAAGTTAACGCCATACTTCTCACATATGTTGAAGAGCTTTGGTAGGGCGTTGCCGGCGCCGCGCACAATTATTATATTAGCCTTAAGCTTACCCTCGGCTTCACGTCTCTTATTAACTTCATGCTCCTCTAAAACCATATGGCTCTTAAGAACAAACTCATTTACAAGGTCTGCTGAGACCCTGGCGGACTCGCTATCCTCTAATGGAATGCATTCTTTAAGAACCATGTTTGTGTCAGATCTTGCAACCTCTAATCCGGCAACCCTATTATACACTGGGTCCATAATTGAGATCTTGTCTGAGAGTGGAAGGCTTTTGCTCCTTATCACTAGGACCCCTCGGTAGCCCACAGTATTCTTAAACTTAAACTCCGCTGGATGGAGCTCAAGATTAACAGATCTGTTAATGGCTTCGGTGAGCTTGGAGGCCTCCTCAGTCGTTAAGTTTCTCCCAGCCCTCCTATCAACTATGTTTCTATCTGGACCAATTGTCGCAAAATTACACCTTAACGCCAAGTCTCCATTCGCTATCTCTAAGCCAGCCCCATAGACCTCTATCGGCCCCCTCCTAATATAATATGAGCGGGGGTCATATCCCAAAATCGATATGGCGGCTATATGGCTTTCAGGCGCAATACCCCGCCCAACAGTATACATGAGACCTAGTTTACCCCTACTAGCTAGGAAATCCATGTTTGGCGTCTCGGCATATTCAAGCGACGTCTTATTTCCAAGCTCCTCTATCGGCAGGTCCCCCATCCCATCAATAATGACATATATAAGCTTAAAACTGGACAACGGGGATGCGCCTTCCATATAAGAACATAAAGAGCAACTGAAAATAAAACTTAACTTAAACTTAAAGAGGGCTAACATTAAAACTCTTATATCAGGTTGCTTCTCCCTAATTTTATTGGAAGTTTAGGGGGATTTTATGATAAGGCTTAGGGCTAAGTTATTTGATTTGGAGGCAGGCGGGAGGTTCGTTGTTATTTTGAATCATGATGATGCTGGGGAGCTCGGTGTATCTGGGCTTAGTAGGGTTAAGATGTTTAAGGATGGTAAGGATATCGTTGCAATAGTTAATTTAGCGGCTGAAAGCGTCCCAAGGGGATATATTGGTGTGTATAATGAGGTTAAGAGCTATCTTGGCTTAAAGGATGGGGAAGAAGTTTATGTTGAGGCTATGGATACTCCAGCATCCGTCTATTATATAAGGAATAAGCTGGGCGGCAGAAAACTGGCTTATGAGGAAATATATGAGATAGTTAGGGATGTTGTTGAGGGGAGGCTTAGTGAGATAGAGATAGCCGCCCTCATAATATCCCTCCACACCTTTGGATTAGATCTGGATGAGGCAACGAGCTTATCGCTCGCGATGGTTGAGACTGGAAGCAAGCTTAACTTGAAGAAACCATTTATAGTGGACAAGCATTCGATAGGCGGGGTTCCAGGAGACAAGACAAGCCTAATAGCGGTTCCAATTATAGCATCTTCGGGCCTAACAATACCAAAATCCTCTTCTAGGGCGATAACATCTGCGGCTGGCACCGCGGATAGGGCTGAAGTCTTAATGCCAGTTAACCTCCGATTAGATGAGGTGCGTGAGGTCGTAGAGAAGACAAATGGGTGCATTGTTTGGGGCGGGGCTCTTGACCTAGCTCCCGCAGACGACATTTTCATAAGGGTTGAGCACCCGTTATCAATAGATCCACTTCTCCTTCCGTCAATAATGAGCAAAAAGAAAGCAGTTGGGGCAAACCTCCTGGTAGTAGATATACCGACCGGGAGGGGAACGAAGGTGAAGACGATTGGAGAGGCGGATTTACTGGCTAAGGACTTTATTGAGCTGGGTAGGAGACTTGGAATTAAAGTTAGGTGCGCAGTAACATATGGAGAGCAGCCAGTCGGCTACGCTGTTGGGCCAGCTCTCGAGGCATGGGAGGCCCTAAACACATTGATGGGGAGAAGCAAACCATACGATCTAATTGATAAAGCTACCCATATAGCTGGCATATTACTGGAGATGAGCTGGAAGGCGAAGAGCGGTAGTGGGAGTGAGCTAGCCCTCAAACTCCTGGAGAGCGGGAAGGCTGAGGAGAAGCTTAGGGAGATTATAAGCGCTCAGGGTGGAGACCCCAAGATAACCCCAGACGATATAGCCTTAGGCTCTGAAAGATATACTGTTTATTCAAAGAGGAGTGGTGTGGTATTATGGATAGATAACTCTATGATAGTTGATGCGGCTAGGCTCGCTGGAGCACCTAGAGACAAGGGCGCTGGCATCCTGTTACATAAGAAGATAGGAGATAATGTTTTAAAGGGAGAGCCGCTGGTAACAATATATGCTGAGAGAGCCAGCAGGCTTGAAAAACCCATAAAGATTTTTGAGGAGGCGCCGGCCATAGGCGTTGGAGATAAAATGGAGATGCTGATTCATGAGGTCCGGGAGAGACCTGTAGCAAAGAAGGCCTTCATTTTAGAGCGATAACCAAAATAAAACAGTTATATTAGTCGGAAACATAAGCAATAAATACTTGTGAAATATTTCTTTAAGAATTTGTTTGAAGGGTGAGTTTCGTGGAAGAGTTCTTTAAGATAGCGCTTGAGCTTATCGAGGCGAGCGAGAAGCATGAGAGGTATCGAGGTGAGGAGTGCATAAACCTCATAGCCAGTGAGGGCTTAAAGTCTCCGGCAGTTAGGGAGATGCTGCAATTAGTGATGGACCTCGAATGTAGGTATGCTGAGGGCGAGAATGACCTTAAGGGACACGTTAAAAAGAGGTATTATCAGGGGCAAAAATACATCACAATCATAGAGAACTGTGTAACAGAATTAATGAAAATGCTATTTAAGTGTAATTGGGCTGATTTACGCTTAGTTTCAGGAACACACGCGAACCTGGCAGCCTTCAAGGGCATATCCCTAGCCACAAAAAATAGGAAGATGGTTGTCGCGCCCCTCAGCGCGGGGGCACACATATCCCATGACTACACAGGCCTAGCGGGGATGGTTTTGGGCCTAGAAAACATAGAACTGGCATACGACATTAATGAGATGAATATTGACCCGGATAAATCGGCCGAGATAATTAAGGCCGCTAAGCCTGGCATAGTGACGTTGGGCGGAAGCCTATTCTTAATCCCGCATCCAGTTAAGGAGCTAAGTGAGGTCGCGCATGAAGTCGGCGCATACCTAGTTTACGATGGGGCGCACGTATTGGGGCTAATAGCCTGTGGGGAGTTCCAGGACCCCCTGAGGGAGGGGGCTGACTTCATAACCGCATCAACGCACAAAACCTTTCCAGGGCCCCAGGGCGGCGTGATCCTCGCGGAAAATAGGGATGAGCGTATGGAGAGGGCTATAAAAAGCGTCCAGTACGCAATATTTCCGCTGAGCACATCTAATACTCACCTTGGGAGGCTCCCGGCAACAGGCATAGCTGCGCTTGAACTAAAGCTTTTCGGCAAGGCTTTAGCTAGGCAGATTGTTAGGAATGCGCAGGTTGCTGGGCAATACTTTTATGAAAGAGGTCTAAAAGTTCTTGGGGAGAAAAAAGGTTTCACAAGGTCACATCAGCTTGCCGTGGACGTGCGGGAGTATGGCGGTGGAGGAAAGGTTGCTGAGGACCTTGAGAGAGCAAATATAATCTTAAATAGGAATATACTGCCATATGATGACCAAAATAACCGGGAAAATCCATCTGGATTAAGAATAGGCTTCCAAGATATAACTAGGAGAGGCTTCACAGAGAGCGACGTAAAATATCTATGCGACCTAATGCTAGACATAATTAAGGGTAGACGCAAACCAGAGGATGTAAGAAAGGAAGTTATAGCCCTGCGAAGAGAACACGATGAGATTAAATATGGATTCCAAAGCGTAAAAGAAGCAATAGAATACTTGCAGAGAAGCCTAAAAGGGATATAAACGGCCACCGAGAAATTTTTAAGCGTGGGAAGAATAAAGTAAATGTTGTTGTGCGGGTCAGATGCGCATCCGAAGAGTCGAGCTAAGAGATCTCCAGACATTTGTTAAGCTTTACAAGGTGTCTTATAAAGGGCTTGAAGAATACGCTTATTCTAGGGAGGGAGATATAAAAGATTATTTTAGGTGGCTCCTTAGGAGAGATCCTGACGGCTTCCTCCTAGTTGAATTGGACGATCCAGTAGCCTTCATAGCGTGCGACACAAACTGGTTCAGCCCATTTGAAGGCGAGATTTTAGGCGAAGTTCACGAGATATTTGTCCACCCAAATTATAGGGGGATTGGTATAGGAAGCACCCTACTTGAGAAGGCAATAAAGTATGCTGAGGATAGAGGGCGGAATTTTATGGGGTTATGGGTCGGCGAAAAGAACCTCCACGCGAAGGAATTCTATAGGAAGAAGGGTTTTATCGAAACAATGCTCGTGGGAAAATGGACGAGAATGATGAAGAATATCTAAAGGCGTTGCTATCACCCCATTATTCCTAAACTTTTAAATATTCCTCTGACACGTAAAATATTGAGGGTACTGGAAAAAAGGAGTTAAGGAAAAAGTAATGGCGAATATATGCCCTATATGTGGGCTCCCCGAAGACATATGTGTTTGTGGTGAGATAAGTAAAGAACAGCAGAAAATCAAGATACGGCTAGAAACTAGAAAATTCAGGAAAACAATGACCTTAATTGAGGGCTTAGATAGTAAGGATATTGACCTGGGTAGACTCACACAGAAGATGAAAGCTTTTTGTGCCTGCGGCGGCACGGCTAAGAACGGACAGATAATGCTGCAGGGAGATCAGAGAGAAAAAGCTTATCGATTTCTAATTCAAATGGGATATCCAAAAGAGAACATTGAAGTGCAGTGAGCGGCTTACCACTTAACATTAAGATTCGGCTAAAAAAGAGATAGTAGGTATAATAACTCCTTTTTTATGTTAGTCTGGTATTTCCAAGCTCAGCTGTTTCTTTAAGGTTTTATACCGGTTTCTAACAGTTACCTCAGTAACGCCAGCCGCATCCGCGATCTCCTTCTGAGTTCTCCTCTCACCAGCTAAATTGGCCGCTATATAAAGCGCGGCTGCAGCTAATCCTACGGGATCCTTACCAGCCGAGATACGCTTTCGCTTAGTCTCATTTAGTACTTTAAGCGCTAATGTCTGAACGTGTCCTGGCATATTCGCCTTTTCAGCAATCTTTGGTATATAAATTGATGGGTCTGTTACAGGCATGGCTAAATTAAGCTCCCGTAATAGGAGCCTATAGCATCTCGCAATATCCTTTCTGCCAACCAAACTTGCCTCGGAGATCTCTTTAAGATTTCTGGGTGTTCCAGATAATCTGCAGGCGGCGTATAGGGCGGCTGCCGCAATGGCCGCTATAGATCTACCCCTTACGAGACCCTGCTCGAGGGCTTTGCGGTATATGACTGCAGCCTTCTCCTTGACGGCCGATGGAATAGAAAGCTTATCTGAAAGTCTATCGATCTCGGTCATTGCCTGAGCAAGGTTTCTGTCGATAGATGAGTGAACCCTTGATCTAATCTGCCATTTCTTTAGGCGCCACATCTGTAATCTGGCATTTTGCGGTAACTTTCGTCCTAGGGCATCCCGATCTATCTTATCAATTGATGTTGATAAGCCTTTATCATGAACGGAAAACGAGATTGGCACGCCAACGCGGCTTCTACTCTTTTTCTCCTCCTGTGTAAAGGCCCTCCATTCAGGGCCTTTATCCATAATTGATTCTTGAACAACTAAACCGCAATTGCCACAAATAACCTCGCCAGTATCAGGATCACTAATAAGGTTCGTGCTGCCACACTCAGGACATTTATCGAACAATATTACTTGCATAGGTTTTATCTCAATATCCTCTTCCTCACTCATATATCTCCTTCCTCTAAACCCCCCTTAGAGAATATATGCTGCATATCTCACAAGATCGATTCCTCATAAACTCACTCTGTTGTAATCGGAATCGACTAGATCATCGACTTGCAATAACTTTAAGAGCTGAGTTATATATAAACTTTTCTCTTTTAAGGAGAGGATATATTTAAATTTTTCTCTTTTTTAACTATACACTTAACAGAGGAACTTAAGCATACATTATTATGCCGTTATTCACCTAAACCATTATAAGCCTAAAACAAAAATATAATGTTCTTTGAGGGGTTAAATGGGGATGGGCTTGATCTGGATTTATAGAAACTACTTAAACTGCAGTGGTTGTAGAAGGTGTGAGATTGCCTGTTCACTAAGTCATGAAGGAAGAGTTTGGCCTGAGGCTTCAAGGATAAGGGTCTTTATGCTCGTTCCGGGGGTAGAGGTTCCACATCTTTGTACTCAATGCTATGACTATCCATGTGTTAAAGCATGCCCCCTCGGAGCCCTTTCGACGAGTAGGGAGACTGGCGCCGTTTTAGTGGACAATGAGAAGTGTATAGCGTGTGGGCAGTGTATTGAGGCCTGCCCAGGTAAAGTTCCGTTCATTCATCCAACTGGCAAGTATGTTGTCATATGTGATTTATGCAATGGAGACCCTAAGTGCGTTAAAGCGTGCAGTGAAGGGGGATGGAACGCTTTACAACTAATAAGGAGAGGGGTTGGCTACAACTCTAAACTATATGCTAAGACCCCGGAGACGATAACTATGGAGTTAATAAAAATACTTTTTGGCGAAGAGGTCGTTGGGGGGATCTAAGTGAGGGGATATGCTGAAAAACTGCTTGAGGTTGATCTATCCACCAGCAATATAAAAGAGATCAGAGTCGATGAGAACATTTTTAGGCAGTACATTGGTGGCAGGGGGCTCGCAGCTAAGATTCTATGGGATAGACTTGGAAAGAAATGGGAGGAAATAGACCCACTTAGTCCGGAGAATCTACTTTTAATGCTCAACGGGCCACTTACTGGTTTCGTGCCGGGCGGGAGGATATGCATCTCCGGCAAGTCGCCGCAAAGTAATGGGATGATTGGTTCAACAATTGCCGGAGAATTTCCTGTTGAACTTAAGTGCGCTGGCTACGACGGCATAATATTTACTGGAGCTGCCGAGAAACCATCATATTTGCTAATTAAGGACTCGGAGGTTGAATTGAAGGATGCAAGTCATATCTGGGGGAAGGGCGCTAAGGAGACCGTTCTAACCCTGGTTAAAGAAGTGAGAGGGGAGCTTGAGAATAAATATCGTGGTAGAGGCCTCTGGAAGGAACCCTCAATGGTATATATTGGCCCAGCCGGCGAAAAGCTATGTAGAACGGCTGCGGTAGTCTCGAAGTGGTCGCATGCCGCTGGTTATGGCGGATATGGCGCTGTCATGGGCTCAAAAAGGCTCAAGGCTATTGTCGTTAAGGGTACTGGCCCCCTCCCCGAAGTATATGATCTTGAGAAAACTATGGAATATGCAAATAAGATAGCCCAAGCTACGCTTAACCTTGATTCATTTAGGCGTTGGGGCACTGGTGAAGCCGGCTACAGGTTTGGCGCCGAGGTAAGTTCTGAACCAGTTATGAACTGGCAGGAGGAATGGCATGATGAGAAGAGCTTTGGCGTAGACAAATTTGAATTGTTCTGGGTTAAGAGGTTCTGGGGCGACTTTGGATGCGCGATTACATGCCTAAAACTTGCGGTTATAAAATCCGGGCCATTTAAGGGCGCCATCACCGATAACCCGGATTACGAGAACCAGGCTTACTTGGGCGCAAACCTCGGCGTATTTGAACCACAGGGAAACATTTACTTAACGTGGCTTGCCGACGAGCTCGGCTTCTGCGGCATACAAGTTGGTAACCTCTTAGCCTTTACCGCCGAGCTATATCAGAGGGGTATATTGAGTAAGGATGATTTAAGAGGAATTGACCTCAAGTGGGGTGATGCAAAAGCATTCGGGGACCTCATGCAGATGATTGCTAGGCGTGAGGGCTTATGTGATGTGCTCGCTGAGGGAACATATAGAGCCGCGTTGAAGATAAGCGAGATGAAGGGCGTGGATGTTACGGAGTATGCGGTGACTGTGAAGGGAGTAGCCGTAGGCGCCCACGGAATAAGAAGCGGCAGAGACTATCCGCACTACGTATCCTACCCATGCTCAGTTCAGGGCGGCGACCACACTTCAGTCGCATATATACCAATTGATCACCCGGCTAGTGAGCATAGAACAATATTATGTGACTCGGCTGTTGCCTGCTGGTTCACCTTCGCCTTTGCCCCAGAGAACTGGGAGAAGATGTGGGGTCTCCTCGAAGCCGTCACTGGCTGGAAGATCACACCGGAGGAATGGTTTAATTTCATGGCGCGTAGAATAATTCACATTCAGAGAGCCATGCTCCTTCTCGGAGGGCCAGACCTAAAATGGGATCCTAGGGTCCACGATGATGTGCCATCAAGGTGGTATGAGCCATTATCTAAGGGACCATGTAGTGGAAAAGCTTTAGAGAAGAATAGGATACAGGAGGAGGTAAAAGAGTATTATAGGATTGTTGGCTGGGATGAGAATGGAATACCGACCTCCGAGGAGCTTAAGCGCCTGGGGCTAGAAGACGTTGATAAAAGAATGGAGCCCCTTAGAAAATAATAAAACAATATACAATATTATAACAATCATTTTATTTTAATTATTCTTGGAATTCTTCCAATCAACCCAATATACCCCTTATACGATATTATGGCTCCTTTAACCCCCCTTATACTCTTAGCCTTCTTCATCCCCATAGATATCGATTTCCAAGCATCCTCGCCAACGATAGCATTGCATATGGATGTTGCAGCGGCATCCGCTATTGCCGCGTTCTCCGCGATAACTGTAACGGAATCCGCCTCCCCGAAACTTATCACCTGCTGATCAACTTTCCCAGTACTTGTAGCTATGCCCAGTTGGGCGCCTTCAGGAGTAATTAGTAAGCCTATCTTCCCAGAGAGACGATTCTCATTAGTTGAGATGGAGACCACTATTTCCCTGTTAGAGGTGTAGGCGGCTATCTCACCACCATTCTCAATGACGGCAACCTTCGCTCCTATCTCCAATAGCTTCCTAAGACCTAAATCAGCTATAGCGCCAGCAACCGAGGCCATCGGCCCAACCCCAGCCGCCCTGGAAGCCTCGATCATAAGCCTAACAATTAATGGCGCGTTTGGATCTTCGTCGATTGGCTCCAGAGAATATTGGAATTGCGGTTTCCTCCAAACATATTCCTGCAAAACCTGAATATGATATTTTATTTCCCTTATGACTTCTGGAATAGCCTCCTCCTTATCAGTCTTTATGCGTATTTTTGAGGGGCCGATTATTAAGCCATACTCGTGAATCATGTTTTTCACGTTTAGGGCATATTTATCGCTTTTAGTGGGCAGGCGGTGACGCATACTCTACATCCGACGCACCTATCCTCATCGAATTCCAGTGACCAGTCTTCCCTAAACCTTAATGCTCTAGTTGGGCATGGTGATATGCATGCGCCGCACGCGACGCACCTATCCCAGTCTATCCTTAGGGTTTCGGTAAGCTCCTGAACTTGCACACCCGCCTCTTTAAACAGGTTGAGTATTTCCTTGAGCTTGTCGCCGGCCGCTGGTATTGAAACTACAAGCTCGCCCTTTTGGGCGTTCACCTTAGCCTCAAGTATATTTATTGATATTCCAGTTCTTAGAACAACGTCCGATAGGATCGGCTTATCAACAACCCCATAAGAATAAATCAGTCTTACCCTCGCCATACGCCCCCACCCCCAACAATCTTTCTTGATATATCATCCGTCGTTATAATCCCTATAACATGGTTCATTTCATCCACCACTGGGACACCGGAGATGTTATATTGGGACATTCTTCGAGCAACCACGTCTACAGGCTCATTTTTAAATGCCGTTACAACTTTTCTGGTCATTATCTCCTCAACCCTCCTCTTATTATATGCTACTGCCTTAGCAAGGTCCCAGGAGGTCACAATGCCAATTAACTTGCCATCATCATCAATTATGGGTAGATGATCTACCCCCTTCTCAATCAGCCTAATCGCAACCTCCCTCACATCTTCATAGGGCTTAGCTGTGATAACATTACGCCTCATAATATCCTCAACATAGATCTCCCTACCTTTAACTTTAAGTGGCTTAAACTCTTCCTCCCTAGGGAGCAGCTCGATCGGCTCTGTGAGAAAGAAGATTCCCTCAAGAATCCACTTCTTTAGGGTCTCAGCTATCTCCCTAGCCATTTTATAGCTTGATAGTGAGGAGGAAGGGATGCCCCTATCGCCCAAATAAACCTTCCCAGACCTAAGCTCAGCGTATGAGACCAGCTTAACTATTGGCCTAAGATCCGGCCTGGAGGGGACGGCGTAGTCGCGTATGTTCACGAATATCTCATCGTCTCTTAGGGCAGCTGTTCTCGCAACCCTCATGTTTATTATTGGTATTGGTACGCCAACGCCAACGTAAAGTGTTGTCCCATACCTGTAGAATGATGCCCCACGCAGGTATCTGCTATTCATCTGCTTGAGATCCCCCTTAACCATGAGTGTTCCATAACCTGCTCTTGGACTATGCTGCGTTCCCTCACCAACTATATAGCCTACCCCGCCGCCAAGAAAGATCCTTGTGCCAAAACCAATAGTCTCATAGTTTGGATCCTTACAAAGCGGGTTTAACTGCCCGGCTCCAGAGAAGGTTATGTTTCCGTACTCAGGTAGTAGGGTGCCCATATAAGTGTATAAGACTCTATCTGAACTATTTGTTGCAGCATCATACCTTTGATAGCAGTTTCTCGGGTTAACCAGTATCGCCTGATTTATGTCCTCGAGGGTTATCGTCGTCTCAATATGTTTTCTTGGATAGCAGTCCGTCCCATAAGATTCTGCTCTCAGAACAACCTCCTTACCTGAGACAAGATCCTCAATAACGTGCCCACCGCCATACTCAAACCCCTTGGTCTCGCTCATCGCCGTCGCCCCAAGATAACCATCAACTGCCGCCAGACCCTTATAGACTGGCACATCGTTAAGCCAGCATTTAACCATTTTTATTGGCGGGTCAGAGTGCCCAAAGTTCAAGAAAACGCCTGAACTACACATCGCTCCGAACGTGCCTGTGGTCACAACGTCAACCTCTTTAGCGGCTACTTCAAGGCCGCTGCTCTCAACAAGCTTAATCATCTCCTCAGCAGTTAAGACAATAGCGTCGCCATGCCTTATCTTCTCATTTATTTCATCGATTGTACGTAACCTCTCTCCCTCATCGATCAAGAGGAATCCCTCCGGGGATTTATCAGGTGCCTAATATTAAGATGGGTCCTTTATATATTCTTTTGCATAACTGTATGAAAAATATTCATTATGGGAATTTGGGAAGTAACATCTTAATGCATTTCATGTTAAGTTGGCGGGAAGCTAAATTAATATATTTCACTTTCCATGAAGATACTTTTATGATAGAGGGGTTAACCTCCTTCCTGCCAGCGCTTATCAAAAGCGTTATTTCACTCTTCATAATTGTCGACCCCCTCGGCAACATACCAATCTTCATAGGCTTAACTCAGGAGATTAGGGAGCCGGAGAGGAGAAAAGTATTTCGCACGGCAACGATAACTGGATTTATTCTGCTTCTAGCTTTCGCTGTGGCTGGCAACCAAATACTCAACATGTTTGGAATAAGATTGCCGAGCTTCATGATTGCTGGCGGTATCCTCCTCCTAATAATTGCCATTAGGATACTAGTGGTGGGCTGGAAGGAACATGAAGTGAGCCCGGAGAGCATAGGGGCTGTGCCGATTGCCGTTCCACTTCTCGTTGGACCTGGGGCAATAACAACAACCATCTTAAGTCTGCAGGAGTTTGGCGTGTTGGTAACGGTGGTCTCCGTTGTGCTTGTATTTACGCTTACATGGCTTATTCTTCGATATATTGAACCATTATATAGGGTGCTTGGGAAAAATGGGTCTATGATTATCGCCAGGGTTATGGCCCTCTTAATAGCGGCTATAGCGATCCAATATATTATAAGCGGTCTTAAAGCCTCCCTCTAGCATTTAATTGTAACCCTCATGCCCCGATGAAGGACCGGGTCATTATATATCAAGAATAAACTTTACTGTAGCTCCCTCTGGTTTCTCCACAATTTCCATCCGGTGGTATGTTACTGCCTTTATTCCAACCTTCTGCTTATGCCTATCCGGGTTGAATGGTTCGCCATAAATCTTAGCCTTAAGATTCAATTTCCCATTATTTCTCTCTATACTCAGTATGTTAAAGTCCGAGTATAGCATGTTTTCAACCTCAAATTTCACTAAAAGATTTTCAAGCCAATTATAAAGTAGGGATTCCTTGTCCTCCCCCTCAACTTCAATGAAATCTTCGCGTTCACGTTTAACATCCGCCGTATCAGTCATCGTTTCAAACATCGCTAAGGCGGCATTCTCGAAGGCTTCTTTCAGGCTTCTGCCATATGCAGCTATATAGACATCGGCAGTATGCTCCAAAAACTCAAATCGCTTCATCTCAGCCATGCCCTCACACCCCCCTAACTAATAACCCAACACTACTAGATTACTGCTATGCTTGAAGTTATTAAAGGACGTTATAGGGTAGAAGCGGGCGATGGGAAAAGCCTTCCAATCTTATGAGCTTATCTCCTTAAGTAAACCGTTTATGCAATCCTTTATTGACTGCAGGAGGGGATGCCTTATCTCATGTACTTCTAGACTTTCTAATCTATCAATTCTAAAGGATAGTGGTGGATGGGGGTCCATTCCAAGCCATGCGCCAACCTTACCTACATCCCTTTCAAACCATAAACGCCTATAGCCTATTTTTCTCAGGGCATTTGCTAGGGCATCTGCCTTTCCGAGAACTAAAGCTGACTCTAAATCAGCCCTAGCTTCAAAAAACTTTGCAATAAAGTATATGAGACTTAAAGCGAAGAAGAAGTATATGAGCCCAAAGAAGATGATGAATGGAAGAAGGACGTAAACCCTAAGTAAGTACTCAGCCGAGGTTAATATGAAAAGGGAGAGGGGATCCCTACTCTTAACGTGGCTTATTTCGTGTCCTATAACCGCCGTTATCTCCTCCTCATCAAGCTGTATGAGAAGACCACTAGTTATTAAAACAAGGCTAAAGCGGGGCGCCGGGCCAGTTGCGGCGGCATTTGGGACGATTATGTTTGCAACAGCGATCTTTGGGATCGGCATATTAAATTTTTTCGCAACATCTTTTACAATTCGGTAAACATTTATGCTCTTCATAAGAAGATTCTCAGGCTTAATTTTTATGCCATGCTTCAAGAAAACCCCCTGAACTGTCTCGACGTCAATTGACCTCCCGAGAGCTAAAGTTCTCTCATAGATTTCCCTCTTAATTTGGAGAAATCTCTCCTTAGAATAATTCTGTTTAACGTATTCCAGGTCTTCAGGGGGAATATGATATTGTAGCACGTGCACCATTGGATAATCCCTTGTAACGACCCAGTCGCCCATCTGCATTATAATTTTATCGGAGAAAAGAACCAAAATTAGCTGTGATAGTAATAAGAAGAGCGGGGCGTACTCCAACATGCCCAATAACCAAGCTAAAGCAAATATAAAATAGCTGAAGAGAATGAAGATTACAAATAGCAGTAGCATATTCCCAGTGAAGATCTGGTTGAGGAGCTTCTTTCTACGCGTAAGCGCTTTTTCATCAGCAATATGTCTTTCCGGCCCCCACACAAGATATAATGTATTTCTCCTAACATTATCCTCAAACATTTGAACGGTAATCAATATGTCTTCTTTAAGTCTGAGTAGTATTTTATGCGGAATTTGAGGGCTGCTTGGCTTCATTTTAATCTCCATGGGGTCTCCGGATTTAACTTCGACATCAACGTACCATAAATCGTCCGGCCCAAGTAGAGTAAATGCTAGGGTTTCCCTTCCATTAAGGATCCAACGCCTAACATTAGCAAATCTATGATACTGAGGAACTATGTATTTTTGATAGATAAATAGTAATATATCGCTATAATATGCTGGTGAAACCTCAACATGAAACTTAAAGGAAATTTCCCCAGAAGGCTCTATCTCCATTATCCCCTAATAATCTCCTTCAGCCCCATTAAAGAAAATAGGAGGCTTCTCATTATTAAATATACCTCAACTTGGTATAAGAGGTACCATTATATCCAAACCTTTAAAAACTTAATGATAATGCTTTTATGCATAAATAGTAAAATTTGGTATTAGCCTACAAGCTTCGGGATGAGCGCATGGAGCCCAGCAAGAAACCATTAAATATGTTAATAAAACAGCTAAATTCCTATGTTGGAGTCACATTAAAGAACAATATTGAGTATAGGGGAATAATGGTGCACTGCGACAACTACATGAACATAATATTAGATGGCGCCGAGGAATATAACTGTGATAAGCTTACCGCAAATTATGGCAAGGTTTTAGTCAGGGGGAGCAACATATTATATATAACGCTGGCCTTCCCGCAGAAAAAAGAATAATAATGGAAGTAATGCTGTAATGGTGATCGAGAATTTATTAAGAAACAAATAATTGCATGCGCTAATCTTGCTGCAAATTTAAACGTGAGAGGGTATAGTAGACTATTTCTCCCCTCCTATTCACCACGGCGAGTATAAGCTTTTTCTTTAGATTTTGAGAACGCATTAGCACCTCTACGAGATCTTCTATGGAGAGAGCCATTCCCTCATATACTCCATAGACCAAATAGTCCGCTGAATCCTTACTATACTCACCCCTCCCATAAAGCCGAAAGTCTACGCCTATGTTAAAGCCTTCCCTAATAACATAACCCCTACTCCTCAAATCGCGGTAAATCAAGTATTTAATCCACGCGTTTTTCTCAATAGCCTTATACCTTTCTAGGAGGTCTTGGAAACCCAGATAGCTGCCGGTCTTATTATCCAGCACCCTAATTATCCCCTTGCTATGCAGGTACATGGCTTCATAAAATGTGAGGAGAACCCCCTCTTCTTTCTGTACACCGTAGCCCTTTGAGAGCAATTTCTCTGAACCCTCAGGGGACTTGACTAGAACACCATCATCTCTAAGTAAGGCTTCAATCACCTTTCTGCCAGTCTCCTCTCCCCCGTTTTTAAGCAGGATCTCAGCCCCCTAAACCATGCATCTCCCTTTAATAAAATCGTTAAATTTCTCTCCATTCAGTATTCCTCTCTCACATATTATGGCGCTAACATATTTTATTGGGGTTATATCGAATGCCGGATTAAATACGGCGACGCCCGGCGGGGCGATGCGCTCCGACCCTATATTTGTTACTTCCTCTGGGGCGCGCTCCTCTACAATTACATCCTTTAAGGATGATTTGAGGTCGAATGTTGATAGGGGCGCTGCGACATAAAATGGAATTCCATGTTCATAAGCGAGCACCGCAATTGTATATGTTCCTATCTTATTTATCACCGCGTCACGGATTATTCTATCAGCGCCAACAATAATCTTATTAACCAACCCCTTATACATCGCGTATCCAACCATATTGTCGGTTATAAGCGTCACCGGAATGCCGTCACGCATCAATTCATAGGCGGTTAACCTAGCTCCCTGCAATTTTGGTCTAGTTTCAGTAGCGATCACCTTAATATGCTTCCCCTTCTCCCAGGCTACGCGTATAATTGATAGAGCTGTCCCATAATCTACTGTTGCTAATCTGCCAGCATTACAGTGCGTTAAGACTGTATCACCGTCTTCTAGCAGTTCTGAACCATACTCCCCAATCTTTCTATTGACCTCAACATCCTCATCAGCTATGCGTTGAGCCTCCTCGATAACGATGCGCTTCAAATCTTCAACACCACCTCCAGAAGACTTAACTTTATTTATAATGCGCTCAATAGCCCAGAAGAGGTTAAATGCGGTCGGTCTAGTCCCTCTAAGGAGGTTGGCTGATTGCTTGATCTCCCCTAGGAACTCCTCTACACTCTTTGCCCTTGAATAATATGCTGTGAGCGCCAGACCGTATGCTGCCATAACACCTATCAGCGGGGCGCCCCGAACCTTCATCTCTTTAATTGCCTCAGCGACTTCACCGCAGCTTTTCAGCTCGATCCATACCTCCTCATTTGGGAGTAATGTCTGATCGATGGTGACCACGACGCCCTTCTCCCATCTAACGGTCCTCATAACAACCATCCCAAATTCTATGAGGATTTGAGTGAAGACTAATAATCTTATGGGCTAAATCTTGTAAAATAAGATTGCTTCAATCATTATAATCGACACTATTAGTAGTATTACGCCAATCTTTATCAGCAATGATGCCCGGCCTGGGTTGTGTCTAAACCTCGCGCTTCGATAAATTAGCATTAACCCCGCTGTTCCTAAAGCGTAAGTCAGAATTACAGCCGCGCCCTCAGCTAGCGTTTGATCATAAAGCCCTGGATAAACCATGATGAGACCCCTATAATATGCTGTAACAACCTCTCTCGGCATAAAAGTAATATATATTCCCCCACCAATCAAAAAAATTGTAGCGATGAGAAGTATTACCACTAAAATTTGAGAGAGACGTTCATGCTCGGTCAGTTTAGCAAGTCTCCTCAAAAAAGTATAGACTACTGGAGAAGAATTTTTAGGCATTTTATCCGGCACCACCACTTAAAGAGATAAGAATGAATAAAATTTAAGTATTACTGCTAGGTATCCTAAAATTACCTAAAACGTTATTTATGTGATTTACTATCTTCAACGTTTGGTGAGTCTATGCCCCAAAGGGTGTTCTGCGGTGGGTGTGGAGAAATCCTTTATCAAGGCTATGATATAAAGTCCCCTGAAGAGATTTATGAGATGCATAATGGGAGATGCCCTAAGTGTGGTAAAAAATTACTTTTAATGCCCCAGAAAATCGAGGTTCTGCCAGTAAGCGAAGACTTAAACAGCGATAAAAATAAATAATATGTGAAACCATGTACTCTACGAACCCCAGTAAAAATGGTGTTAAAGATGAAGGTTAGCGAATCTTTGAAGTCTTTTGGCAGAAAATTACACAAGGTTTTTGCTTTAAGACCAAGAGTTGCGCACTCCTCCCTCATAAGGTTCTCCCTCATGTTAATGATTATCATATTAGCCCTCGGGCTCAGGCTCCTCCCCATCCGCTGGGGCTTCTATTTAAACGAGTTTGACCCCTACTTTCATTACCACACCGCTAAATATATGGTTAATAATGGTCTCTCTCGATTCTTTTCTTGGCATGATCAGAGCGGTTGGTGGCCATATGGCCGCTACATGCCAGGCTTAGCTAATTTTGGTTTATCGCTCTCTGTTGTCGCTCTCTATAGGGTTCTCTCTATTCTAGGGACCCCACTAGTTTCCAGCCCGAATCCTATGGATCCACTACAATCAGATCCACTCTTTAACCTATGCGTAATCTTTCCAATTCTAGCATCCATACTAACATGCATTGCAGCATATTTTCTTGGAAGGAGTATTGGGGGAGAGGTCGTCGGCCTACTCTCAGCCCTATTATTAGCGTTAGACCCATCCCATATTGAGAGGACCTCCCTCGGGTGGTTTGATGATGAAACAATCGGTATTCTAAGCGCATTACTTATTCTCCTATTCTTCAGCAGATCTATAGATAGTAATAGATCTGTAAAGAGCAGTCTCCTTTATTCTATTCTTTCGGGATTATCGCTCGGCTACCTCTGCATATCTTGGGGCGCATCCCGCTACCTTATAGGCATATTAATACTCTTCACCGTAATACTGCTCCTTCTGAGAAGATATACACCCCGCCTCCTCACCTCATACGCGCTAACCTTCATTATCGCCCTCACCGTTGCTGCATCAAGCCCACGCCTCAGCGTCGGCTTCCTCCTAGAAAGCTTTACTCTGCTGGTTTATGGCGTCTTCATTTTACTCTTGATGGCTGAGGTTCTTAGGCGGGAAAGGCTGGAGAAGAGGAGAGTCCTCTATATAGTGGCTTTTATCATCGTGCTAATTGTTGCTTTCTCCTCTCTAACGGCGATGGGTATTTTAAGGGGGCTAGGAGGAAAATTTATTTACGCTATAATCCCACATTTGCGCGCTGAGAGCCCGCTCTTCGAGTCTGTCGCTGAGCATAAGCCGTCTGGGTGGGCGGCCCTCTATAGTAGATTTGGGGCTGGTCTAATCTTTGTGCCCATAGGCATATTCTTCGCCGCCTTAACCGCCACCAACCTAGGCATCCTCATAATACTATACTGTTTGACGTCAATATACTTCTCAAGTTCGATGGTAAGGCTCATTATCTTGGCGTCGCCGGCAATATGTCTCCTCTGGGCGCTGGCAATAAAGAGGGTTTCCTCGCCATTCATTTTATCCTTAAGGGAGAGAGAGCGTCTCCTCAAGCGTAAGGTGAAGATTAAGTCATTTAGTAGGGAGATTGTCGGCGGGCTCTTGACATTATTCTTTATACTATTCGTCCTGACGTATGTTTTTGGGGTAGTATCTGTGTTAGGCCAAGGCCCCCAAGGGTCGTCGACGTTATCTTATGCTGATGCGCCGACAACAATATCTGGGGCAAGTCTCAATGTCAAGCCCTCATCGATTGTTAGGGATTGGATAGACACACTAATCTGGATGCGGAGTAATCTCCCACAATCACCATCGAAGCGTGGAGAAAATGGAACGGTCGTCGCATCCTGGTGGGACTATGGGTACTGGATAACGGTCTTCGCAAATAAGACCTCTCTTGCGGATAACGGGACGATAAATGGCACGCAGATACAGCAGATCGGGAGGATGTTCATGTCGAATGAGACCGAAGCGATTAAAATACTTAAGCGTTACAATGCGACGCATGTTGTTGTCTTCGTAACCTATCACTTAGGTGTGGCAAGGTACTGGGGCCCACAATACGCGCTCTACCATGGTAGCACCTACGGTGGGGATAATGGCAAATGGGCATGGATGGCCCGGATAGCTGGGCTCAGAGATAGCGCATTTGGAAATATAACGCTTGGGTGGGACTGGGTAGACCAGAATGGGAATGGCTCGCCCGAACCTGAAGAATTTTTGCCAAACAGCTTAGGGCAGAACACAACACTATATAAGCTGATGATGTATGGAATAGAGACAACGAGCATGGGATACTCAAACATAAACCTAACGCACTTCAAGAAAGCATACTTCTCCAGAGAACCCCCCTTGCAATCATTACCAGAAACATACAATATTGTGCCGCTGGTCTGCGTATATGAAATAGACCATGACTAAACATTTTTAGAGAACATTAACCACAAACAATATTGATATAGAAGGACCCGTGGCCTAGCCAGGATCCAAGGCACCGAGCCATAAAAGGATAGTGGCGTGCAAGCCTCCGGAGCCGGGGATCCCGGGTTCAAATCCCGGCGGGTCCGCCAAATAATTTTGCTGATTTGGGAAAATGGGGCTTGAAATCTGTTCTGTTGGTTATTTTGTTTGGTGGGGTGCGCCCCAGTTATTTTGGGTGAACCCTGGCCAGCGCTTCAAGGAGCTGGTTTACTGCGCGGGGTTCTTCGGCTCTCGCTGTAGCCTTAAGATTCTCCCGAGATCTTTTAACGATAATCCTATTATATCTAAACCCTAGGAGAAAGTATTCACGGCATACAAGCCAAAATACTAAAAATAATGCCTAAAATCTAACAATAAAAAGAATTGTATATCCATATCAACTCCGCCTACCAATAGCTAACCTTTTAAGATGCGAATATAAAAATAACATTTAGCCGGGGTAGCCTAGCCTGGATGGGCGCCAGACTCATAATCAAGAGATTAGCGGTTAAAGGGGTCAGAGCAATGGATAGGAGATCTGGAGGTCGCGGGTTCGAATCCCGCCCCCGGCACCAGCCTCTAGGGTTCAAATCCCTTCCCCTTTTAAGTCTAGTGAAAGTAAGTTTAGCGTGGGTCTCGATATACATGGATTTGAGGGGCGGCTTGAGGGGTATAGGCGGATTATAGCTGGCTTCGGCCACAACGACGAAGTGACTCTCCGATTCCTAGACCACCTCTTCAGCCTTGGGCTTAGTGTGGCTAGGGTCTGCAAGTACGCGGACCACGCCATAGCATTGCTCCGCGTAATAGACTTTGAGCTGGAGAAGGCTACTAAAAGGGATGTTGAGCGCATTGTCGCTTGGATTAACAGGCAGCCATACAAGGAGTGGACTAAGCATGGCCGCAATCTTTATTCCCTTTCTGTTAGAGTCAAAGGTTTTCGCCAAAAGGTTTACTTTTGCGTGGCTTTTTTGATTGCCTCTATGGCTTGATCAACTGTTAGTATTGGTATTACTTCGAAGTGGGCGTATGGTATCCATGCAAGCAAGCGAGTGAATAGCTCCGCCTCATTTGCTGCCTCGCTAATTGTGTATCCGAAATCTCCTCCAGCAGCCATTCCCCAGTCCTTCGTTACACCCGCCTTTATGCTTGCCTTAATCATTTCAAGCATTGAAAGCCAACCCTTAATCCTCTGCTCGGCATCAACAGGCACTTTAGTTGGCTCCAGCCACCACTTCACATAGAATTTAGTCATTCTATTTTCACCTCCTATACCATTTTTATACACTTCAGCGTCGGGATCGAGCCCACCAAAAGTAAAGAAAGCAGCCCTTTTGTCGCTCGCTTCACAAGTGATAAGCTCACTTAAATAATGAGCCTCCCTCCTTATAAGGGTTTCTAAAATACTTAAAAATGATTGTCCCTTGGTTTGAACCTTCTCTCGCATCATCATGTGGGAATTTAGAGGCATAAAAAGCGCGACTTTGGGCGTGGATGAGGGCCTGCTTGGTTGCATGGCGGCTTGTCCGCGCGGCTTTCAAGCGGGGCTCAACTGTCCCCCGAATCGAGAAGACGAGGAAGGAGGAGTTCGTCATCTCATTATTTGAGCCGTATATGCCAGTCGCGTTCTCAAGCACAGAGATGCCTAAAGACTTAGGCGGAGCTGAGGCGGATGAGTCAAGAGCCATATTCATGAGACAGATGCCCGATCCAATCGGCCGCGACCCTGAACCATGGGACTTCCGAGCTGAACGCGACATCCTCTACCTGCTTAGGCTTGGGAAAGCTAACAATGTTGTTGCAAGCCTAAGGGTCCTTGAGGCTTCAGGCCTACCATTCAAGGGGCATGGGAGGGAGATTTGGCTTCTGCTCCTCTCAATCGCCAAGCTAATCGGCCCAGAGGTCTTCCAGAACGTCCTATCATACGCGCTTGAATTAACCGGAATCAAGGAGATGCAGCAATACCGGGAGGAGAAGACTGTGATACGCGCTATTTTGCTCATGTATAGGGCTGAGTATGCTGAAGCCGTCAGGCTCAACAGGACGGCTTGGCTTGATTATGTGGAGTTCACCGCCTCTGAGCTGCAGAGCTACATAAAGAGCGTCCTCAACGATTGGGGCGAATTAGATGAGCACTTGTTCCCAAAGCAGTAGGACAGCCGAAAAATAGGGCGCATATTGACGCGAATCGGCATATTTAAAAAAATTAGAAGTGGACGAAGCCTCTACATCATTACAGCGAAGACTCTGCAGGAGCTGTACAAGCGGTTCTTTGCTGGTGGATTTGGTGGATTGAAAACAAAGGTCATTTATTCAGAAAGTAATCCACCAAGCATGCAGGTCCAACTTTCACGGATCCTTTCGGAAACAGAGCAATATCGTCATGGTTATCAATATGGGCGTATCCATCCACATGGTTTAGGGGTTCGATGAAGCTTAGGGTTCTATGGTGATAAGAGTTAGAGCCATTGAGAAAGATGAATGGCTCATTATAATTGAGTGAGGAGTGAGGTTTAACCTCCACTTTAAGCGCCTTACTAATATATTTCGCCACGCTCTTAGAGATGCTGTTGCCCTCATAAAAGCAGGTTTGTACATCCATGCTGCTTCAACACTTCCTCTGCCATTTATAGAGACACTAGAGTGGACTAATGTACTTCTGCACCATGCTCATTAAGCGCCTTTCCAATTTCATTCAATATGGTGGCGAGGGCGGCAACAGATTTCTTAGCCTCAGCTACAGTCTCCCTCGCTCACACCCATCCCCCACAATAATAGAGTGCGGCGCCATCTTTAAAAGGACGGCTTTCTGGGCGGGCGAGCGGTCTTTAGCGCGTGATATTATGAAGGCATAAATGGGTGCTCCTGCGAAAACAATAATTATGGGACTGTTTTCAGCGATGCGGGTGCGCTCCTACACGATTATGTGCCCGCTGTGCTCCCTCACCGCGGCGCCGAGCTTAAGAGACTTTTGCATTACTTTGAGCCTGCCGTGAGAGGCGCCAACGTGAGCGTTAAGGTGCACGTCGTTGGTCCGGTTGGCTCCGGGAAGACAGTGCTCTGCAGGAGGGCTGGCTTGCACATAATGCGCAAGTCGGAGAGCCGCGTCAAATTCGCCTACGTCAACCTAGCCTACGCCCATAGGCCTACCACGCAGTTGCGGAGGTGCACAGACAGGTTTTAGGCGTCTACCCAGCTGGATTAAGCTCCGAAGAGATGATCGTGAGCATACTCGACCACCTCGTCGACGGGGATCTGAGGCTCGCCATCGCTCTGGATGAGGTTGACTCATATATTGCGGAGGGGAGGAGCCAGAGGATCCTCTACATGCTCCCAAGGTGCCATGAGGTTAACCCAAAGGCTGCTGGAAGGGTCAGCGTAATATACATATCGCGGAGCCTAGACTGGCTTAAGAGGCTTGATGAGGCAACCCTAGACACCCTTGGGAGGACCTCAGTCATAACCCTCGAGAGGTACGGTTTCAGGGAAGTCAGGGACATAGTTGCCTACAGGGCTGACCTTGCCTTCAGGCCCGGCGCAATAGAAGACGACGTCTTAGATTTGGTTGCGCAGATCTCAATGGCCTATGGAGGCGTGAGATACGCGCTCGAGCTCCTCCTCGAGGCCGGCATGCACGCCGACTACGAGGGCTCAGAGAAAGTTAAAGCCGAGCACATTAGGCTGGCGAACGCGAGCATACCTAAAGGCGCGAATGGAGCCCTCTACCCAGAAGACTTAGACATCCACGCGCAGATTCTCCTCCTAGCCATCCTAGAAGCCCTGAAAAACAGGGCCTACATCACGGTTGAAGACGCTCTCTCATCATACAGGATCCTCTGCGAGCAGGAGGGCATAGGATGGAGGGCTAGGATTAGGTTTGGCGACTGCCTCACGGCGACCCTACTTTATATTTTCTTGAGTAATATGCGGTTAATTATCGGAATACTTTATGGAGTTTGCAGGCATCAATAAATGCTATAATTCCATTTACACCCCTCAGTTATTCGTAAGGCTTAATTTAGACATTCTAAATTATAATTTAGGATATATCTAAATTTGGAGGGCGACCGCTTGGATGGAGGGTTAACTAGGAGAGAAGCAGAGTATCTTAAGGCTCTCTTCAACTTAATCTCTGAGAAGGGTTCTGTGGGCAGCCTTAATATAGCAAATAGCCTGAGTGTCTCATGTGCGACTGCAAGCGAGACTTTAAAGAGACTCTCTGAGAAGGGCATGGTTGTGAGGGAGCCGTGGAGGGGTGTAAGGCTCACAGAGATGGGTTTTAGAGAGGTCAGTAGGATCATTAGGAATCATAGGATCTTCGAGACATATGCTTATAGAGTTCTTTCGGTCAGCATTGATGAGGCATGCGAGTGCGCGCGTAGGGTTGAGCTATACCTCTCAGATAATATAGTTGACTCTATGTGTAAGATCCTGAGGCACCCAAGAAAGTGCCCTCATAATAAAGATATTCCCACGGGGGTTTTATGCTGCGTAGGGAGACGATGATTTTTGCAGCAATTATCATGGTACTGCTCCCATTGGCTAGTGTTGAACTAGACGTATCTATCGTTTCTGCTTCTGTTGTGCAGAATAATGATCCCATAAGGGTAGTAGTTTCAGTTGAGATGCTTAAAGCGATAGTTTCCCCGATCATCGATGGGGTTGGAGAAGTCTATCCTATAATCTCTGGGGGGGTTGAGCCGCATAGCTTCACATTAACGCCAAGCATTATTCATGATGTATGCAGATCTGACCTAATAGTTGTTACAGGGCATATGGAGTGGGAAAATAAGTTGGTTGAAGAGGCTGCTAAGGTTAGAGGTGTTAATGCGGATCTAATCTCCATAAACTTACTGGAGCTGGATGGAATAAAAATATTGAGCCTTGATGGGGGGAGGAATGTCCACGGCTTCTGGCTGCTGCCGGACAACGCTATTATAATAGCTAGAGAGGTGAAGGATAGAATCTTAAAAATGAGACCCGATCTTTCTCAGAGGGTCACGGAAAATTACGTGAAGTTTGAGAGGAGGGTGCTCGACCTCAAAAATTTCCTGGAGGGTTTATCGGATAGATATAATGTGTGTGGTAAGAGCGTTGTGATAGGATTTTATGCGGAGATGTACATTGTTGAGGCACTCGGCTTGAAAGTCGGCTCATGGCTTATGGGCGAGGAGGAGATGATAAGCCCGGAAAAGCTGAAGAGCGTTTATGACGGGCTTAGATCCGGAGAGTACACATGCATCATTTTTTCTGATGTAGCGGCACTCAGGGAAAACACTAAAAGAATACTTGAAGAGGTTTCTGAGAAAACTGGTTGCCCAGTAGCATATGTTCTTACGGTCTCATCCGACGGCTTAGATGACTACAATGCAGTAATGTATTATAATGCCGGGCAGATTTACTGCGCCCTATTAACAAGCCACCCCCCTGCTCAAAGCAGCCCCGACATATACCTCTTCACAATTATGGCTCTTTTGGTAATAATCGCATTTGAGACATCCCTCCTAATCAGGAGGGGTTCAAGTAAGTGAGCACACCAATAATATCCATTAGTGGCGCCACCGTTAAACTAAATAACCAGGTAGTGCTGGATGACATCAACCTTGAGATTAAGAGGCCATCCTTCCTGCTAGTTGTTGGGCCTAATGGCGCTGGCAAAACAACTTTGCTGAAGACGCTGCTTGGGTTAATTAAGCCATATAGAGGGGAGATTAGAGTCTTCGGCCTTAATCCACTCAGAGAGGGGACGAGAGTTAGGAGACTTGTTGGCTATGTCCCGCAGAAGGATAGGGTCTCATATGAGATACCACTAACCGTCGGTGAAGTTGTTTTAATGGGCGTGTTGCTAAAGAAAAGCCCGCCGAGAACAGTTTCTGAGGAGGATATCAAAGCCGCTAAGGAAGCATTAGCCTCCCTAGGCATGGACGATAAATGGGCCTCCTTTTTCAATGAGCTGAGCGGGGGTCAGCAGAGAAGGGTTCTTATAGCTAGATCCTTAGCATTCAATCCCTCACTACTACTCTTAGATGAGATCTTCGCAGGCCTAGATCTAGAGAGCCAAGATATGCTGCTCGGTCTCCTTAAAGCGTTTAAAGAGAGCGGAAAGACCGTTATCGTTGTTGAGCACGAGCTCGACCCAGTAATAAATTTGGCTGATAAAGTTTTAGTTCTGAACAGAAGCATACATGTGTACGGCGAGCCAGATATTGTTCTAGGCGAAGATAAGCTAAGACAAATTTACCCGCATTTAAAGTCGATTGAGAGGAATGGTAAGCGTGTGATCATCTTAGGTGATAGGCATGCTTGATCCATTCACTCTAAAGGCCATTATAGGCGTATTCTTTATGTCGCTCTCTGTACCAACAATGGTTATAATGCTTTTGAGGGGCTCATTATACATAACCCCCGAAATATCACATGCAGCATTGGGCGGAGCAGCCCTAGGCGTCCTACTACAGACATTTTTTTCAGCTATAATAAATCCATTCTTCATAGTTATATTGTTCTGTTTGATGACGGCAATGCTAATAGTCCATGCGGGGAGAAGCGGGCCGCAGGCGCTCGGGACCATATTAGGCGCTATGCTGGCCATAAGCGTAACCATTTATGCCGTTATAAGAAGCTGGCTCCCAATTGAAAAAAGAATCTCTGTAGATGGATACCTAATAAGCGATATACTCCTCCTATCAGACATGGACCTTCTGGGCTTGATGATAGTATCTTTCATCACATTTATAATTACTCTGATTTTCCGTAAAGAGTTTGTATACATATGCTTTGATGCAGATACTGCTGAGGCCCTCGGGCTTAGGGTAAAACTATATGACTTTCTGCTCTTCGCAACAAATTCCCTGGCGGTTGCTGTGATAGTTAAAGCCGTTGGGGTATTGCTATCAGTCACGCTTCTCATCCTTCCGGCCGCGGCCTCTAGGATGCTGACGCGGAGTATAAGCAAAATGCTAATAACATCGTTTTTAGTGGCACTATTATCTGGGATTATTGGGATAACCCTCTCATACCAACTTAATATTCCCACGAGCGGTGCAATAGCCCTAATATCCACAGCACTATTCCCATTAGCCTATCTGGTTAAGCTCAAGAAATGACTTCTAAGGGTAGAAATTCCTGCTTCGGAGATCCTCCATCGCATTCAATCTATCTAAACGCAGGTTTTCAAAATCGCATAAGGATTGCCCAGCCGCATGTCTAGTACTTGCTTGAATACCATCAGTAAACATGATGCTACTTTTCAATTGCTATTTGGATCTTTACTGTTAAGTGAATTTTAAAGTTTCATCTATTATGAGAACAAAAGCGGCGTTTATGGATATGTTATTCTGAATATGCAGGGAAGGTTCCCCCTAAATCTTTTTGAGACTATTGTTAAGTATTTCCAAAACCCGTTAGTGGCGCTATTTTGCATCCTTTCTCCCTTGAGCGCGCATATTGAATAGGCCGCACTCTCGGCGTCTGAGATGCGCACTATATCTACTAATCCCGTTCGTTTTGCCTTCTTAGCTAAGATTTCAGGGCAGAAGCTTAAGCCTAAACCCTCCGATACCGCTGCTATGCTGAGTATTTCATCCTCTATCTTCCCAGTAAAGGCAAAGTCGTTTCCCTCACGTTTCACCAAGAATTTCACTCTATTGCCCCAAGAATTCTGGAGAAAGTTTGAAAAGCCCTATTTAGTATCTCCCTCCTAGCCGGCTTAACCCATTTTTCAGCTGGTGGTCTCATGGGCATAATGATATAGGCTATGCTCAGATTTTTCAACTCCCCTAGAAATCTTCCTATACGTACAAACTCTCCATTATATTCTATTTCGTCAATTACCATTGTCTCACTTATTATTGCTCCATTAAACTCTTCAGCAAACTTTCTCACACCTTCTAAAATCTTGTTTAGCATAAGATTTTCATGAGGCATGTTCACTAATCTCCATAATTCTTCGCTGACTGCATCAACCTTTAATGATACGAGATCCGCCTTCAAGAGACTTTTTCTTACGCTTTTATTCCAGAATAGAGAAGCGTTCGTTAAAACTGCTGTAGGAATATCTATCTTCTTTAAAATTGAAATCTCCCTACCTAAATTGATGTCTAAGGTCGGCTCGCCATTTGGAACAAAAGTTAAGTAGTCAATGTGTTCACCTTTTAGACGTAGATCTTCAACTTTCCTTTCAACCTCAGTTAAAATATCTTCTGGTTTGTAAAATCTTCGCCTCCTAACTATTTTATTCGTTGTTTTGCCCAGCTGGCAATAAACACACGAGTACGTGCATACTTTATATGGAATATTGTTTATTCCTAGGCTTCTTCCTAAGCGCCTTGAGGGCACGGGTCCAAACACTAGCGATACCATACGCTATATTTCACCCTACTCAGCGCTTTAAGTCCTCAGTATAGAGATCTGCACGCTTAGAATTCTCTTCCATATCCTCTTTATCTCTTCTGCAACGCCGCTCTCTGGGGAATGTTCTATAATTGTTTTTCCATTAACCACTGCTTCCGTAACCTTTAGATCAAAGGGAATTCTGCCAATAACCTCCACATTATTTTCTTCACAGAGTCTCTCAATCCTCTCGGTATTATTGAGATTTATATCATACATATTGACGCAGACAAAAGCTGGAATACTGAAATGCCTTAGCAGAAGCAGCACTCTCTCTAAATTGTGGATACCTGGTAGTGTAGGTTCGGCAACCACTAAGCCTATGTTCGCGCCTGCCACCGAAGATATTACTGGGCAACCTACCCTGGAGGCCCATCAATCAATAAAATATCAATATTTTCTTTCTCAGCGAGGGTCTTAGCTTTTTCTCTAACAAGGGCCACAAGCTTTCCGGAGTTCGCTTCTCCGGGATCAAGTAGAGCATGAACCATAAACCCAAATTTTATTTTTAAGACATATATGTGGCCAGTTATTCGTTCAATCAAAGTTATAGCATTCGTCGGGCATGTAAGAGCGCAGACACCACAGCCCTCACATGATAATGGATCAACTTTAAGATCCTCGTTTATGGCGTTAAATCTGCATTTTTCGTGGCATAAACCACACTTAACGCATTCGGCTTCGTCAATAATCGCTAGTTTAGAGCCCATGAAACCCTGCTCCTCAATTATCTCCGGATGCAGGAGCATGTGAAGGTTCAGGGCATCTACATCACAGTCCGCTACAATTATTCTTTCCCGTTAGGGCGGCAAAGGCCGCAGTTAATGTCGTCTTATCAGTTCCACCCTTACCACTGGCAATTGAAAGTATCATATAAAGAACTTCCTAATTTAAAAGTGATTTTTCACACCCGCTTATTTTGCGGTGTGTAGCGAGCGCTGTAGCATCCCTCCGTAAGCTCCTCAGGAGTATCCTGTCTATAGGCTTCAATAACTTCCCTCACAATATTAGCGTTAGCCCTTAGCACCGCAATCCCAGCGTTCTGGAATACGCTTAGCGTCCTAGGACCCATGCCATGAGTTATTATGGCGTTAGGCCTAAACTTCAATATATTATCTGCAGGTCTACTCATGCCACTAAAATGTTCACCTGCAGTTGGCACCACCTGAACACTTAGAATGTTATTGTTCTCATCCAGGTCGACCACAACGAAATATGGCGCCCTCCCAAAATGCTCAGATAACCTAGAATTAAGCCCACCCTCATCCTCGGCAGGAATAACTATTCTTTTTATCAATTCCTAACCTCCAATCATGCTTTTCTATTTTATCTCCACCTGAAACCACGCCCTCCCCCCATGCCCTCTCCAAAATGCCCGCCGACCCCATCGGATTTATCCCACCAGCATAAATATTTCCGAGGATTAAGATTTATTAGTCTCTTTTTAATGATCCTCATTTGAGTATTTTTTAAACATTAAATATTTTATGTTTAAAAAATAAACTAGTGGATAAGGATGGACGAGGTTGATAGGAGGATAATCTCGGAGCTCCAATTGGATGGTAGGGCGGCTCTGGAGGATCTTGCCAAGAAGACCGGCTATACAAGTATGGGGGTTAGAAAGAGACTGATAAGACTGATTAAGCAGAATGCCATTAAAATCTCGGCTCTAATAAATCCACTCTATTTTGGGCTTTTTCCAGCAATAGTTCTGCTTGAAGTGGAGAGCGCTGAAGCCATGCAAGATCTCCTCGAGAGATTTAGGAGTTGCCCAAGAGTTGTGCAAATATTTAAGACTCTTGGCGGATACAACTTGGTGGCCGTAGTTGTCGCCGAGGACCAGAATACTCTGGAAAGTATTTCCATCGAGAAGTGCTCCATTAGAAGCGGGGCTGGTATAAGGAGATCAGAGTTTTATCCAGTAAGCGATATATATTTCTCGCCATTCCTCTTAATAAGAGAATACCTCGCGGGCAAAGAGAGAAGCAACGCGCCCTGCGGGGTTGACTGTAAATCATGCTCAAGATATATTGGCGAAAAATGTGTGGGGTGCCCAGCGACAACCGATTATAAAGGCTCTTTATAGGGGGCTTGTATGAGCGGAAATAGTCAGGTTATGGGGCTTAAGGAGACTGATAGGGTAGAGATAATTAATCTAATGGATAATTTCATAGACCTCTTATTAACATCCACGAGGGAGGAGGTTAAGCGCTTTAGAGATTGGGTGAAGAAGCCCCTAGGCTACCCGATTGCCGAGCATGGCTTCTCCGCCCTCATCCGTGTCTTTAATGAGGAGGAATCGCATAGCATACTGTTTGATACCGGAATTAGCCCGCGCGGCGTCGTTATAAACGCCAAGAGAATGAGGGTGGATTTGAGTGAGGTGGAATGCATAGTCATATCCCATGGGCATTTCGATCACTCCGCCGGGCTGCCAGCCGTCGTTAAAGCCGTAAACAAAAGTGAACTGCCCATAATGGTTCATAAAGACATGTTTAGGAGGAGGGGCTCTGCGGAGCCAGATGGAACCATAAGAGAGTACCCAAGGTTTCCACGAGAGGACAGGGTGAGGCCGGCAAGATACGTCGATACGGGACAACCACACCTGATAGCTAATGGGCTGATACTTATTACTGGCGAGATCCCGCGGAAAACGCCGTTTGAAACTGGCTTCCCGCAGCATAGGGCATTTATTAACGGAAGGTGGGAGCCCGATCCATGGATATGGGATGAGCGCGCTTTAGTAATCAATGTCAAGAAAAAGGGATTGGTGATCTTGTCCGGATGCAGCCATGCGGGCATAATAAATACCGTAATCCACGCACAGCATCTCACCGGCGTCGAGAGAGTCTACGCTATTCTTGGCGGATTACACCTTTCTGGAAGGGACTTTGAGACACGCATAAATCAGACTGTGGAGGAGCTGAAGAAAATAGATCCGCGGATCATAGCGCCCTCGCATTGTACTGGCTGGCGCGCGTGCCACGCGATACTTGAGGCTATACCAGACGCCTTCGTTTGGGGTAGTGTAGGCAACCTTTACATCCTATAGCGGATCAATAAAATGTTCGGCTGGGCGCTTAACTTGGGCAGAGTTGTTAAAGTTAATTCCTGGGAAGAGTTTAAACATCTAATTAAAAAGTATGGTGCTAGGGAGATCGCGTATCGTATCGAAATGGGTGTGCCTGCCAAGCATTTAACGGGGCTTAGACTCATTCTTCCAGCCTCAAATGCCCAGTATGTTTTCGTGGACACAGCTGCAGGTGATAAGCTGAGAAAAACCGGGATAAGATTGAGGGTTGATAAACTCGGAAACATGTACATCAGCGACGAGGACGTCATAAATTTCGTTAGATCCGAGCTTGGAGACAAGGAAATAAAATTATATTCCTACTTTACTATGTGAAAAATAATTTATTCATTATTCTTCTGCGGCTGAAGCATATATACGTACCTCAGATCTCAACAGAATAAACAGGCGATCACTGAAATGTTAAATATAGAAAGTGACATAGTATTTTGAGGGAATTTGTCAAAGGTTAAGGCTCATAAATCTAAATGATAATTTTGTCAAGGCGATTCCATTTAAGGATTTTAATGAGGACGGATTTCGCTGCGGCGCCATTCTTGATAAGAGCTGGTTAGGCTTCGATGTTCACATAAAATATGGAAGTTACTGGTTTGCCGGGCGGAGTGGTAAAACTTGAAAGACCGATCATCATGTGTGACATTCATCCATTTGGTAACGAACGCTAAAAAAGGGAAACTGGACCAATAAATGCCCTCTTGTTACACTAGGGATTGACTTCCAAACCTCGAATGCCTAGTACGTTTCTGCGGGTAATAGCTGAGGAGTAAAGATATACTCTTACTTCGCCATGTAAGAAAGTAGCAGTGACCTTTTAAGCTTTCTTTATCCCTAAGAACTCAAGCAGCTCCTCATAACTTCTTCTTTTCCTCTCCCTTTCACTTTTCTCTCTGGCAGTCTCCTTTATATACTGAAGCCTCTTCACCTCCTCTGGCGTGTATTCTGGCCTCCATGGCTCTGTTATCCGCCACGATATCCTCTGGCATATTGGGGGCTCAGGCCACGCTCCTGGATCGTAGAGAATGTAGCCCATGAACTCGGTCGGCTTCTCCTGTATACATGCCAAAACAGCCCTTCTAACGTTCTCGGGATCCATACCCATCTTAGGATCCTCTTCAGAGATTAAATTAACTACTGTAACCTGCTTCCTAAACCTCTCTATAGCCTCAAGCGATATGTTCGGCAGGTATGGTGTGGGCGCCCTAGCCCCGATAATAGTCCTTCTCTTATCGTTTGCAACCCC
>JAWAZE010000012.1:0-46880 GCA_038817885.1 Bathyarchaeia archaeon | reverse complement strand
TCTATTATTTCGATGAAGAGCACATTTCAGAGTACTTACAATTAACGAGGACCGAGGAGGGAACAAAACATTATTTCGAAAAATATGTTTATGGAGTTAACGACCACTTTGAGTATCTCGAACTTGTCGGTGGAGTCAAAAAAATGAACTATCTTAGAATGCTTGAGCAGGGTAAAGCGCGTTTTGCTTATCCGTGGGCTAAATCATAAAGGAGGAATAGATGTATGTCCAAGCCTAGGTATACACAAACTGAAATGATGATTGTGGCGGCTTCAAGGTTGCTTGAGGATGGAAAAATAGTCTACGTCGGGACCGGTATGCCCATGCTTGCAGCGCTCTTAGCGCAAAGGACAAGGGCCCCAAGGTTAGTGATCATATTTGAAGCTGGTGGTATACATCCTTTAAATCCCCCAACCCTACCACTCTCGGTTGGAGATTCTATGACCACCTGGAGGGCAGTTATGGCGGCAAGCATGGATTATGTGATGTCCATTTTACAGTCTGGTTATGGCGAATATGCTTTCCTCGGGGCGGCTCAAATAGACATGCGTGGAAACATTAACACTACAGTAATAGGATCCTGGGAGAAACCGAGAGTTAGGTTACCTGGAAGTGGTGGAGCAAACGATTTTGGCTCTCTCGCCTGGAAGACAATAATATTAATGAAACAGGATAAACAGCGGTTTGTTGAGAAATTAGATTTTCTCACAACGCCGGGATATTTAACTGGGCCGGGTGCTAGAGAAAAAGTTGGGTTACCGCGAAATACTGGGCCGTGGAGAGTTGTTACGCAGCTAGGAATCTATAAGTTTGACGAGCATGATAAAAGGATGACTCTAGTATCAATCCACCCAAATGTTAGCATTAAAGATGTACAAGAAAATAGTAGCTTTCCAATAAAGATTCTAAGTAACGTTGAAGTAACGCCTGAACCGACCGATGAAGAGCTAAGGGTTCTGAGAAGCTTAGATCCTTATGGAATAGTACTTCGCAAATAGCTACATGTAAGCGTGGGCAGCAAGAAAGAACCATTAGTAATCTAAAATATTTTTAGATCCCGCTAACCTCAAAGAAACCCACGCCTAAAACGGCTTTTCTTTGTTTTCGCTGATAACTTAATAAACCTTTAAAAGAGTGATAAATGTCTATTTGATATAGCAAAAGTTGGGGGTTTAGTCCTTGGAGATTAAAAAAGTGGCTGTTATCGGAGCTGGTTTAATGGGGCATGGTATAGCCCAAGTGGCGGCTCAAGTAGCAAAGTTTGACGTAGTTATGCTAAGTAGGAGTACATCAACCCTTAACAAAGCGATGGCGATGATAAAAGACAGCTTACAGAAGTTCCATAAAAAGGGCTTACTAACAGAGGATCAAGTTAAGGAGACCCTAAATAGAATACACTTTATGCAGCTTTCAGATCTGGATAAGGCTATCTCGGACGCAGATCTAATAATTGAGACGATCGCTGAAGATATCCAGTCAAAAAAGGAAATATTCTCTCAAGTTGATAAAATTGCTAAGCCAGAAGCTATACTCGCCACGAACACCTCTTCACTAAGTATAACAGAACTCGCCTCCTCAATAAGCAGTCCCGAAAGATTCTGCGGGATGCACTTCTTTAACCCGCCCCAAATAATGAGGCTTGTAGAAATAATTCGGGGCGCAAGAACATCGGAGGAGACAATAAAAACTGTTGCTGAGGTTGCCAGAAGGATGGGAAAGGAGCCCGTGATCGTCAAGAAAGATTGCGTTGGCTTTATAGTTAATAGGATACTTATGGCGGCATTAAATGAGGCTCTACATATTCTTTGGGAAGATATCGCTGAGAGAGATGATATAGATAAGGCATGTGAGCTCGGATTAAACTGGCCGATGGGACCATTAAAGCTATTAGATTATATTGGCTTAGATACGGCCCTAGCAATACTTGAAGTCTTGGAGGGCGAATTAGATCCTAGGTTCCGGCCGAGCCCACTCTTAAGGCAAATGGTTAGAGCTGGCTTCCTTGGTAAAAAGACTGGTAGAGGTTTCTATGAGTGGCCTCAGATTTCTTAGAGGGAACTTTTCATGGAATTAAAGAATACTTTTTACGAGAAAAGAGATGGCATAGCAATTATAACCATGAATCGCCCAGGGGTGCTTAATGCCTTAAATGAGGAGATAATGCTTGAAATGCTTTTTGAGGTAAATGACGCAAATAAAGATGATAATGTCAGAGCAATAATAATTACTGGTGCCGGAAATAAAGCGTTTTGCGCTGGTCTAGATCTTAAAGATGTTAAGGACGCGAGCCCCATCAGAATGTTTAAAATCGTCAGGTTATTACAGGAGATAACATTGTCTATAGAGGAGGGTAGCAAGCCCACTATAGCGGCAATTAATGGCTATGCTCTTGGAGGCGGTTTCGAGATAGCGTTAGCATGCGATATACGCATAGCATCTGAGAACGCGGTGCTCGGCCAGCCAGAAGTAAACCTTGGTTTCTTCCCGGGTGGCGGCGGCACCCAACGCTTGCCTAAACTAGTTAGTAAAGCGGTTGCGAAAGAACTCATTTTTACTGGTAGAATGATTGATGCGAGGACTGCGGAGAATATGGGGCTCGTCAATAAGGTTGTACCATTAGATAATCTTATGACAACTGCTGAGGAAATCGCGAAAGAAATAATAAGTAAACCTCCGCTTGCGCTGTCTCTTGCTAAGTTACTGATTAATTCAAGCCTTAACTTGGATATAAGAACCGGACTAGCATATGAGGCTGCGCTCATAACCTTAATCTCTACGACAGAAGACTTTAAAGAGGGAGTAACCGCCTTCCTAGAGAAAAGAAAACCAAAATTTAAAGGTATATGACTGAAAACGCGATAATCTTTTCTTTTTAATGCACTTTATCCTCTAATTAGCCTAAAAGCGCCGAAGGGATCAGATTCCGGGCGAATATTCCCATCTAATTAATGTTTATTCGCCCTTTAAAAGTCTAAAAATTTAGTCAGTAACTCTATTTGCTTCGTTTATATCAGTTCTACTTTATCTGATCGTGGTAAGGTATTAATTATTGAAGTGTTTTAAGTAACATTATATGCCTACTAATATCTTCCCTCTTCTTCCACGACCTCTATTAGCGCTCTTAAATTCTCTGAGGGAACATCTTTTGGAATTTCAACACTGTTTGCTAGTATAAACCCTCCCCCAACCTTCACTTCCTTTAAGAGATTCTTTATGTATTCCTTGACTTTGTCTGGTGATGCCTCGAGTAATAGTGATGAGGGGACCCCGCCCATTACGCAAGTATGTCCAGCTAAAACTTTTTTGGCTTTCCTTACATCAGTCTTCTCGAATAATGCTACCCCCCAACCTCTAGGTAGATCTAATATTGTTTCAAGATGGGCGTCGTGCCATCCCTCAAAAAACACAAATGACTTTATTCCCTGCTCATATAGAGTTATTATAATTTTTTTAAGTGTCGGCCAATAAAATTCGTTATATAGCTTAGGAGATAAATACTCGTTGAGGTGTAATGGTATAAATGCATATTTTGCTCCGGCTGGTTTTAGAGCCAACGCAACCTTAATTATTGGCTCAACAAGCGCTTCACAAGCGCGCTTAACATCATCTGAGCATCTTCTTACGTCTAAAAGGACTCCTACTGGGGTTCTAAGAAAGTCCCCTATATAGTCTAGTGGGGCATACGCAGATGTTAGGGGCAACGAGGGCGTTCCAACCCTAGCTAAATCCACAGTAACATCTACTAAGAATTTGAGAGCCTTAAATGCCTCGGATCCAAGCCTAATTAATGCGGCATTGGCTTTCGGCGACCCAACCTTCTCTAGGTTTATACATGACCTAGGGAGAATAACCTCATTTACGAAGGCTATTGGATCCTCGGAGAACTTGGCATATTCTTTAACGTCCATAAATTGTCCGCCAATGAACTGGAAAATGCTGTCCTCTGGGAGTTCCCTGCCAGGCCACTTCGTGAACTTATCTTTAATGATGTCGTGCATGGGTCCGGACCAAAATCTAACGGCTGGCGCTATATCTGGGTAGTCAGCGAAGGCTAAGGCGAATATGAAGCCCTCAGCTCCTAAAACTGGTAAAAACGTATCTACTTGGTAGTCTTTAACAAGTTTTACAACTACTTCACGGGCTTTCTCATAGTTAAAGTAAAGGTCGTGACCAGTAATATACTTACGTAAGAGATCACCACAAGAAGATAATATTAAGGGCACTTTATCAGGCTCTTTTAGTTCTATGGCCTTCTCTATTCTCTCTCTTCTCTCTGTTAAGGCTTCCTCAGGAGTTTTTGGCTTAGTCTCCTTTACGATTCTCATGGCATCTCATCCCCCAAGCCTTAGCATCTGCTTACACTTTTTTACACCTACTATTGCGTTATCAGCCCACTCATCTGCCCCAGCATACCTTTTTATATTCTCGTCCACTCTACCCCCTCCAATTATCACCTTCACTTTATCCCTTAAACCTGCCTCTTTTAGGGCCTCAACAGTCCTCTTCATCGCGTCATAAGCTATTGTTAGTAGTCCACTCATACCGACAATATCAGGGTTATATATTTTAACAGCCTCCACAAATTTCTCCGGCGGAGTATCCACACCGATGTCTATAACTTTAAACCCGGCCGCCTCTGCAAAGGCCTTAAAAATATTTTTACCTATATCATGTACATCTCCTTGAACCGTACCTAAAAGTATCGTACCTAGTGGCTTAATCTCCCTCTTAATTAGTGGGAGAACAATTTTCATAACATTGTTGAATATTTCGCCCGCATAAACGAGCTCGGAAAGGAAGTATTCGCCCCTCCCGAACCTTTCGCCTACAACTTCTGCTGCTCTTCTACATGCTTCAATGATTTCAGATGGATTTTTACCTATCTTAACTAGATTCTCAACATTTTTAAGAACCTTCTCCTCCTCGAGATTAATGAATGCCTCAACAAGATCCTCTAAAGACAACCAAGATCACCAATTAAGCTTCTGTAAATGGCTTTTTTAAAATTTTTGGTAAATGTTCCCAGCAGCTTCATCAGGGGGACCATTAATCATGCTATCTATTATCTTTTTTATGACAACTTTTGATATATCGTATGTTCTATCAACTATCCCATTTTTTAGATGGGCGTTAGCTGCATGAACATCAATCTCCATAAGATCAAAACCAACCAGCTCGATTCCTCTCTTAATAATATATTTCTTAATTATTTCAAGTATCTCATAGACTTCATCCGGATCTAATCCTATTGTATTCAATATTCTGGCGGCGTAAACCTCTCTGAAGGACATCACGTCTATATCTAAAGATATGTAAATAAAGGGCGTCCTTAAACTATTTAAAGCCATCTTTAAGGGATTCATTCCTTCTCTTTTCAGTCTTGTGCGCGGTAGAAGGATTACGCCCTCTCTTTCAAACCGCCTATATTCACTAACCCACTTTTTTACACGCTCATCCTCTATTCCCTCAAGCCCCTTACTTGGGTAATCTGCCACCCCAATCACTATGACATTTTCAGGAAGAATTACTCTTTCCTCCAATAAATAACGAAGGAAGCTTCCGCTATTGTAAGTTTCAGGGGCATCTAATTCTAGAAGCCCCTCAAAATTATTGGTATAAGGCATAAACGCGGGGATGCCGTGCTCTTTAATGTACGTAAACAGAGTTTTTCCAAGCTTTGCATGAAAAGCGTCAAAGTGAGAATCAAGGATGATTACACCAATCTTCTCTACACCATAAAAACTTGTAAGAGCTTTTAAGCACCCTCCAGTCGAAGAGTGGTCAACCCCTATCATTACAAATTTATTTGGGAGAACTTTTCTTCTAACGAACATATTAACCATCTCAGCATAGTCTCTACAGCAGTCAGCAGCTAGAAAGGCGGAGAACGTATCTGGGTTTATCACTGAGAGATCTCTGAAACTAGGCTTCGGCCTAAGCCATGACTCCACAGGAATCTCACCTAGCTTAACAAATTTTGGATTTACAAATATCTCCTGCAAATAATGCATAAGCGCTTCGTAGGGCGTAAGAAAATTTGGCGTTGGAACATGCCCCCTAATAAGGGCATAAATGTACGCGCGTTTAATCAAGCATCTTTCTTCCCTATCATCTGGATCTAAAGGAACCCCAAAGAATAATATGGACAATGTTTCCTCCTCTTCTCAAAGTACTTTCCATCAAAATCTATAAAACGTTTATGGATTCAGGGACTCTGAACTATAAATATCTTGTGGGTAGTAACGTTAAAGCCTAAAAAATAGCTTTAAGCATTGAATACATTAATGTTAAATGTATAATGGGGCTGCTCAGGAATGGACTAATGATATGACTTTACCGTAATCTATAAGAGATATTGGGTCAGAGCATTTAAGCCCTCAAAATCCCCTAGGGGTCTCTCACAGAGACTTTTCATCATTGCAGATGAGTTACGCTATAATCGAAAGCGACTTTTATTGCAACAACAGTGATTTTTTCAGCTTTGCCAATATACTTGATGATTAGACTAGACTAAAAGTCCTTAAGCAGCAGGGATAAGCAAAATATAAATACATCTTTATTCTATTCTAAGTAATAGGGGTTTTCTTGAAAAGAAAGGCTATTACAAAGATACAAGCTGTGATTATTGCCGTTATAGTGATCATTGTAGTCGTGGTAGGCGTAGTCTATTATCTTGCTACACTTCCTCCGGCAGCCCCGCCTACCACTCCCCCCACGACTCCGCCTACAACCCCCTCAACAACACCGCCTACACCAACGCCGACACCCACACCAACTCCTCCACCCAAAGAGTATGTGGTCATTGGAGTGGCGCACACTCTTTCGGGACCGCAGGCAGCTGCTTGCGCCCTTCACCATGCATATTATCATATGATTGTCGAAGATTATAATGCGAAGGGTGGGTTATACGTTCCTGAGTATGGAAAGCGGTTGCGTATAAAGTTCATAGAATACGACGACAAGAACTCTATAGACACAATGCTAACTTTAGTCGAGAAGCTTATAGTTGAAGACAAAGTGGACTTACTTTTTGCGCCTTGGGGCACAGCTTTTAACTTCGCGGTTTTTCCGCTTACCGAAAGGTATCGTTATCCACTAGTTGCCCTGACGTTCGGTTCTGAGATAGCTGCTGAAAAGATGCGAAAGGGAGAATTTAAGTATGCCTTTAGCGTTCTTGGTTTACCCAGTGAGACTGGAAAGGAGATAGCTGACCTCTTTGAATACATAAATAGAGAGATAACGCCGATTAAGCGTGTAGGGATAATATACCACTCGGATCAGCATGGCGTGGAGTACTCCGGAGCAATATACTCCCACTTAGTAATGAGAGGATTTGAAGTGCCCGTTCACCAAAGCTATCCACCAGATATCGCAGACTTCACCCCGCTCATAAGTACGCTTAAAACCGCGAATGTGGACGTCGTAATCCTTTGTGGTTATACTGAGGGAGCGTTATTTGTACATCAATGCAAAGCCCAGAACTTTAATCCAAAGCTAATATTTGTTGGACCGACAATGGAAGTTCCAGGCCTAGTATACGGTCCCTTTGGGTTCACTCCACAGGATCTCATTGGAGTATGCTACTACGATGGTTGGCCTGCAACAGCTTATAAGGAGCCAAAGCTGAAGGAGTGGGCTGAAGAACATAAGAAACGCATTGGTGCATACCCATTCCCTGCTTCAGCAACATTCTACGCTGGCATTGAGTGTCTCCTTAAAGCTGTTGAGAAGTATGGTCTTAATAAGGATAAGATAAGGGATGCCCTCGCAACGGAGACATTTGATACCATAGTCGGAAAATTCAGATTTAGACAAGGTTATAGCGCGCAATGTGAGTTGGCGGGAACATTAACTCAATGGCAAGGCGGAGACATGATGGAGGTTATATGGCCGCGGGAGGTTGCCTCAGCAAAGATTATTTGTCCAAAGCCAGCTTGGCCATCTTAAAAGGGGGATAACGTTGTCGTCTAACCTTAAAATCCCCCTTTATTTTTCATATCATAAAGTTATTTTGGGGGAATAGGAGTTTGATAGATGTTATTATTGGCGGCGCAATTTTAGGAGCGATTTTCTCTCTAATAGCTGTTGGGCTTAACTTACAGTATGGTGTGACGAGAATATTAAACGTGGCGCATGGAGAGTTTCTCATGCTCGGCGCCTATGTCACTAATATTTTTTTCAGTTATTATGGTTTAAATCCACTCATCTCATTAGTAATGAGCGGACCAGTGGTCTTCGTCTTAGGGATTTTAATACAAGCTCTTATTTTCCGTAAAATTGTTTCTATATCTAAGTCAGCTGAAGAGCTCGAGTTCCGATCACTTTTAGCATGCTTTGGGCTCCTCTTTGTTATCCAAAATATGGTTCGAGTAGTTTTCGGTGCGATGCCAATAAGCAACACGTATCTCACAGAGGCTATTTTCATATTCGGGGAGAGATTTCAGATAAATATGATAGTCTCAGCAATAATGTCCGTGGCTATTAGTATAGTTCTTTATTTATTATTACGCTCAACGAAGATGGGGCTGGCCCTGAGGGCCGTTGTTGAGGAACCTATAGGCGCCCAGCTTGTGGGCGTGAATGTCCAAAGGATTCATTTATTGTCATTTGGCTTAAGCGTCTTATTAGCTGCGATTGCTGGCACGATGGTGTCCATGATTTATACAAACATAAATCCATATATAGGGCCGCAATATACATTTATTGCTCTTGCGATAATCGTTTTGGGCGGCCTTGGAAGCTTTATAGGGAGCTTAGTGGGCGGCTTCATTATAGGATATATATACTATTTAACCTTAAAGATTGAGCCGCTCATAGTTATGGCAATTACATATTTATTCCTTATAGTTTTTCTTATAAGCAGGCCAAGAGGGTTATTTGGGCGATAATCTATGTTAGGGAAGAAAATAAAGGCTAATGTTACTCTACTGTTATCAGTTCTGGCACTCCTAGTGTTAATTTTTGCCCCATTTTTCTTAGCTGACTATCATCTTTCAATTCTAAGAACTGTGCTCTTATGGCTCGCTCTCACTGTAAGCTGGCACTTCTTTTCTGGTCTCACAAGATATGTTTCGTTGGGATCTGCTGGCTTCTTTGGGCTTGGGGCATACTTTACCGCAAAATATCTAGAACTAAGTTACCGTGGCTATTTTCCACTTCTACCAATGCCCTTAATCGTGCTACTGGCAGGACTATTAAACTTTGCATTAGCTTCGGCCATCGGTCTAGTAACTTTAAGAGTGAAGAGCATATACTTTGCAATACTCACTTTCGGGATCAGCGAAATGCTTAGGAATATTTTCCAGTGGTGGGAGATAAGGATAACTGGTACGCGTGGAACGTATCTTCCCATACTATTTGATAGTGGAACAATTTATTACTCTATTTTGATAGCCACACTTGTAGTATTTGTCTTGACAACAATTTTAAGAAAGTCTAAATTTGGCTTAGCGCTAAAAATGATCGGTGGATGTGAGGAAACAGCCCTTCATGTGGGTGTAAATGCAACGCGGTTTAAAACTATGAGCTTTGGGGTTAGTGCCATGTGTATTGGATTTATGGGTGGATGCTTCACAACAAGGTTCGCATATATAAATACGGATATAGCGTTTGATCCGCTCTTCTCTTTCTTACCAGCTGTTATGACCCTTCTCGGAGGGGCTTGGGCAATTTATGGACCGATTGTCGGCGCAGTGCTCTTATCACTACTTGAGGAATACCTTAGAGTAGCTTATCCCTATCATTTCCTAACAATAATAGGTTTTCTGCTAATCCTTATAATAATGTTCATGCCAAATGGCCTAATAGGAATAATTGAGAAATTCAAAGGAAAATTCTCAAAGAGAGAATAAACTTTAGATTCCTAAGAAGGCTCTCCTAATATATTCATTTTCTAAAAGTTCTTCGCCTATTCCCTGCAAAGTTATTCTACCAGTCTCCATTATATATGCCCTATCAGACACTTTTAAGGAATAATAGACATTTTGTTCAGCTAAAAGGATGCTGAGTCCATGCTCTTTAAGATTCCTAATGGCGTTAAATAGATCAATTGTTAACCTTGGTGAGAGGCCTTGGGTTGGTTCATCAAGCATTAATAGATTTGGGTTGGACATTAATCCGCGGGCTATTGCAAGCATTCTCTGTTCTCCTCCGCTAAGGGTAATCGCCAGCTGGTTCTCCCTCTCCTTCAATACTGGAAAAATCTCGTAAACAAATCTTAACATCTTCTCCTTTGATTTTTCCCCTCTAGAGGTATAAGCGCCTAAAAGGAGGTTCTCTCGAACACTCATGCGTGCAAAGATTTTTCTATCTTCGGGTACAAGAGATAGTCCTAGGTTTACGATTTTGTGAGGCGAAAGATTGCTTATCTCCCTGCCGTTAAATGTAATAGTTCCAAAGGACGGCTTTAATAAACCAGCAATTGTGCTTAAAAGCGTTGTCTTGCCAGCGCCATTAGCGCCTATCAATGATACTATTTCCCCTCTTCTAACTTCAAGGGAAATATCCCATAAAACCGGGATTACCCCTCGTGAGACATTGAGTCTATTAACTTCTAGCATATGCTTCACCTAAATAAACTTTAATAACTTCTGGTTCCCTAGCCACTTCTTCAGGAGTACCTTCAGCTATTTTATTCCCGTAATGAAGAACGATAATTCGATTCGAGATCTCCATTATCGCACGCATGTTATGCTCAATCATAAAGATGGTGATACCGTCTCTGCTTTGGAGGTCATTAATAATTCTGAGTGCACGCATGGTCTCCATTGGATTTAAACCAGCCAAGACCTCATCTAGCAGTAAAAGTTTCGGCTTAATGGAGAGCGCTCTTGCCAACTCAAGCATTCTTTGATCAAAAACCGTTAAGTTTGATGCTAATATATCACTTTTCTTTTTTAACTCGAGTCTCTCCAATATCTCTTCCAGATCCTTCTTTACGTCTGATCCTTTATTTCCTTCAGCACGCCCAAAACATGCCGACGCAAAAAGGTTTTCATAAACGGTCATATTGGGAAAAGGTTTCGGTATTTGAAATGTTCTAGCAACTCCCAATTTACAAATCTTATACGGAGATAAACCAGTTATATTTTTTCCCTCAAAATATATCGTGCCAGAATCAGGCTTAAATGTACCAGATATGACATTAAAGAGCGTTGTTTTTCCAGAACCGTTTGGTCCGATAAGACCGACTATTTCACCTTTATTTATGTGAAGACATACGTCGTTTAGAGCAACAAGCCCACCAAAACGCTTGGTTACATCAATCACCTCAAGAACCTTCATGAAGCTTCCCCTCCCCCACCTTCCTTTTCCGGCGCCACCTTAACCTCGAAGGCACATCTTTCTATTAATGAAATAACCTATCATCATAAAATATTTACTTCTCCAAAAATTTTAAATTTCGCGTCAGCGAACCCAGCTTTACATATATTTCGTATCCCCTAAGCCCCGCAAAAAATAAGAGATAAATATAATTTTATTATTAAAAAATAAAAGCCTTAACATAAGCTGGTTGAGTAATATGATAGTGGAGAAGATTGTTTATTTTGAATCTGGTGGAAGGCATAATACTGATATTACGCTCAGCTTAGCTAAAGAGAAAGCTCTTAAGAAAGGCATAAAAAATGTTATTATAGCCTCGGTAACTGGCTTTACTGCTGAAAGAGCCCTAGAAATTTTTAAGGGCACTGACATTAAGTTAACTATCGTAAGTATAAAAGGCCCCCGATTTCCAGGTTTTCCGGAGAACCTACGGCGGAAAATAGAGCAAATGGGGCATAATTTTTGTTATGCCTCTGATGTTAAATACGATTTCCCGGAAGTCGTTCAAGATACATTACGTAGGTTCTGTGAAGGGCTTAAGGTTTGCGTTGAAATCGTATTGGTCGCGGCAGAGATGGGCTTCATACGGCCAAAAGAGGAGGTTATCGCTGTTGGAGGGACCGGAATGCTTGGCTACGAAAAGGGCGGAGGGGTAGATACAGCGATCGTTATTGAGGCAATAAAAAGCAAGGATTTTCTTGAGTTAGAGACCATCTTCGGTAGAAAGGAAGAAAGAAGGAAAATTAAAGAGATTATATGTAAACCAAGATAAAATAATTAATTTTTATTCTATTTATAGGATGTTCCATCCATAAGCTTTATCTCGCCTGAAACTACCGCCTGAATAACTAAATTAGAGAACCACCGAATATACTCCATTCTTCCATTTATACAAAATGCAATCAGGTTGTGGAGAGAACTATTCTACCTTAATTTCGTAACCCTTTTCTTCCTCTATTTTGATTTCGTAACCCCTCTTTCTTGGAAGTGTTATCTCCAGTATACCTTTGATGAACCTAGCCTTTGCCTTACTGATATCGACCGGAACTGGTAATGGCACTCTGCAGCAGAAGCATGTAAACTCTCCCTTTCTATGGGTTATGCCCAGATCCTCAAATCTCACCTTCACCCTCATTTTAGCGGTAATCTCTATGAGGTCATCTCTTATACTGCTTATCCTTATGCTCTCCGGATCAGCTCTCGGTAGGTCTGCTGTTACAATAATTTTATCGTGGCCGACATATACGTCGCAGAGGGGCTCAATCGACTGCGAACTGATATCCCAGCTGGGCTTCTCTGCAAACCTCTCAATAACTTCATCTGTCAAAGACTCAATTTCATCAATGTATTCACGTAGGATGTCAAATATCGGTCTTCTCCTCCTCGCGCTCACATCATCCCCCCACTTACCTAATATAGAAGCTTGGTATATCATATTCTTGAGACTTTCTCATCTTAGCAAGTTCGGTCTGGGTTCTTCGCATCATATCCCTCATGGTTAAGCGGACTTCTTCTCCCCTCTCCATCAACTCAGATACATCAACATTCATATTTATTATCCTATTAAGCGCCTGTATCACCACCGAGGAGGCCTCCGGGTCAGGATAATTATAGAATGTTTCAGCTAACAATGCTATTGCAGGTATATTCTTCTCCATACAATATTTTAGTATTAAAGCTTGCGGGCCTACTAGAAAACCCCTCTCTATAATTTCGATTTCATTATCCCTTAAGATCTTTAGCATGGAATCGTTCGATGCTGCCCCAAAAACTTTTACTTTATCAAGTTCATGCCTATTTGGAACTGGCAGCCCACTTAAAGTGAAAACCTTTTCAGCCTTCTTCCTCCACACCCAGTCAACTATACTCCTTGTTAATAAGTAGATTACATTTGAGGGGATGGCTATCTCAGAATTCAGGACAGCGATCCTCTCACCTTTAAAGATTCTTATCGGTGGCTTTGGCAGGCCACTCTCAAGTATGATTACTGGTGGAAGTAAGTCTGTTTCTATATAGGCTGCCTCCTCAAGATTTAGCTTTGAGATTATATGTGCAGCTGCGATAACCCCAACTAAGCCAACGTCTGGAAGACCACAAATAATCGTGATACCCTCAGGAACCTCCTTGAGCTCAACTACTTTAACTTCACTATCGCTGCTGTTATGCAAATGGTCACCTAGAATTTCTTAAGAAAATCCTATATATTAAAACTTTCTTTAAGTGGGGTATCCTGATTCACTACTCCTACATTTTTAGTCTAATCGAAACCTTCTCGAAAAGATTCTCATAGATCTTTAAGGCTTCTTTAAGGGCGCTCTCCATGTTGATTTTTCCCGCCTCAACCTCAGCCATTAATTGCTCAACATATCGCCTTGTGTCCGGAGTAATGAGTCTCTCATCCACATCCTTCAAAAGGTTTATTAGAGTTTCTCCCAGCTTACTCAGGTAAAAAGACTTGCGCTTTTTCTCGGCATAACCTCTCTCAATGATTATTTGTGGATAATCGGCCCTTGTGGCGTCCGTCCCAATAGAATGTTTCTCTAAAAGCCTGAGTAACTCTGACTCCGTTAGGCGCGGCGGGGGCTTCGTCTTCTTTTCTTCCAGCTTAACTTCAATGATTGGCAATTTTTCACCTACGTGTAGTTGAGGTATCCAGAGGGTATCTGTGGGCTTAAAGTATGGAAAGATTTGATAGAAGCCCTCGTTGACGAAGTATCTATTCGTCGCATCTAATTTTAAGCCATTTATATCAACCCGTAGTCTCCACCTTCTCAAAAGCGCATCTTTTCCAACAACGTTAGCAAGGTATCGCCTAGCAATATACTCCCAAACCCTACCCCTATCATCAGACCATGGATAGTATGCTGTTGGATATATTGGCGGGTGCGCACCATCATTCTTTCTACCATCCCTAGGGCTATAATTCATCATATTAATGTGCTTGCCTAGCGGTGTTGGATATAGCATCCTAAGTATCGATTTGTGGTCAACGGTTAACCACATATTTGTCTCAGTTCTTGGATAACTTATATAGCCATCGCCGTAAAGAGTCTCCGCTAAAGCCATTATCTTAGCGGCACTTAAACCCGTAATTTTAGAGAGGTCCTGGAGCATCGAATCCGTATCCGTTGGAAGGGGTTTAGGCTCAACCTCATCTACCACCTGAAAACCCGAGACTAAAGCATATTTAGCTGCTCTGGCTAGGGCGTAAGCTTTTCTGGCCTCATTGGCATCCTTAATTGACCCGGAGGAAACCTTAACATTAACGCCATGAACATTTAGGAGGGCTGATAAAATGTAGTATTTCTCCGGCTTAAAATTTCTGATCTCCATCTCCCTCTGATAAACGAACCAGAGGGTCGGCATCTGGCATGAGCCCCAAGAAACTATGCTATCACCGCTATTCAATCTTTTAGAGAGGGTTAGGAGTCTAGTATATGCGGCTCCTGTTATCAAATCAAATTTATGGCGAAGCAAAGCTTTCCAGACCCAGTCCCATTTAAGATCCGGCTCAAGGTTCTTCCATGCGCGTTGGAGTTCATCTAAAGTGACCGTATTAAATCTCATTCGGCAATATTTTGGCATAGCTCCAATGGAATCCTTAGCCACTAGGAGGGATTCATACGCTATTAATTCCCCCTCAGAATCATTATCTGTAGCTAGAACCAGCATCCCGGCTCCCTTAACGGCCCTCGCTAATCCCTTACATGTTTCTGGATCCCTAGCGATCCATCTTACAGGGGCATGAAAGAGCTCGCGTGGGTCAACACTCCTCCATTTAGAGTATTTTTCAGGAAAGTCCAGTTCTAGGATATGTCCTTTTAAGGCGATTATTTGTGGTGGAGGCTTTATTGCCAACTGAATGTTTTTTGCGACGGAGGTTTTCTCAGCGATCACAAGCATGAAGCTTACACCAACAGATTCATTAATGATATCACAGCCCCTTAAAAACGACTCTATTATGCTCCATGAGCATCGAAACGAGTAAAGATGGCGGGCATGGCTATTTTGCTAAGGCTTCCCAAAGCCTAAAGATTTCATCTATGATGTAGACGTCATCAACATACGTTACCGATGAATCCTTTACAACTTCAATGAGGTGACCATTATACTCTTTAACCCTTCCAACAACATTTGCTTTAATATTAAGGGAGTGTAGAGTTTTAAGAGCCTCATTAACCTTATTCGGTGGGATAGTTGCTATTAAAGCACCTGAGCTAATTAGTCTCAAAGCATCTATGTGGAGCACCTCAGCAATAATTTTAGTCTCCTCAGCCAGAGGCACTCTCTCAACCCATATCTCAATAGTTTTCCTTGAGGCGTAAGCTATCTCGGCTACACCTCCAAGTACACCACCCTCAGTCGGATCATGCATAGCGGTCGCTAACCCCTTCTCCGCCAAGGCTAGAGCCTCCTTAACAACACTCACTTCAGTTAGGAGCCTGAAGCCGCCCTTAAGAATATTATCGCTGACCCCTCTGCTCCTCAAAGATTCCGCGAAGTCGGTGCAGAGGATCGCTGTTCCCTCAAGGGCCGCTGTCTTGCTCATAAGTAAATAGTCTCCGGCCCTCGCACCAGAGCTAGTGACAATCCTATTTCTTTCAGCTAAACCGATCGCCGTTGTGCCCACTAATGGTCTATTAATCCCATTCGTCCTCTCGGTATGCCCGCCCACAACCATAATCCCTAACTCCTTAGCCGCATCATCCACTTGAGCCATGATTCTGTCAAGAAGATCTTTTGTGGAACTCTCTGGAAGAAATAGAGACATTAGAAACCACCTTGGCTTAGCTCCCCTAACAGCTACGTCGTTGGCCACTATGTGGACCGCAAGCCATCCCAGAAGACCGCTTGCACCGCTAATGGCATCGCTATGAACTACTAAAGCCAAACCGCCGCCAACGTCAATTATCGCGGCATCCTCGCCAACAGCAGGCCCTACAAGAACGCTCGGGTCGAGCGCGCCAAGCCTTTTATAAACGATTCCTTCCATAATTTTTGGAGGCAATTTACCAGGCATAGTTACACCAAACCCATCCTACACGCACTGATAGGTGACATAGCTTATAAATAATTAGCCAAAAATAATACATCCGTTTAAATTTTTCAAAAGTTAGCTACGATGTTTACGGGGTAGCAAAAGTATATTTACTTTTGGCGTCAAATTTTTTGTTGGGTTGAATCTTGTCTAAATCGTTGATCTTTAAAGATAGGAATAAGCTTTCGCCATATTATATCCCAAGAAGGCTTCCCCATAGAGAGCAGCAGATAGACATGCTCTTATCGATTTATGGCGGTATGCTTGAGGATATATGGGGAGCTTACCCACGTTTCATAGAAGTTGTCGGACCGGCCGGGACTGGAAAGACATGCACAACAATTAAATTTGGCGAGATTATTTCTGAGCGCGCACGTAAAAAGGGCATCAACTTGCAGCATGTTTATGTAAATTGTAAGGTTGATGGGACGACAAGATACGTCCTTTATAACAATTTGGTGAAAAAGGTTACGCCAAAGATCTCAACTAAAAGCCTAAGTCCGGAGGAGATGATAAGACAGCTAGTTGGTTATTTGAGGTTTGAGGAGATATTCTTAATAATGACCTTTGATGAAATAGACTACTTTATTCAGATGAGCCCGAAAGAACATATAATATATGATTTAACGCGGTTACCGGAAATGCAGCCCGGCACACCTATGCCTATAATTGGCGGAATATTTATTGCGAGATCTCTTAGGTGGCATGACCTCTTAGAGCCGGGGGAGAGGTCTACGCTCGGCAGGGGAATAATAGAATTTCCAAGATATTCCAGTAAGCAGATTAGGGATATATTGGCGGATAGAGTTGGGGAAGCATTTCAGCCAAATGTTATTCTAGAAGAAACCCTTGACTTAATAAGCGATATAACTGCTAATCCGCCCATCAATGGGGATGTTAGAGTTGGGCTTGAGATACTCTATTACTCCGGAATGCTGGCTGAGAATACCGGCTCAATTAAGGTTACTCCCGAACATGTTCGCAAGGTTCATAGTGAAATAAATCCTACTGTGACCTCTGAAGACATATTAAGCTTAGACAGGGATAGTAGAATGGTGCTCCTTGCCCTCGTGAGGGGGCTGAAAGCGAGCAGATCAGCATACATAAGCCTGAGGGATCTGAGAAAATTCTATAACATGGTATGTGAAGAATATGGCGTTAAGCCAGTTGACAAGTTTGAGGAGCACGTTCAAGATCTCATCTATCGTGGAATAGTGGATATAAAGTCGCTGTTAGAGATAGGGATATCGGGCGCATCCCTCACAGATTTAGAGAGGTTCCTTAATAGCTTATTAAGACAACTAGAGCGAATTGAGCGGAGGATATGAGGGGAAAGGAAATTAGGAGAGGCATATTAGAAGAGCTTGAGTTGGGCTTCGGTGGTGGGAAAAAGTTTAGGGTTCTAGTTCACTTAGCGTTAAACCCAGATAAAGCTTTCACAAAATATGCCCTTGCTAAGGCCACCGGGCTTAGAACACCATTCAATAGATAGGTGCCTCAAAACGCTTGTAGAAATAGGTTGGGTCAAAGAAAACAAGTATAGGCCAAAAACCTACCAGATAAACCTGGAAAATGAGACTGTTAAGACTTTAATGGAGTTCCTTCAGAAAATTCGAGCTCGATTAACGCCTTATAGACCCCCCACCCAACTTTTCACAGACTCCTTAAATATATGTGAAAGCATGTATACACTTAGAGGGCGCTGAGCACTACTTATAGGAGAAATTCAAGGGGTGTTATGCTGGGATGGAGGATTTAGAATCGCTGGATGGTGTCGGCCCAACAATAGCATCTAAGCTCAGGGCTGCAGGCTTCACAACTATAGAGGCTATAGCTGTAACGCCTCCAATGGAGATGTCCGAGAAAACGAGTATAGGGTTAAACACGATACTCAAAATCCAGGAGTCGGCGCGCAAAATGTTGTCAGCCGACTTTAAGACTGCATTAGAATACTATGAGCAGAGAAGAAATATGAGGCGTTGCACAACTGGGTCTAAGAAGCTGGATGAAATACTTGGTGGTGGAGTAGAGACTCAGGCCATTACAGAGCTTATAGGTGAGTATGGTTCTGGAAAGACTCAGCTATGTATGATGCTCTCAGTCACAGCCCAACTGCCGTATGAGAGGGGTGGGCTTGAGGGTAAAGTCGTGTTCATAGATACTGAAGGGACATTTATGCCGGAAAGGATATATCAGATAGCATCCGGTCTAGGGCTCGACCCACGTGAAGCTGCCAGCAATATTTTTGTTGCAAGAGCATATAATAGTAGCCACCAATGTTTACTCATAGATAGGCTATTCACGCTATGTCCAGAACACGGCATAAAGCTTGTAGTGATTGATAGCATGATAAGTCACTTTAGAGGAGAATACATTGGGCGTGAATTACTCTCAGAGAGACAACAAAAGTTAAACCAGTACCTCCATAAGCTGCTCAGGCTGGCTGAAGCATATAACTTAGCCGTTATTATAACTAACCAGGTTCAGGCGAATCCAGCGGCCTTCTTCGGAGACCCTACGAGGCCAGCCGGCGGGCACATAATGGCTCACGCATGCACGCATAGGGTGTATTTGAGGAAGGGGAATAAAGGAATTAGAATAGCGAAGGTGATTGACAGCCCATATTTGCCAGAGAGAGAAGCGTGCTTCATGATAGGTGAGAAGGGCATAACTGATGCGGAAGAGGAGTAGCATTAAGCACCTTCATTAGACCTAACTATGTTATAGCCAGCGGCCTTTCTAAGCCTATTCATTATCGCTAAGCCCAAATCCTCCTGCGGAACACTCTCAGCAATAATCAAATCTACACCATGTTCATCAAGCTCTCTAAGAAGCCTAAACAGATTTCTAGCAATAAGAGCTAAATTCTTCCTGCTTCCCATAGACCTCACCATCCCCAAATTATACTCCCTCAAGCTCTCATCCGTGGCGAGTATACCAACCTTCCTTCCAGACCTAATATGATGCTCAGCCAACTCCTTAATCTTCTTGACAATAGAGTTTAATTCGCCCTCAACAACGAGCACCTCAGCCTTTGGCGCATAATGTCTATATTTCATTCCGGGGGAGCGGGCACACTCAACATGAACTTCACTCTCCGCTACCGCAGCTGGATGCACACTAACCTCGCCTAAAACCGCCTTAAGATTCTCATATGTAACCCCGCCAGGCCTAAGTATCTGCGGCGGATTACATGTCAAGTCTAAAACGGTTGATTCAACCCCTATATTTGTTGGCCCCGCATCAAGTATCGCATCTATTTTTCCATAAAGGTCTTGAATAACGTGCTCCGCTAACGTTGGGCTTGGCCTACCAGCAAGGTTTGCGCTAGGCGCCGCTATAGGCCTCTCCGCCTCTCTTATTAAGCTCAAGGCAACCTTATGCCTAGGCATCCTTATGGCAACGGTGTCTAAGCCGCCGGTTGTTACCCTAGGAATAATGGCCGAAGCTTTTAAAACAAGTGTTAGTGGACCGGGCCAAAATATCTCCACGAGCTTCTCAACATACTTTGGGATATCGATAGCAAGTTTATAAACATCCTCCTTCCTAGCAACGTGGACTATTACTGGGTTATCTGGCGGCCTCATTTTGGCAACATATATTTCTTTAACAGCATCCGGGTTTAGAGCATCCGCCCCTAAACCATATACTGTCTCAGTTGGAAAGGCGACTAACCCACCCCTACATATGATCTCGGCTGCCAGCTTAATCTTCTCCAGTTCAGGGTTCTCCCCATCAACCTTTAAGATAATAGTCTTCCTCATCAACTCAAAATAAATGTGATTGGCTCTCTAATATATGTTAGGAAAGTAATATCAGGTGACGTGGTTGGCTGAGGCGGGCTTAAGCGAATATTTTCCCTTCATACATAAATATTCGAGGATTGAGGATGTGCTGAAGGATAAGGATTTGGCTTCCCTCGGCGACGCCTTCATGAACTTTGCCTACTCGCTAGCTCTATCAAAAAATTCTGGCAGACCAGCCGGGCGGAAATTAGATGGATCTATTCTCTCCTTAGCCCTACGAAAGTCTGGTCTGAGGAAGCTGCTGCCGCATAGGGTGGATAGGCATGGGCAGGCGGATGCTGCTGAGGCACTGATAGTTTATGGCTGGCTTTCAGGCATAATATCTATTAAAGAAACTATTGACATTCTTGCGCGCGAAGGCGACTTAGCAGATAATGTGAGCGGGTTACTAATGGTTGTTTTAGAAAGATGTAAGAATATTTTAGCTTAAGCGCTTGCCTTATTATATTCCTCGAACGCCCTTTCAAACTCTTTTCTAAGAGCCCTACCCCTTTCCAAGATTTTTATAAGCGCTTCCTTTAAAGCTTCCTTCGGGTCTTTATTCCCTTTTGTCCGCACCCTTAATATAGGCTTACCGACAAGTGGATGAGGTATAGTATAGCCTGCAAATTCGACATCCTCATCCTCAAGTAGAACCGATTCCAAGAGGTTACATAGTGTGTGCCCTTCCACATCAATTTCAATCACAACTTCATTCGTTTTTCTTTCCAATACCCTCAGCTGCATATTAAACTACCCCATTAAAAATTGCCAGTACCATAATCTGAAGCCGTCTTCCTCGTCTCCATATTTTCACACTCCTCGCAATACAGTCTCTTATCCCTCCTATTTTTTAACCTTAACGTGCCACCACATTTAGAGCACAGCGCCAGTATTACGCCTAAATTTTCCCCTTTTGTAGATAGATAATACGTTCTGTTTGCCTCATTTATAACCTTTGCGCGCACTATATCACCGGGTTTAAGTGCATCTGAGATATCTTTAGTAAACTTTACATCAACATCTGAAACGTGCAGGATTCCCGTAAAGAATCCTGAAAGAGGGGTCTTCTCAATTTTAATTATTCGTATAAAGGCTACGGCCGTTTGAATATTCCAGACATAACCTAAAACTATGTTTCCGACTCTTGGCTTATGTATCCTATGAGTGGCTAATTGGATCGAAACTACCCTGCTTTTCGGATCAATTGAGAGATAGCCAGCGTTACTCGCATATATGACACCGTCTATAACGTGTGTTCCATATCCCGGTATAAACTCTTCTATTACACCTATCTTGTCTCCCGGTGTAACAAAGCGGCCGCTTCTTCTATCCTCTAACATGGCTTTGTGATCCAGCCACCTTTCTCAATTCTTAAAGATAGACCATAAAATATTAGTTTTGCTCCACATCGCCACCCTTGTAATCGGTGCTAATGATTCTATAGAGGTCTGCTTTAACTTTATAGCGTCTCTTTTTGTGGAAGTCAAATGTTTTCCCTATAACTATGTCTAGCTCATAGATGCGGTCTATAGCGCCGCCCAACTTAGGAATAAGATTGCTTAAAAACTCCCTCACGGAGGGACTTCGTTTATGTAATGAGTACACGACATTCGATATTTCCAGAGCCTTCTTTAGGAAATTTATATCCGCGCCTTTATGCCAGCTCCCGAAGGGCGGGTTCATTAAAGTTGTTTCAAAACGCCCTCTTATACAACCTATATCCCCATTAATGAAATCAACGTGGGCACCAACCTTACTAGCATTTTTAACAGCGACCTTTATAGCATCCCTATCAATGTCAACACCAACGGCCCATTCTGCGCCGAATAGCGAGGCAGCTATCGCTAAGATCCCAGACCCGCAGCCAAGATCGATAACCCTTTTTCCGCATATGTCGCCGTGTTCATGCGCCGCTATGTAAACCATTGTGGCCGCGCTCTCGGCATCAAGAGTATAGCTTTCCCACATGAGCTTTGGGCTAGGTATAGGTTCCAGTTGTGAGAGCAGGATAGCAACGTGTTTTCTTCTCGGCAACCGCTTGTCAACCCCATGTCATCGCTTTCTTTAAAGAAGCCCTGACCGTAAATATTCCTCCCACCCTATTCTCCCAAGAGCGACATAAACCTCCTTTGGCGTTAGGAGGGGTTTTGGAAATATTTTTGTCTCGTAGAAGGAGATTCTTGGGCAGGCCGTATTCCCATAAGCCTCAATTTCAGAAAAGTCTCTTAAAATCTCAGGCGTTATTTCCCTCATAGATAATAGAGTCGACCTTCTGCCGCAATTCTCAATATCTTTCTTTAACCTTACAGCTACCTCAAAGTTTTGTTGGCCGGATTTAAGTCCAATTATTATCCCCCAACTCTCAGCCTTTGAGGCCTCGCATATATCCATCCACCGCCTATTAATTATAAGTTTAGCAGCACCATCCACCCTTTCAATCTTCCCAGAGAAAGGATCAGCCATCAACGTAGGTTTCATTGTGGCAAGAAAAATCCCAACTGCGTGGAAGAGGCTGGATCCGATGAAGAGGAAGGCATCCACCATATTAGATATTGATTTACAGTTTCTATAATCGCAGCCTAAAACTTGGCCAGGGTATTTTAAGCCTGGTTCATTTCCAATACATACCTTTTTGCCAGCCCCCTCAAGAACCTTCTTGGCTTCATTTATAGAATGTATGTGCTGGACTGTTGTTGCCAATCCAATTTTCTCCCATCCCCCAAGATACTTTAAGGACTCCTCAATAACGCCCTTGACCTTAACTGTAGCTTTAGTCTCAATGTAAATTACTGATACGCTATCCCGCCCCCTAAAACGATCTACTTCAGAGTGCCCAAAATGTATTAGAAGGTCGGCTGATAATTCCTTAGCCTCGGTTAGGGCTAGGTCACATGCGCCGTAACATGGATCAGCAGAAATTATTGCTAATGCGCCAGCCTCCTCTACAAGCGATGCTATTTGGAAAGCTCTGGATCTGAAACCCTCGGGTAGCTGCACTAAGACCCTAAGAGCACCTCGCCTAGCAACCTCACTCTTAATTCTCTCTTCCTCTAAATCGAAAACCTCTGACAAATTTATCATAAAAATAAAAGTAAGATTGATAATATATAGGGAGCGCTACTTCTCATCATTAAGCGGTATGTCTAAATCCGGGTCTTCCTTAACGCCCTTACCGGTCGCTTTTTCAAGCAATACACGCTGTTCTATCGAGGCTACGAGCTTCCTGGTTTGTATGACGGCGTCCGGGTTAACTGATATGCTGTCTATTCCAGATCTAATTAGAAACTCCACGAAGTCTAAATAGACGCTTGGCGCCTGCCCACATATGCTTACGGTTTTCCCATCCTTATGAGCCATCTTGATAAGCAACCTAATTGCACGTTTAACCGCTAAATCCCTCTCATCAAAGAGGTGTGCGATAGTCTCATTATCTCTATCACAACCTAAAATGGCCATTGTTAAATCGTTACTGCCGATGCTATAACCATCAACGTAGTTATTAAACTTGTCAGCGAGCAGGACGTTACTTGGCAATTCAGCCATTAACCAAATCTTAAAGTCCGGGTCTTTTTTCAGCCCCTCCTCCTCCATTATTTTTATTATCCTCTCTAGCTCATCAACCCGCCTGCAAAATGGTATCATAACCCAGAGATTCTTAAGGCCATACTCCTCCCTAACTTTTTTAACGGCTTTAACTTCAAGCTTAAATGCTTCAATATACTTTGGATCATAGTATCTTGAGGCCCCCCTCCACCCAAAAAGCGCTGAGGGCTCAATGGGCTCATACTTCTCTCCACCTTTAAGTCTCCTATACTCTGTAGACTTAAAGTCACTAAAGCGCATCACAACGGGCCTTGGATAGAAGGCAACGCAAATGCGGCGTATTGCCTCAGCAATCTTATTAATAAACTCTTCAGCCCTACCGGTCTCAATCATGTAAAGCGGGTGCTCACCTATCTCACTAGACCATATGAACTCCTGCCTTAGGAGGCCCACCCCATCAGCCGGTAAGGCCGCAACCTTCTCTGCAAGCTCAGGTTCCCCTAGATTCACGTAAACCTTAGTTCCAGTAACAATATATTGCTCGGCTACGGAAATATCCCTCGATGCGGTTACAGTTCTCTCTTCGGGCTTAATCTCTCCTTTAAGATGTTCTTCAACGACGCCCTCATATACTACGCCTAAATTTGCATTCACCGTTACGATCATTCCATCTTTAAGAATCTCAGTCGCGGGTGTTCCCTTCGAGGCCGTTCCAACAATACATGGTATACCAAGCTCCCTTGAAACTATTGCTGCGTGGCATGTCATTCCTCCAGAGTTTGTCACGATGGCTGATGCCTTACGCATTACCGGAACCCAATCCGGCGCAGTCATCTCTGTAACAAGTATTTCGCCCTTCTGGAACTCGTTAAGCTCGCTGATCGAGGATATGACGTGAACATTTCCAACAGCTATGCCCGGAGAGGCCGGAAGACCACGAACTAACGCTTTCCGCTCCTTTACTACAGTTATCTCCTTTTTAACCTCCTTTCCCTCTTTAAGAGACCAGACAGTCTCAGGTCTAGCCTGAAGTATAAATATCTTGTTCAACCTATCGTCTAGGGCCCACTCAATATCCATTGGTTTACCGTAGTGCTGTTCAATCATTATAGCGTGTCTAGCGAGCTCCTTAATTTGCTCGTCGGTGAGAACCTGCTTATCCTGCAATTCTAGTGGGACCGGTCTCTCCTCGGTTCCACCGTGTGAGCTCCTTACCAGCTGGATTGTTTTTCTTGGAATATTCTTCCTTACGATCTCCAGATCAGACTTTCTAATATAGTATTCATCGGGCGTTATTTTCCCCTGAACAATATATTCTCCTAGCCCATACCCAGCTTCTATTAGAATGACACTTCTATCGCCAGTGGCAACATCAAGCGTAAACGCGACGCCACTAGCTTTACTGTAAACCATTAACTGGACAACCGCGCCTAATGCTACAGCCATGTGGTCAAAGCCCTTCTGAATCCTATAAAATATTGCCCTATCCGTGAAAAGGCTTGCATAACAGTGCTTTATTTTTTCAACGACCTCCTCCGCCCCTCGGACATTTAGATATGTCTCCTGCTGACCAGCAAAGCTCGCCTCAAGCAAATCTTCAGCCGTGGCCGAGCTACGGATTGCGACGAAGGGATTATCCTCACCAACAATCCTAGCAAGCTCATCATAAGCGCTCACAATCTCTTTTTTTAGATCCTCTGGCATCTCAGCAGATGCTATCATATCTCTTATTGTAACGCCAACCCTCTGGAGAGTCTCCGTATCGTTTGGATCCTTTAGTTCCTTGAGGGTTTCAGTTATTTTTCTGCTGAGACCATTTACCTCTATATAATATCTGTATGCCTCAGCAGTTACCACAAAACCATAAGGAACCGGAACACCGACTTTCCTGACCATCTCGCCGAGGTTTGCGCTCTTGCCGCCGACGAGCGGCGTATCTTCAACACCTATTTCATCAAACCATAATATGTACTTCCTTCCCATCTCGCTCACTTTACATCCTCTCATCTCATCTACTGCTCTGAGCATCTACCTGCCGAGTGGAAATCTTTTCAATAAATATTTTACATTTGGTTGGAAGCTTTGCAGCGGCCCTCCTGAGAGCTTCTTTCGCAGCCTCTAAGCCGTCTTCATCCACCCTAATAGCTATTATCTCTTGGTTAGGCTTGACTCGAGCTGCCCTACCAACTGGTTTACCAAAAGCTCTACGCATACCTTTCTGGAGTCTCTCAGCCTTTGCGCCAAATATCATCTTGTTCTCTCTTAGAATATTATGTGGGATAGGTATGACCCGCATAAAGAACTTTTCACCCAGCATCTTCTGTAAATATCTGTTGGCTGCGACACGCGCCGCTTCAAGAGCATTATGCCTAATTTGAACCTGCTCATTCGCCACAAGTGAAACTTGGTAAGTATAGGTCTCAGAAGGTTTCCCTAAAGTATACTTGGTTATTTTTGGCTGCGGGATGCTATCAACATATTCTATCCTAGTATATGGCATACCCTTAACTTCTCTATAGTTTCGCGCCTTCATACTCTATTCCCTTAGTCTCAACACTAATTTTCATCAAAAATATTTAAATTTTAATGCAAGGATACGAGTTAATCAGCAAAAATTACATTATTGTCAAATCAAGCTTACTTGAAGGTTAATGATTTACCTCTGAGCCATATCTTAGCCAACTCATCGTAGTTTTCGAAGACGCTTTTTAGAACTGGGATATATTCCTCTATTTCTTCATCAGTCATGTATTGGAATTGATATTCACCTATGTAGGGCGATGGGGCCCCCATCCTAGTTATAAACTCTATGTGCATGAAGGGATCCCCACGCCTAATAGTTATCGGGGATCTATCATTACTTAAGTTAACGACTTCTAGGGCTAGTCTCCCAACAAAGCCGCTATGGACTTTAGCCGCATTAAGGAAAGATAACCCCATCCTACCGTACTTACTCTTCGCCGTCAAATGCGCAACTATATCTGGCGGAGTAAATATGATCTCATTTGAAATAAGATTTTTATGCTCAAGATATTGTAACGTTACATCTTCTTTGACCGTCAAAATATAGCCGTCGCCGTCAAGGAGGTTGGGATCAAATGGATGTATACATTTGTACTTCCTTATTAACTCAAGTAGCTTATCTTTGCCAAGTATGCACATAATGATACCCAATAAAGTAAGGAAAAAACGCCGGAATTAAAATCTTCTCGAACATACAAACATATACCAAAAAAATATGTCGCATAAAAACTAAAGTTTAAATTCTACTATGATGACAGAGTAAGATGGGCCGCCAGGATGACCCGGGGGGCCCGTGAAATCGGGCTGAACCCGATTCGGGAGGCGTAGCATGGATAACGCGTCGGCCTTCTAAGATTACTCCCTTAAAGCAGTATTAGGAGCCGAGGAAAGCCGAAGATCCCGGGTTCAAATCCCGGCGGGCCCGCCACCTTTTGGGTTCGAGTCTCTTAAATATAAGCGTTTTATTTTTGGTGGCTGTTGGTTGGCCAGTCGGGCTAAGCATGGTTATTTATTAAGTGATGTTGATGTTAGGCGCTGATATGAGAATGTTACACGTGGTTCTAGGGTTACCGCAGATGTTTATCTCCATTAAGTCCTGGCTAGCGCATAATGGCATCGAGATCAAGAGGAAGATTAAAGGGGGCCCGCGACACACAGTCACTCCGTGATAAGCGTGTCCCTACGCAGCAGGAGCTGCGGCGGATATTTTTGTCAGCCGATAAAAAGGCTAGGATTGCATGCGTGCTAGTCACGCATAGCGGGCTTAGATTAATGACCCTAGGCAACTACACGGGGACTGATGGATTAAGGATGAGGGACTTCCTCGAGATGCGAATTGAGAGTGGAGAAATAATATTCGATAAGATTCTAACAATGGTTATCGTTAGGCTCGAGCTGAGCAAGGCCGGGCACCAGCACTTCACTTTTCTAAGCGAGGAGGGATGCGAGTACTTGAAGGATTATTTGGAGGAGAGAATTAAGGGCGGGGAAAAGTTGACTGGAAGGTAATTCAGTATAGGTGGGAGGAAATGAGAATAAATTATGATGCTGAGGAAGATATCCTCTACATAATCATTAGAGAGATAGATGAGGATATTAGAGTAGAGTACAATCTTAAGAAGGAGATAGTGGGAATAGAAATAATGAATGCAAAAACATAGCTAAAGCAATAGCTAAGGAAATAGCAGCAATAATAAATAAATTATGAGAAACTGGAAGATAAAATTTGCTTTTTCCTTAAGGCGGTTTTTTATTACTATTATCCCTATAAGGAGGTTAGATGAATATTCCATCGGAGGTACTCCCACACTATTCTTAAAAATATTCCCTACTCTAATTCCTCATAAGATGGGGAGAATAAAATGAGTGTTAAAAAGATGGAGAGGAATTTTATCTTGCATCTAGCGCTAATCTCCCGCATATGCGTATAACATGCTCCTCAATGGACGGGCACTGCGCCTCATATCCGTGTTCTTCAAGATGAACCTATAGCATCTAAAAACTTATTTGCTTTAACCCCAACTATTCTGGATATTTCCCTTAGCCCGCAATTCTCTCCAGCCCTTTTACCAGCCGCATATATTATTGCCGCGCTCAAAGCCCTAATGCTCTTACCCTTAAACGTACATTTCTTAGTAATATTCCCCATAGATATCCAATGCGGCTTCTATGACATCGCTGCTTAACCCCAGCTTTCCCGCCACATCAATTATTGATGCTATGGCGCCATATTCCCCCTCCACAGAATCCGAAATCCCGAGAAAATCAATAGGGGCCTTTATGTCCATACGATTCAGCATGATATGCTGCTCATTTCTTAACCGCTCGTCCCTCTTCCTCAGCCTGTCCCTTTTAGGCCGTTCATCATCTGATCGGCTTGCTTGGTCTATTACGAGGCCACAACCAGCATAAAAAAGGGTATCCTTCAATAAAATGTACGGCGCTATCCCCGCAGTATGGACACTTATACACATCCTTCTGCTTTTCCACTACAGCTTGGGCCTGCACCCTTAATCACCCATGAGACCTAGAACTCCGACCTCTCTAAGAGTCTCACGGACCTTCTGAACAAACCTCTCGACCTTCGCAGACCTCCTATCCGGGGACATTGAAGGTCTCTTCCAGTCTCCCTCCTTAAACCTTAATCTAAAACGTTGCACTCTATCGAACAGATCTTTATCGATTATAGCGTATTCAGCAACATGCTGATTTACGCCAGCAACCATATATTCCCTTATATACAAGATATTTTATGATAATATAAGAAAAATATATAAAATATAAGAGTGGGTGGGGGTATGAGTTTAATCTTGAATTCCAGCTATCTGATTCGCCTTAGGAATGAGGCTATGAGAAAACGGGTCTGGTTTAGGGCTTTATCTAGGCTTGAGAGGGGCCTAGTTGATTTAGTGATTAAAATTGTTGATAGGCCTAGGAGCTCAAGGCTTATAGAGACCTTAGCCAAAATTATTGTTAAGGTTAGGAGGGCCATGTTAAGCCCAGTAAGGCGTTTAATGGAGGAGGTTGGCAGGCTCCTAGCCAGGAAAATAAGCATAATAGCCCTGAGATGGGGCTATAAGGGCGCCGCGGAATGGGCTGAGGATGAAGGCTTCATAAAATACCTCACAATAACAGACATGAATAATATCCCAGGCTTCAGGCTAAGTGATATATATTACTGCCAAGCGACAGTGTTTATCTGGACAGCCTACAGAAAGTCCCAATGAGCAATATCAACGAACAATTTTCCATGCGATTCAGCTAATGGATTTACTTTTACTGATCTCCTCGACTGCTCTCTTAGCGATTTTTCTCTGGACAATTTATCACGTGCCAATCTTGCTTACTGGAGTAAGATGCCGAGGCGATAAAAATGTTAGTAACCCTCTTCTTCTTCCAAAATTTTCTATAATCGTTCCAGCCAAAGATGAGGAGGCAGTTATTGAACGCTGCATTAAAGCATTACTGGAGACAGATTATCCGAGCGAGAAAATTGAGATAATTATTGTTGAGGGCGGCTCCAGAGATTTAACCGGGAAAATATGTGATAGACTCCAGAAATGCTATCCCAACATAATCAAGGTCATTCATGAATATTCTCCTAGGGGAAAGCCTTCAGCTCTCAATTTAGCTCTATCCTATGCGACGGGGGAAATAATAGGTGTTTTTGATGCTGACAGCGTTCCAGAAAAAGATGTCTTAAAAAAAGTTGCTCTATACTTTCAAGACCCAAGAATTACTGCGGTACAGGGCAGACCATTACCATTAAATGAGAGACAAAACATGCTGACTAAAATTGCCGCGAAAGAAGAAAGAGCTTGGTTTCAAGCCCTTTTAAAGGGAAGGGATGTTCTAGGGCTTTTTGTCCCATTAACTGGCAGCTGCCAATTCATTAAGCGCAGTACCTTGGATGAAGTTGGCGGATGGGATGCTGGCTCTCTAGCAGAAGATGTCGAGATGGCATTAACGCTTACTGAAAAAGGTTACATCATAAAATACGCTGACGACGTGCGCTTCTGGCAGGAAATCCCAGACAATTTAAGAGACATGAAAACTCAACGCGTAAGATGGTATAGAGGATGCATGGAAGCCGCATTTAAATACGCAAGATTGCTTAAGAAACCCTCAAAAAAGACTATAGATGCCGAAATCTCCTTGGTAGGCCCATTTATCATGGTTCTCTGCCTAATCATCTATTTGACCTGGCTTGCCCTTATAATACGCTCGAGTAATCAGCTGACAAACCTCCTGCTAAATCCAGCGGCAATATCAACACTCCTGACAATATTTTCTCTATTTTCGCTTGGATTAGCGCTCATATTTTCAGATAAACCTATAAATATTGAGAACATCCTTTGGCTCCCCTTCATCTATGCGTACTGGTTTCTACAGCTCTCGATTGCTGGGCAAGCCCTAATAGAAATACTGCTGCATAAGCCAAAAGTTTGGAGAAAAACGGCCAAACATGGATACAGGGATAAGCGAGTGTTTTCCGGGAATGGCTAAGAGAATTAAAGTCTGTCTTATATCCTCTTACCCACCTAACCGCGCTAGACTAAGCGAGTACGCTAAGAGTTTAACTATGGAGCTTGTAAAGAGCCCCCTAATTGAGAAGGTCTACATAATAAGCAATATAAGTGGTGAAGAAGAAAGGGAGTTTTCGGAAGCGGATAAGGTAAACGTTTTAAGAGTTTGGATGGTCGATAATCCACTATCTATTCTAGCAGTTCTCCCAATAGTTTTAAGATTGAGACCTGATGTAGTTCACTTCAATATCCACTTTCAAAGTTTTGGAAAAAGTAGAATTGCAAATTTCACAGGCTTCCTTCTAGTTTTCCTTTGTACTCTCTTTAGATTAAAGACAGTTGTGACATTACATAATCTTGGAGAAACCGTTAATCTAAAAAAAGTGGGATTAAAACCAAGCTTTGCAAATAGGCTTGGAATATTCATAGCTACAAGACTCGTTCTTTCAGCCTCAAAAATAGCTGTTACCGTAAAACTTTACGAAATGTACTTAAAAATCCGCTATAAATGTGGAAAGGTGATTTACGTACCCCATGGAACATTGGCCAATATGGATCCGCAATATGTGAATAAAAGTTGTAAGCCAGAGAAAATAATTTTAGCTTTCGGTCACATGGGACCACACAAGGGTCTATCCGTGCTTTTGAGAGCATTTGAAGAAATAAGGAGAGAGAAAAATGATATTAAACTTGTAATAGCGGGTGCGGATCATCCGAACTTTCCAGGATACTTAAAGAGACTTAAGAAAAACGTCTCATCAGACGTTATTTTTTTAGGTTACGTGAGCGATAAAGACGTGCCAAAAGTTTTTGAGACTGCGGATGTTGTTGTGTTACCATACTTAACTGCTACTGGGACAAGCGGAGTTTTTCACCTTGCATGCGGCTATGGTAAGCCAATAGTTGTCTCTAATTTGCCTGAAATTAGGGAGTTGATTGCTGAGGGAGCCGCTGCGCTTCTGGTACCAACTGGGGATCATAACGCATTAAAAGAGGCGCTTATAAGGGTTCTTGAAGATGAGAGTATGGCCGTTGAGATGGGAAGAAGGAATTTAATTTTCGCTCAAAAAGAGGGATGGGATAAAGTGGTAGAAAAGTATGAGCAAATATATAAGGAGCTTTTAAGTAGATGAGGGAGATTTTTAGGCAGCAGAAGCCGCTAGTCTCAGTAATTATTCCCACACATAATTCTGCCAAAACCCTAACAGCCTGTTTAAAGAGTATAGTTGCGCAGTCTTATCCATTTATAGAGCTTGTAGTTGTAGACGGGTACAGCGATGATGAAACAGTTAACTTAGCAAATCTATTTGGCGCTAAAGTAATATCATGTAGGGGTACTCAAGCGGCTGCAAGAAACGCTGGGATCACTTTTTCAAAAGGCGATTACATTCTTTTCCTCGACTCTGACCAACAGCTTAGCAGAAGAGTTATTGAAGAGTGTATTTACATATCACTTGAGCATGGGGTTGAAGCTATAAAGATCCCCGAGAAATTCATCGGCACTAATTTCATAGGTAAATGCTCAGCTTTATGGAAGAATAGAATGGTTGAAGCATGGGGTCCGCATGGAGGCATCCCAAGGTTTTATAAGAGAAGCGCGCTACCCAAGCCTGCAGCGTTCAGGAATGAAATGCGCTTTTGGGAGGATTTAGAATTGTACATGAAACTTAAATCTGCCAGGCTTAAAGAAACTTGGTGCAAGAGCTGGGTCCTCCATTACGAGCTCAGCTCTCTAATAAGCATAGTAGTAAAATATGTAGCTTATGGCAAATCTATATCTGCACTGAGAGGGGAGCCGATGGAAGCCCTACATGTTTCAATGCTGAGGCTCACACTATCCACTCTAAAAAAATTACTGAGGAAACCGGAGTCACTAACCTTATTCTTTGGCTGCCTATTTCTAATTGCTATCAAAGCTTTAAGCTTATTTCTTGGATATATGCTAAAATAGAGGCATTGTTAACACTCAAATCGTCAGAAACAATTCATATGATCTGAGCATGCTCAGATTTTTACTGAGAGAAAATTAAATGCTGAACTAAAGATGTAGGGCTGAGAAGATATTGAACCTGAAAAATCCGCTAAAAAGCAGCTATTATCTCATAACCTTACTCGCGCTATCAACAGCAGAGGTCATTTCAGTATTTGGCATAGGGATCCCCGCTAGAATGGATTTAGCCCCAATGTATAGGTTTGAGCAGCTACTCCGCGTCTTCGACTTCCCGTGGGACCACAAATCTAATCTTGGCTCGCCAGTCTACTATAACGGAAATATAATCTATAATATACTGTTAATCGTGCTCTCCCAGATACTCAGATTAGTGCCTCTGGCCCACACGATATATCTGATTCTTCTAGTATATGTCTGCGGTTACGGCTTCTATAAGCTATTTGAAGAATGGACCGGATGTAAACTAAGCTCCTTAACAGGATCGGTATACATGTTAATTTCATGGGTGTACTACAGGTTAGGTATGGGCCATAACACCATTATACTTGGAACAGCCATACTACCATATCTCCTCTTATCTTCGGTAAAATACCTGAGAAACGCAAACTTAAAGCTTCTTTTTCTGATAGTCATACTCACGACGCTATTAGCTTACTCTAGCATACATGTAGCGGCGCTAGCTATTCTCATAATTTCGATCCTAACCATAACTGAGTATTTTGACAGAACACGGTCAGCTAAACTGCTGAAAGCCCTTCCGCTAACCTTATCTGCCGCCTCGCTTGTAGTCTCACTTACACCTATCTTCCTCCACTTAGCTCATACTCCTAACCTTGTCAACGTAGTAAGGGAGGAGGAGAGCGGCTTCTACACCATTAACTTATTTAACCTCGCACCCTATGACTACATCCATTTAATTCTAGGGTTTCTAGCAACATCGATATATTTATGCGAGCATAGGAGAAGGCTAAGAGATAAGAGATACTATGCGCCCATCCTTCTCACATCTTTAGGCCTCCTACTATCTTTCGGCGGAAACTTTCCCATAGGACCCTTATACAATTGGCTGTTCGTCAGCATACCGGGTTTCATCATATTTAGAGAGGCAAACAAGTTTCTCCTACTGTCTGATATGGGGATGTCCATCATAATAGGTTTATCCTTCAAGACAGTCTTTAGCCATCTTAGACCTGCCAGACGCGTCCCAGTAACCCTCCTACTACTTTTACTTCTGGGATTATCCAGCCAGTCCTCTTACAAAATATCCATATTGTCGAAGACCTCACTACCAGAGTACTGGGTTGAACTCGATAACTATCTATGGAGTGACCCAAGATGGTATAGAATTGCATACCTACCCCCAGCCAATTGGGCTACAAATTACAGGTGGGAGGAAAGTAAGATGCTAGATTTCCTCGTGGCCTTACAGCCGAAGCCCACCCTTGAAATCAAGAGCGAAATGGATATAACTCTCGGAAGCAGCATGACCCGCTGGCTCTACACTAGGATCTATGGGGGGATGATAAGTCGACCCACAAAACTATTAGAATTATTCGGAGTTAAATACTTAATCTATCGGCCGGACGCCTATATGCCCGACTACAGGGATGAATTAAAGATCTTTAACAGAGAGGAGGCGTTAACCCCTATCCTCTCACCCCCCTCTAACGATTTACCCTTAAACCTCAAGCCTCTCCAGCTGTATATTGTGGAAGATCCTTTACCGCATCTATACCTTTGTAAAGGCTTTATTCTGATTGCCGGTGGGAGAGACGCCCTAATAACCCTTACAAATTACGGATGGAACTTTAAAGGTTCGGTACCCGTGTTCGTTGATAATCTGGAGAGGGGCGATATAGAAGTCGTTAAAGAAAGACTTAACGGACTTATAATTGAGGGAACCAGCATCCTGCCCTTAACCGCGGCTCTCCTCAGAAGCTTCGGTGAAGCCATGACAATTGAGGCTTGGAGACTCGTAGGGACGAAGGGTGATCCCCATAGAAGCTGGGTTCTAGGAGACTTTGTCTGGTGGTACTATGAGGGAGATATGCTCTCTCACCCTGAAAGATATTTATTTAGCAACGGCTTAAATGTATTAGAGCTCAGCTTTAAAGTAGAAAAGAAAGGAACCTACAATATTCTCCTACAATCTTTTACTTGGCCTAAAGAAATAAGTAGGCTAGACATTCAAGTAGACAACCTCAAATTCGAAATCAATCTGAAAAGCCAAGACCTTTACGAATGCTTTAGATGGTTTAAGCTACCTTCCCTAATATTGGAGGAAGGAAAACATACTATCACGATAAGAAACCAAGGAGATGCGGCCTTATCCCAGATACTTCTTGTTGAGACATCCGTACTGGAAAAGGGGGCCGAGAGAATTAGAGGAATCATGGGTGAAGATGCCCCTCTTTACTACCTCTTAGAGGATAAGATGTGGATTGGAGGAGAGTCAATAAATTCCGGCAACTATAGTCTAAGCAGCGGAGTAAAATTAGATAAGCCAATTTACATCCAAATAGACGTTTTGAGAAGCGGAGAATATATGCTAGACCTATTTTTAGGGGAGGTCCTAAAGAAGGAACTAACAATATACGTCAAAGTGGACGATCAGGTCCATAGCTACTGGTTAAATCCAGGCCTGCTCAATTACACGATAGGACCAGTATATCTTAGTGAAGGAGAACACATGCTGTGCATTGAAGCCGAAGGAAGCCTAAAAACAGTGCTAGACTTCGCTGTCCTCAGAACCGGTAAAAGCTTCTCCACTTACTTCCATCCTGTAGAATATGAGGGGGGAGGCTCTAGATACAGCTTATCCTTGGAGGAGCCGGGCGTATTAGTCTTCTTAGAAAACTACTCAGAAAGCTGGATCTTATATGGGCCCTCAGGGTTAGAAGCCCCGCATATACTTGCTCTAGGCTTTGCCAATGCCTATCTAGTTAAGGAGACTGGCAACTACACGTTGAGATACAAGGGTTACGATTACTTCCTAGAGGGGATACTAATTATGGCCATAACCCTGCCCTTTATGCTTGCCGTCACCCTTTACCTCGACCACAAATGGAAAAACTGGAAGTGAGGTCTTTTTCTGAATTGAGAATTCTAATTATTCATCCACATATATTTCCTGGAGGAGCCGAGAAGGTGATTGTTAACTTGGCTTCACAGCTATCCCGAAGAGGACATAAAGTCGCCTTAGCCACCCTTTCAGTTTCGGGAGACTTCAGTAATAAGCTTAAAAATGTAGAGTTATGGATGCCATCAAGAGGCCCCTATAACCCTGCAGATGTGACTAAAACGTCAGATGCTCTTCGCATCTCTCTAAGAGAGACCGCCAGCTTACACGGCATAGTAAAAGAGATTTACAACGACTATGATTTAATCAACCCCTGTAATTTTCCATCTTACTGGAGCATATATGGAATACTTGATCCTCCCTGCGTATGGTATTCCTCTGAAGTCTTTGCTCCGGTGGACGAGTCTGAAGACCTGTATGAGAGGAACCCGTTCTTCAGGATATCTTACAATATCGCCCTACACTTAGATAAATATATAGTTAATAGGTACATTAAAGGCATAATAACCCTCTCAGAATGGAATGCGAGGCAAATAAAAGCTAGGTATGGTAGAACGTCGATAGTAGTTCATAGCGGCATAGATTATCAATACTATTCTAGAAGGATGAAAGATGCTAAAGAGATTCTAGGTCTTGCGGGCAAATTTGTGTTACTCCATGTAGGTAAGCTAGTGAAGAGGAAAAATCACATACTAACCCTCAGAATCCTAAGAAGAATCAGAAAGACTATACCTGAAGTCTTCTTAATTATAGTTGGCTCAGGGCCATACAGAAGTAGATTAATAGATTACTCGAAGATTTTTGGCGTCTCAGACATTTTCAAAATCTTCGATAGGGTAAACGAAGAAACTTTGAGAACCATCTATTATGCATCAGATGTCTGTCTTTATCCAGTATATAATCAATCGTTTGGGGTAGTGCCTCTGGAGGCCATGGTGTGCGGGGTTCCTTCAATTGTTTCTAGTGATAGTGGAGTCGGAGAAATTATGAGAGATAACGGTATAGAGTATGTAGTAGACCCAACTGACGAGGAGACTATTATTCGACTTATAATCCAAATCTATAGAGACCCAAGTAAAGCCAAGGATATGGCTAAACGAGGAAAGGAATATGTTAAACGAAACCTAACATGGAAGAAAGTAGCCTATGAATATGAAAAAGCCTTAAAAAGATATTTCTGTGAAAAATAATTGTATGGTGACGCATTTAGTCGATAAAGATATTTCAGCCATACTATTGATAGCGTTGGCAGTAACTTTTATATTTGCTGTCCATTCATACATGAACCCGCAAACCCTGACTATGCAACTCAGAGCCTCCCAGCCCCAATGGAAAGAGTACTGGTTAACCCTAGCCTATAGAGCCTGGAACTATTTTAAGCCAGGTGTCGGCGTAGACCCTAATACTGGTCTCCATAAAGCTGGTCTCTATTGGCCATACTTCACAGAATGGGATCTCGGAGTCTACATATCGGCTATTCTAGATGCTGTAGAACTCGGAGTTCTGCCGAGAGAGGGAGAATGGGGCGCCGATTTTAGAATAGAAAAAATCATAAGTTTTCTATTAAATCGACCACTAGGCCCGAATGGCGTCCCATACTTATGGTATGAAAGCTCTACTGGAAGACCATATGGAGACGCTCTTACCAATGTATATGATAGTGGTAAACTACTAGCAGCCCTATACAGGCTGAAGAATACTAGACAAGATTTAGCCTCGACGATTGATTATATAGTCTTAAACCGAACAAACTACCGCCACATCGCCAGTAGCTCAACATATTGGCCATATAAAAGTAACAACTTATATCTTTACTATGCAGCTCTAGGCTATAGCTCGTTTGGCTTTTCCAATGAATTGATAAATGAGACCCTAAAAATCCCCAGCAATATTCTCTCGAAACCTAGAATTGAAACTTACGGCGTACAGGTTCCTAACGCGCCATTAATAGCAGAGCCCCTCCTCCACATAATATTCGAGTTCCCTCCCTCAGATGAGATCTTAGAAATATTTAATATAGTTTATAGAGCCCATGAGGCCAGATTTAACTCGACAGGGAAATATACCGCTTTCAGCGAAGGAAATACGGACCTCTCAAACCCAAGCTATGTATACGAGTATGTGGCGCTGGACAGTGAAACATGGGTTCTAATGTCTCCCAGAATTGGGAGAGTAAATATCACGCCGATAGTCTACTATAAGATTGCGGTTGCCTTTAAAGCCGTGTACAATACGTCTTATGCCAATTCATTAGCAGATTACATAGAAAGGTTCTATAAGGACTATAGTTTCGGAATCATGGATGGAGTTGATGAAGAGGGGAGAGTTGTCGCTACAATAATCGATAAAACTAACGGCCTAGTATTAGCGGCGGCCAGATACGCCTTAAAAAGCTATACTCAGACCCATGTAGACCTAGGTAGATATCCACAGCAGTTCCTACATCAAGGAACTATAAATAATACCCTGGTTGTTATTGGTGAAAGCAAGCCTAGATTCTGTCTCGACGCCTCCCATACAATAGACGTGCTTGGAGGCATTCTAATAGCTTCAAGGATATCGCTTGAAGCTTCTGCTGGAAATATTAAAGTGGCTATGGATGGATGGCTTGTGAGTGTAGGTGAAAATGGGCTAAATTTACTGGATACCGCCAGCAACATGATAGTGGTTGGAAGCCCGGGCGTAAACCTTGTTGCCTACTATTATAATTACACTTACGGAAGTCGTAACTTGTTGCCTGTTATCTTCGTTAGGGGAGCTGGTCCATTAGATAACTATCTCTATATACTGAGGACGGGTGAAAGCTATAAAATGGAGTTTGATAGAGAACAGCTGAGGGCTGATTATGGTATCATAATGATACTAAGAGATGAATACGGACGATACGTGTTATTGGCATATGGAATTGGAGCGGAAGCCACAAGGGCTGCAAGTGAAATTCTCAGAGATTACGATAAATATCCTCTTCGGGGCAACGCGATAATATTCAAGTACTACGATAGCGACGGAGACGGAAAGCTAGACTCTATATTATTCGTGAAGAACCTTTGACGACAAAGAAGAAAATTCTGTACCTGATTGGCATAGCTGTTCTCTCTTATTCATGGAGGTTACTAGAGCTAGATCGAACTGGTTTCACATGGGATGAACTTATCTATTATAGGGCAGGCATGCTGTACTTATTTGGCTTTAGAGACTATAATATCGAGCATCCCCCCGCTCATCAAGTATATTATTAGAATCTCAACTTTCCTACTTGGAAGAGGGGAGATCTGGGCTAGACTACCAGTTGCAATATTGGGATCCATAATTCCCATAGCAACATTTTATCTGGCTGAGACCCTCTACAGGGATATGCGCACGGACCTCTTAGCAGCCATAATCGCCTCTCAAGAAGTAAACTTAATAGGTCACAGTAGACTCGCCACCCTTGACGCACCGGCTACACTATTCACTATACTGACCATTTCATATAATCTCCAATATATTTGGAGTAGTAAAGGTATCTCATATTCCTAGCTCTAACCTTAGGATTAGGGCTGTCAACCAAGTACACGGTTGCAGTAGTAGCGCCACTAACCCTAACATACTGGATTCTACTTGATAAGGTGTGGAAGGTTAAACCTCGCAGCATACTACGACTGGGACTGGGATTATCTTCAGGTCTAGGAATTTACGTGGCGCTATCCATGCTTCTAGGATTTAACCCCACCTTAGCCATAACCGCCATTACGGAGATACATAAAGAATCATTAATCCTGCCCCACGCCCCTAGCTACAATAAAGAGATTTTAGTCAAGCTCTCACCTGTTTACCTTGCTCTTTTAGCATTATCTCTACCCTACATTAGAAGAGAACCTTGGCAGCTATATTACAGTGTTATCTTTCATTATTCTAACATTTATAGTCTCAATTCTTGGCGTGACGGGCATACGCTTCTTGCTCACGCCCCTAATCTTCCTATCTATTCTAGCGGCCAAAGGGCTTATTCTCTTGATGAGCAAGAGTAGATTTATACTAGCTTTGACTATGGTTATTCTATCTTTCTACGTGTGTTATCCATCCATATTACATCTCCTATATAAATCCTCTTTACACTTTATTTGGATCACAGTATCTTACGGACAGCGACTTAGGCTGGGGGCAGCTTCTAAAGGAGTCTATAGGGCTAATTGCAGAACGCTGCAACGTTGGATCCTCCATAATTACAAACTATGCACCACACTTAATTGAATACTATACTGGGCGAAGAGTCTACGTAATAGGCCGTCTAAGCTACGGTTACGACAAAATTAACTCTATGGAAGAAGCTTTGAAAGCCGGAGCCACCCATCTGATAGTATATAAGTCTGGTGGCATCATATGGAACTATGATGAAGAAATAGAGAGTCTGATAAGAAACTTTAAGCTACTACTCACCATAGAAAAAGGAGTGGAGCTGGTAGAAGTATATTCTATTCGAATATGAACGCTAGAAGTTTCTTGCCAACGCTAATAGTTTTCTTCTTATCAATTATCCTGCCGCTTACGCCTTACATGATTAACGGGGCTCCCTCCATAGGGGATTCATGGGTACATATAAGATATGCAGAGGACATCGTCGAAGCAGGCGGCTACAGCTTTAATGAATATAACCGTATGTGGCCCCTCATAAACATGCTTCTAGCATTCCTTAGACTTATAACAGGTATGCCGACAATAGTAATATCTCAGTTCATCCCAGGGTTAGCTGGCTTATCATCATTAATAATCTATCTACTGCTTTTTAGACTGAGGGTAAGTTTCGCCAGCCGGCTGATTGGGATTCTAGCTTTCTCCTACACGCCATTATACACTTCGATAACCTTTTATTCTGCCACCATGAAGGAAACAGCCACGCTTTACCCCCTTTTAACCCTCTTATATATCACAGCATACTTCTCCGAACCTAAGAGATCTCACTTAATCTTAAACTTAATGGCCTTCGCTTCCGTGATCTTAGGCCACCATTTTGGAGGATTAGTCGCCCTACTTTACCTGCTATCAACTGCCCTACAAAGAATCTATGAGAGCCTAGCTGTAAACCAGCAATCCGGAAGTATCTTGCCTTTAACATTTATTTATGCAGTTTTATATCTAGCTTGGAATTTCTTCGCCACACGCATTATAGGATTATTTTTCGAAATAACCATTTATGATGCATTTTACATAGTGTCATTCTTCACGCTTCTCTTGTTCTCAGCTTTAAAGTTTGGTAACACCCTAACATCGATTCTAACTCCAATATTAACACTTACAGCCTTAGCGGGGTTCAGAGGTATTATGCACGAATCCATAACCTTCCAGACGCCGATAACCGTCTACGAGATAGCTTATTATCTTGCTATAGGGATATTCGCAGCTATTGGGTTAAAGCTAAGCAAAGCCATTGTAACAAGCCTTAATGTAGCAATAATGTCTATATACTTGGCCTGTACCTTATGGGACGTAGGCTATACAGCCATAGTCTTATTCACGAAATCCCTTCATTACCTCTCGGTCCTCATAGCCATAGGTCTGGCCCTGTTCTGTGAGAAGATAGAGCGCGGACGACGCTACTTAGCCATTATTCTGGCACTAATTTTAATTTTAGAATCTATCCCCGGCTTAGTTCAGGCCTTGAAAGGTTTAAGTGAATACTCTTTAGCTGAAATCTTAAGCCTAAGCATCCTGAAAGAGAAGCTCCCCCGTCAGCCTATCTACGCCGATACAAGGCTAAACTATCTAGCCAAGTATCTTTATAGCATAGAGGTTGGCTCTATACCGCTTACAGGCAGATTGAAAGGACTACTTTTATTATCCTGTCTAAATGAGATTCAAGGGCTCCTCTACGGTTATGAGCGCATTCAACTCTATAAAGTCTTATCAGACGCTTCTCTTAAGGAAGCAGAAAGATATTATGACTCCTTAAAATTATTCTTGATCTACCTGAGATGACAGCCAGTATAAGAGAATATAGGGATTATCTTACCCTGCATATCAAAACTGCTTTAAGAGGAGGATTCAAACTATTAGGCCCAATACTTCTCATAGCTCTCTACGTAAGCTCTATCGTAACTATTTCAACCTTATTTTCAAGCTACAGTTCCAAACTACATTCCATATCAGGACTGTCAAATCTCACGTGGATCAATGTAACGGCAAACATCATTGAGGGGGGCGCACCTATCTACGCTCATCCCTTAATTATTGAGGATAAGGCCGTTTTAATCTTGTCCCCAACTAATTTAGAAGAGTGGCTTAGAAACCATGAAGCTAGAATAAAACCCGTAGGGAACGGCAGCTTAATCCTTGGAAGAGGGCTCCTAGAGCTAGTCAAAGATGGAGAGATGAACCTAAACGGTAAATACTATGGTGTAGGCTACATCCTGGAGGGAGATATGAGTTTAGACTTCATTATCATAGTACCCAAAGAAATTATTTCCCAGCTACCTTACACTTGGGAAGTCTATTACGAACAACCTGTAAACACGCCTCCTATAACACTTTTCATCGAAGAGCTAATTTCAGTGGGTTGGCGTGTTCTCTCCATATTATTCCAAATTGTATGTCTTTCTCTTATTATAAGTCTAGCCGCACTAGTATATGTTGAGTCTGTCAAGATGGAATGCTACTTAAAACTATTAACTACCTTAAACATCTCCAGATTTAAAGTGGCTCTTTCCCTAATCTTCCTAGCCCTGCCGATATCTTTCACGGGTATATTGCTAGGAGCATCACTAGGCGTCGTTTTTTCCCACATATTCTCCTTCGCCCTATCTAGGGTATACAGCATCCCATTTCTAAAACCTCAAATAATGATTGAAACCATAAAGTTGCTCTTCTGGCTATTCCTTTCAGCCTATACGGCTGTAGCTCTAGGCATGGTGTCTGGCTATGCCCATAGGGTTAAAGTTAGCTGAACCTAAACTGCTAGTATCTTACATGGTATTTTTAACAATTCTATCTATAATGCTAGCAACCCTTCTGGCAATAGGTTATGGACTATATCTAAACATGGTTTGGATGGCGAGCGGCGGCTCAGTTCTTACACCAGTAGTAGTTGATGTGAGCGCGAAAACCGTCTATACAAGTAGAGTACCCCTATCAGTCTACGTTTCCCTATCAAAGGATAGGAATGTGGGAAGAATAGTGCCTGTCGTTTTAGCAATCTCTATTCTTAAGGGCAGGTCAGTAACCGTCAGAGGTATGAGACTGGAAGATCTCAAATTAGACTATAGCTCAGCGATGTTGGAGGGCTCAATGCCGGGGAAAGGGTTCTTCGCTATAGTAGGATTCAAGGCCGCTGAGAAATTTGATCTAAAAGCTGGAGGTCTACTCCATTTGACAAGTGTTAAATCCGGTAGAACCCTCACTCTCGTGGTAAGCGGGATTTACAGGCTGGGAGACCAAAGAGACTACGAAATAGTTGTCAACATAGAACTAGCCAGGCTCCTATCTGACATGCCCTCAGACTGTCTATCCCTTATAGTTGCCCCTGAAGCTGTCCGATCATACCTAGAAGATAAGCTTAAAGCCACCTATAACCTTACTATAGAATATCACTTAGGGTTCGAAGCTATCATAACCCTGACAGATTCCTTAGGTAGAGTCTGCAAAGAACTTAAAGTTTCTGGTAACTCTACCCACCAAATCACTCTGCCATACGGCTACTATTCAATATATATTAAAAGCAATGGCAAAATTTCCTTCATAGACAGCATACTATTAGACAGAAATACAGCAATATCATTGAGAAAACTGGCTGAAAAAATCACCCTTAGAGTCCCTTTAGTCTCAAAAGACACCGCCGTAGAGCTTAAGTCTATGGAGGGTGAGACTATTGAACCCGCAGGCACTCTAGAAGGCTATCTCATTTACAGTGTGGAGAGGGGAATCTATAAGCTAACCTATGATAATAAGAGCTATCTGCTCAATCTATCAGAAGACTCCACCTTCACACCATTCCCATCTCAGCCCGCAGGATACACCTTGAAAATCAGGGTCTATGATTACCTAGGCCGCAGAGTTAGGGGAGTAATCCTGAACATTATAGATCCAAGGGACAATAAAATAGTTTATGGGAGGCTACTGGAGGAGGGGGAGGGAAGTCTGACTCTTCCGCCCGGCAGATATAGGATACTGGTATCAGACTCCCTAACGCTCATGGAGAGAAGCCTAGAACTCCGGAGTGACAGTCTTTTGGAGTTTGAGCTACCAACTCTAAACAAAGATATGCCCAGCAGAATAATATCTGAGATGAGAAGGGTTAAACCTCTAGAAGGAGTGGACTACGTTGAGCTATCTTTCAAAGCTTCTTTAGGCCTCACTCTCGAACACTACATAGCCCTATACCTTTCACTAACAACCATAACTCTAATAGCGTTCATACCGGTTAACATATACTATATATCCTCGATAAGAGAAAGGTTAAAACTGCTTGTCCTATTAGGGTTTAAGCCCGGAGGTATCATCCTAAGGGCGGGCTTACCAAGCCTATCAGCAGCCTCACTAGCCTCGGTCGCGGGCTTCTATCTCTTCAACTGTCTATGGGAGAAATTCTCCCTCGAAGACAAAATTCTAATTTTAGGATACGGTCTACCATCTCCAAAATGGTGGCTAGCCCTACCAGTAATAGCATCTACGATAATTCTATGGATATATTGCTTCAATAAAGAGTTAAATAAAAACTAAGTGAATCCCATAATAGAGCTTATAGATGTATGGAAGGGATACCGGTATAGGCAGGGCTATAGAGAGGTCCTGAAAGGGGTCAACCTCAAAGTTTATAAGGGAGAATTCGCTTGCATCTTGGGACCCAACGGAAGCGGTAAGACAACTCTCTTAAAAATTATTGGAGGATACCTAAAACCAGACAGGGGAAGCGTAAAAATAGGGGACGTAAAAATAGAAGATCTAGACGGAAATAAACTTCTGGAATTCAGAAGGGAAAAAATAGGCTTTGTATTCCAAGAAGACCTAATGTTTGAAGTAATAACAGTATATGAGAACCTGGAAGTACCGCTCCTGCCGCTCATAAAAGACAGGAAAATAAGGAGAGAGAGAATTCTAGAAGCCCTAAAAAAGCTAGGCATATCAGAGCTAGCAGACAGGTTTCCAGACCAGCTAAGCGGAGGAGAAAAACGCAAGGTGAGCTTGGCTAGAGCGCTGCTCAATAACCCCCCTATCCTCCTAGTAGACGAACCCACAAGCAACCTAGACCGGGAATCAGCAGAAGAATACTTAGAACAACTCTTAAAACTCAACAAGATTGGAGTCACCATCCTAGTCGCTACTCACGATGAGAGAATCAAAAAATACGTTGAAAGAAGACTTTACCTAAAAAATGGTAGGATAACCGCTGAAAACAGCTAGTCGATCGGCTTCCAGAAAATTTTGTCCCTCACCTTCATCACGCTCAGATGCAACGAAAAGCCAGCGTCAAATAAATATGGGCTTATGCACATGCGGATACTAGAACAATAAAGACATAATAGTGTGCCTAAATTACTTCAGGGTGGGAAGAGTCTTATAAACATGCAATTCCACTTACAGCCCAAATCTCTTAGGTTTTACAGGGACTTCAGCATGAAGGAAAACATGAGACAACGTATAAAAAATGGTAAGAGGATGAATAGGAGGCTCCACTCACTACCGTTTAGAAGACTTCAATTTTACATCGAGTATAAAGCAGAGCTAGCAGGCTTTGAAGTCCCTCGACCGTAGGAGGCTGAGGGTTTATGGCGGAGCTGTCGTGGAGCGGGATTTAGGCGTAGCTGTAGTTGAATATGATGGTAGGCGCATAGGAGCTCCAGTAATATTCGGAGAGCCAGGGACCCACCGGTCCTAGGGGCCGCATCCCTTGAAGCACTAGGATACTAAGTAGACCCAGTTATAAAGCAGGAAGATCAGCCTACCCGAACTGATAGTGGGCTCGGGAACCATGGATAAATACGGGATAGTGTTAGACCCGAGGGAAGGGATTAAACTAACAAGGGCAACGCTCCTGCTTTAAAAGGGCTCTTGGATCGAGAATAGCAAAATACAATATATTCCTGTGAATCGGAGCCTGAGTGTCAATTGAGCTTGAAATACCAGGTTGTTTATGCGGTGCGGTCTTTTCAACCTTGAAAAATTATATTTTTATGCTCTGAAAACCTAGAACTTTAGTTCTGAGATAAATGGGAAATTTAAATATCGCTTTAAATCCTAATTTTAGGGATGTTCCCATCCCCACTAAAGCGAGATCAAGCATCCTATTGTATGGATCACCAAAAATTTTACATCTAAGCCCTCAATATTCCTTAAGCTGCTGGTCGACAGGTTATCAAAAACTATAATCTCATGCCCACCCTCAACCAACCTCTTAACAAGATTACTTCCAATAAAACCACATCCACCAGTAACAATATCCCTCAAGAGCCAACCTTTCAGCTAACCTTAACCCACTGCTAATTTAAAGGCGAATATATTAGCCCTAGCATAAAAAGGAAGATTTTAGTTTAGCAGCACATCAGCTGGCTCGGATCTCAACTTCCCGTAGCCCCCTCAGCTCACCACGAGCTTGGAGATAGAATCATAAAAACCTTCAGTAAGTTCATTACGCATGCTAAGCCCCAAAAACACTAAGAAGATCCTCAATGATTTCCTAAATCAAACCCCTCAGCATGAATAATAGACGCTTCAGACCTCATAATAGTTGGTAACGACAGCGCTTTTCCTTAAAGGCTTGTTTCATGGTGGTAAGAGGGTGGACTTGAACTTATTTTGATATGAGTACTGCGGGCCCGCCACCTTTTGAGCTCGGGTTATCGTTAACATAACTATCCTCCTCACTTTTAGTGATTAGGGTTTTAGTGCCCGTGTCACCCAACCTTTAGCGGCTCCATTTTAGGATAATCTTTAGGCAAAAGGTTCTAGGCAACCATGCTAGAATAAGCTTTGCCCACGAGTATTTAAGGCAGAGGCTTCATTGCCTTAATTTTTTGGAATTCGAAGAATGTTAGGGTTAAGCCCAACGCAAGAGCTAGGATCCCTGCAATGGGGTAAGCCATCCATAGCCCGTTTAAGCCGAATATATAGGGTAGCGTGAGGAGGCAAGGTATTAGGAATA
>JAWAZE010000011.1:0-50896 GCA_038817885.1 Bathyarchaeia archaeon | reverse complement strand
GGGCATATTACAATTCCGTTCAAGGTTCATGAGCATTCAAGGAAGTTCATGCATTGGCAGGTTAAAGGCTCAAGGCTTGTAAGATTTAATAATGAATACTACCTTCATATCACTTTTAGAAAGACAGTTGGGGAGAAAGAGGCTGAAGGCATACTAGGTATCGATGTTAACGAGAGCAGCATAGACCTGGCTGTTGTGAAGCCGAACAAGGTTAAGTTCATCAAGATAGATATAAGTGAGGCGAAATACATTAGAGACAGATACTTCAGGAAGAGGAGGAGCATTCAGAGTAAGACTTCGGGGAAGACAAAAGCTAAGCTGTTAGCAAAGTATTCTGGAAGGGAAAAGCGGAGAGTAAACGACATACTCCATAGAGCAACAAAGATTATAGCTGGTATAATCGCCGAGGAAAACGTTAAACCGGTAATGGAGAAACTCACCCATATCAGGGAGAGGATACGGTATGGTAGGGAGATGAATAGAAGGCTCCACAGCATGCCATTCAGAAAAATTCAGTTTTACACCTCCTATAAGTCGATGGAGCTGGGCTTTAAGCCGGAAACCGTTAAAGCGGAAAACACCTCTAGGGCATGCCCGATATGTGGCGAGTTGAATAAGCCGAATGGGCATATCTTTAAATGTAGAAAGTGCGGCTTCCAAGCGGATAGACACTTTATCGCCGCATGGAACATCGCCATGAAACTCCCAATGTGGGGTGCTTTACCGTTGCCCCCGAAAGCCACCGATGAATTTAAAGAGGTGGAACGGATAGTTATAAAAAGTTAACTATCCGACAACGGCTGATCTAACATAATCTTTATAAAAATGATGAAGAAACCGGTTTCTGATCCCCAATAAAATGGCTGGCAAACTACGCCTTAAACCACTTAAAGATTAAATATTCAACCTTACCTTTCTCAAGGTCTGGGACAGCTATTATGAAGCGCTTTCTGACGCTCGTTGCAAGCCTACCAGCCTTAACGATCTCGGTTGGGGTTAACTCATCTCTTCTACTTTTAACTGAGACCATGTACGGTGCATGCTCGAGCCCCGGGCCAATCTTATACACAGCGAAGTCGCATCCAAACTTAACTCCTGGCGTCACGATGAGCCCCTTATCCCTCAGGTCCTTGTATGCAGCATACTTTAAGTCGAAGTCTTCATAAACTTGTCTAGCCCTTCTTCTCAATTCCCGCGGGTTAACTCTGCTCTTATTTGAGCCCTCATAGACTGTGATTATACCTTTCTTAAGTAAATAGAGACCTTCCATTAGGTCAAGTATCAATGGGACGTTAAAATCTGGGCTCTTCGGCTTTGGTATTCCAAGCGGTTTTCCATAAAAGCCCGCTTTATAGATCTCTGAGCCGTCTTTTGGGTTCCAGATCACTAAAAAGTTTTCTATAAACTCCGCATCAATCTTTCTTCCTTTGCGCCCCATTCTGTTAGCATATTCCTCCTAGAGAGCTAGAGCAAGTATCCTGGCGTTGTTTGAAGCATCCTCAATTTTATCGGTGGTATCCTCAAGGAGCTGTATAATATCTCTTGTGAGAAGAGTTTTATGTAGCTCCATATTCCGCTCTAGAACTGTTATCTCAAGTCTCCTATAGAGGTTATCGACTTCTTTCTCCACCTGCTCAACCTCTCTAGCCTTCTCAGATACCTGTGGTGATCCATAATTAAGGGCGTAGCTCATATCCCTGAGTCTCATCATGGCGTTAAGCATCGCGCTAGAGAGCTCAGATATCCCTCTCTTAATATCCTCTGGAATATCCCATTTACGCTCAACCATTGCCAGAACTCTAAACGATATCCCCTTACAGAATTCAGAAATGTCGCTGGTTACAAAAATGAACCTTAAAAAGTCTTCACGGTTAATTAGTATTGCGCCGACCTCAGTAAGCTCCTGCGCAACAGCCCTTTTAGAACCCGCAACCTCCTCGCTTATCTTTTGTATTTCATCATATAATTGCATTATAGAGTTGGCGTCACCTGCTACAAATGCATCAATCATCTGTACAGTTTTTCTAGCTATCTCAACAACTTTTCTTAAATGTTCTTGGCAAAGGCTTAAAGATCTCCTCTTAATTCGCGGCTCAGTCTCTATTGGGAATACCACTAGTACCCCCTTTCCCCCTTGAAATACTCTTCAGTCTCCCTTATTAGAATTTAGTTAACAATGTTTAAAAATCTACCTATACGGTGTACCTAAATCCTCAAAGTTGATTTTGTAACGGAAGTATTTGTGGAGTAGCTGCAGCATATCCTTTATGTGAACTCTAACTTGTTTCCACAAGTCTCTATCACGTATTGTTACGGTATCATCTTTTAGCGTCTGGTAATCCACAGTTATACAAAGTGGAACACCGATCTCATCAAAACGCGCATATCTCTTTCCAATGTAGCCTGACTCATCATACTCGACGTAGAAGCCCTCGTCGAGGAGGAGATTATATATCTCTTTAGCCTTTTCCGGAAGCCCGTCCCTATTGACTAATGGTACTACAGCTAACTGTATTGGGGCGATATCCCTGGGCAGCCTTAAGATAACTCTATCATCCTTAACCGTGTAAGCGTACTCTAGGGCGGCATAGGCTAGGCGGTCTGAGCCGAAACTAGGTTCAATGACATGCGGTATAAAATGCCTACCCTTCTCTTTAATCTCCATCTTCACAATCTCAACGTGTCTCGGAGTAACCTTTAAGCCATTTACATCATAGAAGCCTTGCTTGTTAAATGCTTCGATGATAGTTTTTGGATCGATGGTCTGCAATATTCTTATAACCTCTTGGGCCCCCTCAGCAAACTCCTCCTTAATATTCTGTATTATCGGTCTCACCTTAGTCTCTACACGCGTGATTTCTCTCTCAGTTTGCTTGAAGACCCTCATGTCTACGCCACTTTCCCTCATATGCCCGCCCAAATCGTAGTCTGTCCTATAATTAAAGCCAGCCACCTCAACCCACCCCCAACGCTCAAGGTAAACTTCTTGGTCGAAGCCCTGGGCCGAGTAGTGGGCCCTCTCCCATGGATGCTTCTCTATAAAGCGCTGCTTATCCTCTGGTATATTTAGGCTTACGGCGAAGCGTTTAGCTAAAGCCATAAAGAAGGCGAGCCACTCAACTATAACGTAACCTCCCTCAACAATTTCCCTAAGAGTCAGCTCCACCGGGTTCTCATCCCCCCTAAGCCTATTCTCCGCCAGAACAAGTCTCAACTTTTCATTGGCAACCTCATCTAGGAGATGGCATTTCGGGTTCTCCGGATCAAAGAAGAACTCTAGATCTATTATTGTGAACTCCCTAAGTCTTATCGGCCCCTGCCTAGGAGATATCTCATTTCTTAATGCATGTCCTATCTGGGCGAAGCCCACTGGTAAGCGCTCCCTAACCTGCTCATAAAGGCGTTTAAATTCGGTGAATATTCCCTGAGCCGCCTCTGGGCGCCCATACCCGATGCTATCAGAGTATGGCCCAATCGTTGTCTGAAACATTGTTAGGAAGTATCTTGGCTCCGAGAGAAGCCCGCCGCACTCAGGACACTTAATATTGTGTTCCTCAATACTTCTCTTAATATCTTCTAGTCTCATCCTATCAGTTTCCTGCGAGCTTAGCCCAGCATCCTCCTGGAGAAGATGGTCAGCCCTAAATTTCCTTTTACATGATGTACACTCAACTATCGGCTCCTTAAAGTTGTCTATGTGTCCAGAAGCCTTAAAGACCCGTTCTGGGGCAATTATTGGAGTTTCGATCTCATAGAAGTTTAGGCGCCTTAAAAACATGTCTCTGAACTTATCTTCTATTCTGCGCTTCATGAGTGCTCCAAGAGGGCCCCAGCATATGAAGCCGCTTACCCCACCGTAGATTTCATATGAGGGCCAAAAGAAGCCTCTCCTACGCGCCATCTCACTTATCTTCTCAAACTTATCAGCGGCTTTCATTGCTTAGACTAACCCTCCGAACGCCTGAACTATCTTCCCTCAATAAATCTCTCTTAGTTATCAGAGATCAGTCTTATAGGCTTTTACTCACGTAAGGGCCATCATAACTGTAGCCTAGGCGCATATAATACCTTTTCGTTCCAAGGGCGCTTGTAACAAGAATCTTCTTGTACCCCATGCTGGAGCTTATCTCCTCAGCCTTCTCAAGGAGCATCCCTCCAAACCCCCTATGCTGGTATTCCCCGCCTGCGCGTCTTCCAACTGGTACAAGTGGGCCTAGGACACGTAGCTCCCTTACTATTGCAGCGTCCTTTCCAGATATCTCAGGCCTATGAGCTAGGCTGGATGGGATCCTCAACCTTAAATAGCCTATGAGGACATCATTTGCTTGGTCTTCAGCAGATATGAAGAACTCTTCTCCCATAGACGCCTCATAACGCCTAACAATTATCTCGACTTTATCTAGGTTCGGCTTAACGTGATCTTTAAGCCACCTATGGCCAACTTCACGGCACCTTATACACCTACACCTTAAGCCCTCACCTCTAAGCATTTTAAGGGCTATTTCACGTAGGTTGCTGCTTTTCGGCCCAGCCTCAATCATGTAGGCCGGTATATCCCTCTGGACGCGCATTATCCTAACCCACTCGGGAATAATCTTCTTAACCTCGGCTATTAGCTTAGCGGCCTCCTCAGTCGTGTATGGCTTATATAAGCCCTTAACCCACCAATCATAAATCTTCGTCCCCTTAACCACGAGACACGGGTATATCTTAAGCATATCTGGCTTAAAGCCTGGATCCGTAAATATTCTCTTAAAAGCATCTAAATCCCTCTTTAAGTCCGACCCTGGGAGCCCAGGCATCATATGATAGACGACTTTAAGCCCAGCATCCTTAGCTATCCTAGTCGCCTCTACGACATCTTTAATGGTATGCCCCCTATTAACGAGGGCATATATATCGTCATAAATGTTCTGTACACCCAATTCGACACGCGTAGTGCCATAAGATAGCATTACGTCAACGTGGGGCTCCCTGCACCAGTCCGGGCGCGTCTCAATGGTTATACCAACATTCCTCCGGCGGCTAACCTCAGCATTCCCCTTAGCTTCCTCAAGAGATGATGATCGAACCCCGGTTATCGCGTCAAGACACTCCTTAATGAAGCTCATTTGATAATCAACTGGCATCGCGGGGAAGGTTCCGCCCATAACTATTAGCTCAATCTTATCGACAACATGCCCAATAGACTCGAGCTGCTCAATCCTATGCTTAACCTGACTATATGGGTTAAAATTGAACTGCAGACCCCTCATCGTTGCCGGCTCACGCCCAGTATAGCTCTGCGGAACCCCGTAGGCGGGCCCCCCAGGGCAGTATGCGCACGGATCCTTTTGAGGGCATGGCCATGGCTTAGCCATCACAGCGATAATTGTTACGCCGGAGATAGTTCTCACAACTTTTCTTCTCAAAACCTTAAGTAAGATTGGCCTCTCATCCGCCCTTAAATGCTTGATTATCTCGGAGTTCGGGGGTATCACGCTTAAGCCATACTTCTCCGCAACCCTAATCTTAGCTAACTGAACGTCTATCTGCGTTGGCTTTGGGATACTCTTAAGATACTCAATTATTTCTCTATAGATCAATGTGCTCATCTAACACCAACTATAAAGAAAAGTTTATGGGGGACATCTATAAATTTACCTTTTTAACAGTTTTATTGGGTTGGTGTGCGCCATTGTGTCTATTAAAGGTTTATGTCGAGGATGCGGAGAGGGGCGAGAGGTTTCTCATCTCTGGGAGTGTGGCGCATGTGTCTTCGGATGAGGAAGTCTTTAAGATTCTTGACATAGATGGTGGGGAAAAGATTATATCCGGTGTCAGCTTCCTGATGATTGACGCCATAAATTCTATATTTGTACTGAGGGTTAAAGGAGAGCTTAAGGTTAAAGGTTGATAGAGGTAGTTATGGGCCATGAAGATCATGGTTTGCGGTAAAGGCGGCTCTGGAAAGACGGTGCTATCGATTCTTATGGCTAAGGCTCTCCAAGAAAAATTTAAAGTGTATATCGTTGACTCGGACGAATCAAATTCCCTCATGCCGATCTTCCTGGGAGTCAGCCCGCCGAGACCGCTGGTAGAATATGTTGGCGGGAAGAGGGAGGAGGAAGACTTCGAGAAGATGGAGCCTGACATTATTAAGGCTTTATCTACGGCTAGGGGAGGAATAAGATTGAATATGCTCCCCAGCGAGTACATAGCGGTCTCAAGAGAGGGTATTGGGCTGATAACGATAGGTAAGGTTAGGGAGTATGGTGAGGGTTGCGCATGCCCATTTAATATATTAACGAGGATCCTACTTAACAACCTAAGCCTAGAGAAAGACATGATTGTTCTAATTGATACGGATGCTGGCGTAGAGCATATTGGTAGGAGAATTGAAGAGGTCTCTGACGGGATCATCGCGGTCGTTGATCCTACGGCTGAATCTATAGAACTCGCATTGATATTTAAGGAAGTGGCTAGGAGTTTGGCGAAAAAGTTTTGGGCCATAGCTAATAAGGTTACCGATGATATAGTAGATTTTATCATCGAGGAGACTGCCGAAGTGGGCTTAAATATAGATGGTCTTGTGAGATTTGATAGGGAACTCTATATTTCATGTCTCAAGAGAGAGCCATTAAAGTCCAGCACCGCCTTATTAGACGTCAAAAAGATAGTTGAGGAGAAGATTGTCCCAGTAATAATTAAAGGTTGAGTATACCAACATAGGTCTCCTCATCAACCTTCTTTATCTCAAATCCCCTCTTCCGTAAAATGTGAAAAACCTTTCTATTCTCTGCAAGAAATTCTCCGAAAAGTTTCTTTTGGCCCATATCTCTCCCAACCTCTATTAGGTGGTCAATCATTATTGACCCTAAACCCTTATTTTGCCATGGATCCCCCACCACAACTGATATCTCGCTGCTGCATCCATCAGGCTGGGCGATGAGGTTCGCCATACCTATTAAACGCCTCCTCCCCCCAACCTCGGTCTCCGCAACGATCGTCATCTCACGGCCATAATCAATATTACAGTACCTGGCGGCGGTATAATGATCTATCTCCTTCATTATCCGGAAAAATCTTAGTCTCATGGTCTCCGTTGAAAGGGCTTTAAACAGTTCTATGAGTAATGGTTCATCTTCGGGCCTAGCTGGTCTAAGCGTAACTCTGTTTCCATCCCGCAGTATGTGTTCAGATATATATTTAGTTGGGTAAGGTCTTATGATGAGATGCTCGTATGGTTTAGACTCCCCTCTCACCCTTTCCACATCAATTATTATTCTGGCATCCAAAGCTATAACGCCGTTAGACGTGACGGCAAGCGGATTAACATCCATCTCCGCTATCTCTGGAAAATCGATTACTAGCTGTGAGAACTTCACTAGAACCTCCTCAATCGGCCTGAGATTAGCCAGAGATAAGCCTTTAAATCCCCTAGAAAAGACCTCATAAAGTTTTGTTCGCTCAATAATTCTTCTCGCCAAAGTCTGGTTTAACGGCGGAAAACCTACAGCAATATCCCTAAAAACTTCGACATTAACTCCGCCACTACCAAAAATTATGAAGCTCCCAAAAACCGGATCTCTCTTAGACCCAGTGATAACCTCATATTCTCCAAAATGCATTGGCTGCACAGTGACACCATGGATTCTGGCGCTTGGATATCGAGATTTAACGTTCTCAATTATCTGTAGGAAGCAGCTTCTTACCTGCGCTTCACTATAAATGTTTAGGATTACGCCGCCAGCATCCATCTTATGCACAATGTCTGGTGAAAGAACCTTCATTGCCACCGGGAAACCTATTTTAGAGGCGATTTCCGCAGCCTCATCTGGGCTCCTCGCAACATAAGTCTCAGAGACCGATATACCATACTCCTTAAGGAACTCCTTCGACTCAAACTCTGTAAGTATAAACCTTCCCTCATCTATAGCGCGCTTAATTATATTCTTTAGGCGAGATTTATCGCTTGGCGGGCTTAATCTTATCTCCTCGGGGACCTCGTAAAGCAGTTCAATGTTTCTGGCATACTGGTACATGTACATGAAGGCTGCAACTGCTTCCTCGGGGGTTGGGTATGTTGGGATCCTATTTCTCCTAAATATCTCCCTAGCCTCGCGAGTCTTTTTTTCACCAAGCCAGCATGTGAGGACTGGTTTCCCAGACCCCCTAAAAACTTCAACTATGGCCTCAGCAGCCTCCTTAGGGTCAGCCTCCCCAATTGGGGTGTAAAGTATTAGGAAGCCTCCAGCGTTCGGATCCTTTAGGCATATCTCAGCGGCTCTTTTAAATCTCTCAGCCGTCGCATCCTCACATATATCTACTGGATTAGATCTACTCCAATAATATGGTAAAATTTTATTCAATTCTCCAATAGTTTTTTCGCTCAGCCTTGCCAGCCTCCCGCCTCTAGAGATCAGAGCATCGATGGCCATAATCCCGGCGCCCCCAGCGTTAGTTATTATTACTAGGTCTGGGCTCTTAGTCAACGGTTGCGTTGCTAGTATCTCCGAGCAAGAAAATAGATCAGAGATGCTCTCAACGCGAACTACACCAGCCCTTAAGAAGAGCGCATCATATAGCGCATCATCACTTGCGATTGCGCCGGTATGCGACACCGCCGCCCTCATCCCCTCGCTCGTCTTACCGGCCTTAATGGCTATTACCGGCTTTGTCATAGCAAACCTCCTCGCTGCGCTCATAAACTTTCCAGGATCACTTATGAATTCTACGAAGAGTATTATGCTTCTGGTTTCGGGATCCATTCCAAAGTAATCTATTAGGTCGGCAAAGTCCACGTCTATCATGTTTCCCAGCGATACAACTACGCTGAATCCGACATTGGCCGCCTCAGCCCAATCTAATACGGAGGCGCAGATGGCACCGCTCTGGGATATAAAAGCAATGTTACCCGGCCTAACCACCTTATTAGCGAACGTAGCATTCATCTTTATGCTTGGGCGTATAACCCCTAGGCAGTTAGGCCCTATTATCCTCAAGCCGAATCTAGATTTTATCCTTAAAATCTCTTCCTCAAGAGCCCTCCCCCTCTGGTCCGTCTCTCTAAACCCAGATGAAACAATTATAATGCCGATTACTCCAGCCTCACCGCACTCTTCGACAACTTCCGGGACAACGTGGGCTGGTGTGGCAATAACTGCTAAATCTACTTGCCAAGGGATCCTCTTTATGCTTGGGTAGGCCGTGATCCCCTGTATGCTCTGGCTAAAGGGGTTAACTGGGTAAATAAATCCCCTAAAACCAATAATATTATTGAATATTTTGTATCCCACAGAACCCTCTTTATTACTTGCACCGATAACAGCGATTCTCCTAGGGTTAAATATCTTGTCTAAACCCTCTATACCCAAAAATTAGTTCACCTATAAATTGTAAGTCTATGGGGATATATATTTGTGGTGAGACATTACAGATGATAGGTTTCTTTTTATGCCCTGGCTGAAAGGAACCTATGTTGCTGGAAATTTTCTTATAAGTTTATCAGCGAGGCTCTTTATGGCTGATATTGCTGGCGAGAGGGGTGAATAATCTATTGGCGCGATGCCAGCTCTCCCAGCCCTAATAATATTTTGGTCAAAGGGGATTGTGTGGAATAAGCTTAAAGAAAACTTGCTTAGTTCCCCTTTAATATAATCTTCCTCCTCAGCATCGGAGATCTTATTCCCAACAAAGATAACCTCATTGATGTTTATCTCGCTGGCCAACCTCCTAATTTTTATAGCGGTCTCTATTGATGGAGCTGTTGGCTCAACAACACATATTAATATATTAAAGCCCTTAGCCGTGGCTCTGCCCAAGTGCTCCAAGCCAGCCTCAGCATCCATAATCACTATATCACCCCTTCTCAAAGTTATGTGCCTAATTAACGCGCTTAGAAGCGAGTTAGCTGGGCACACGCACCCGGACCCACCGGATCTTATTGTTCCCATGACAATGAGCCTAACGCCATCCGGCCCAACAACACCATACTTCTCAGCTATATCGTCGACGGCTGGTGTTAAGCTGAAGAGCGCGCCAAATGCTGATCCAGGCTTAGCCCCCGTCCGCTCCTCTATTAGGGAACTGTTCTCGGCTATTGGGACTATCTTTGAGGATACATCTGGCGGTATTCCCAAGGTATAAGAGAGACTCATTGCTGGATCAGCGTCCACGGCCAGAACATTAAAGCCCATGCGGGCGTAAATTCGGGCCAGGGTTCCGGCAATGAGGGTTTTTCCAACACCGCCCTTACCAGCAATAACCATCTTCAAGAGTATTCCCCCTAGGAGATCCTTCTTGGCTGAAAAATACGGATCACTATGTCAAGGCGCTTCTCTGAGCCGATCGATTGTAGGAGCCTGAATACTTGCCTTGGATTACTAAATGACTCAACTCTATTGTTTGGCCGCCTTCTAGTGACCTTAATACAATCGTCAACCATGCAGGATAAGACGCAGGCAGCGCAGCGTATACATAAATCTTCAATTATGTTTACTTGGCCGTAACCCCAGTATAAGGCGTTTGTCGGGCAAACTTTTATGCAAAGCTGGCAATCAACACCTCTACAAGTCTTTTTATTGATCTCCACATTCCCATCAATAAAATACTCTTTTATCTTAAGGGAGGTTAAGATCTCCGCTCTAAGCTCCTTTTTCTTTGAGCTCTCCAAGAGCAGATGGAAGATGTCTATATTCTTGGGCTCACTCATCCTTTCTACCTAATATCCGGCTTTAGCCAATATTTCCTTAATTGATCGGTATGCCAGCGAATCCTCCGGGATTTCGAGGAGGGATTTCCCGGAGAGAACGAAATTCTCAACATTTTCGTCGAAGGCTATTTTTCCCAGAAACTTTAAGCCTAGCTTGCCTTCAACCATGCTTCCAAGCTTCTCCGGAAATCTGAAGCCGCCAACAACATAAAAGTTATCGAACTTTATATTAACCTCCCTTGCTATCCTATATGCCCTCGCCACATGCTCGAAGGATTTCATTGAGGGGTCTATTAGATCAAAGATATCATTAACCTTCGTGGTTATTCTCCTATTCAAGTGTTCTAGGCCGGCCGGAGTATCAATGACAATATACTTGTAGTTTTTTATGAGGTTTCCTAAAGCCGCTCTCAGGGCTTCATTTGGGAGACAGTAGCATCCCTCAACCCACTTCGGCCCTATAGCGATTAAATCAAAGTATTCCCCCTCGCAGAGTCCCTCTTCCCAAATCCTGCTCTCCATCCTCTCTGATGGAGGAACCCCAACGAGAGTGCCCCCTCCCTCAAGGAAGGTTTCGACAAGAAGCTCAGAAATAGTCTTTTTACCCTCGCCCTCAAAATCCACTCCTAAAACATCCGCTAAGCTTTGGTCTGGGTCGGCGTCTATGAGAAGTATTGGGGATTCCCTCTTCTCAATAAAGTATTTTGCAATTAATGCTACAAAACTTGTCTTCCCTGTTCCGCCCCTACCCATCGAAACAAGTATCTTCAATATCAGGTCTCCTCATAAAAGATAGGGGAACTGGAAGAAAAAAGGGTTTTCATGAACTTTTTGGAGGCCAGTTTTCTTTTAGGAATGCTTGTATTCCAGATGAATCTCTCGGCCCAACTAAGACCTTCCAGCCACTCAGCTCCTCTATCTCTCCACTCAATCTGGCCGCCAACCCAGGGATTACAAGATACCTGTGCTTAACCTTTCCCTCTATGCCGGAGGACTTAAGCGCATCTGCGATCGTCTGGGCAGTCATCTTCCTTCCGGCAACGGAGCTCTCAACGGCGTACCCCTCACTATCAACAACAATAAGATAACAGCTTATTCCTGCGGACTCTATATCGGACTGCACTGTAAAGAATGTTAATGCGTAGTTCGATGTTATCAGGACTGGAGAGTTCTCATCTGGACTGCCAAATACTCTCAGACCAGGCTCCACAGCCACAGGCCTCCTTGGATCAGTATATATATTAGCTCTCAGGATCAATGTTGGTAGGAGGGCCCACCCCTCAAGGCTATGCATTATAAGTAGATCAGCATACCTGACGAGTAGCATACTTGCTAAACATGCTTCCTTCCAGTGTAGGATCTCTTTCGGGGCGTCTTTTATGGACCATACGGTCATGGGTACGCCGATTAGCGGGAAGCCTAGGGAGTTGTCGCCGAATTTACATGCGCTCCTCCTAATTATCGTAAAGTTTGTAATCGTGTCCGCAATGCCCTCATCGGGGAAGGTTCCAGGGTCGAGGAGGAGATCCTCAACACCATATTCTAAGAGAGTATTCGCAAGAGACTTTAGGAGTTCTAGGTTGTTCGGGACGAAGACCGCTAGCGGACAGTTATACATTAGTGCTAAATCGGCCATCTGCCTCCAATTTCGCTCGGTAGCAGCATATATTAGTGGCCTCCGACTATAGGTTGTCTCAAGACCGGCTTTCATGAGATCCGGGTTAAATGTGCATAGCACTAATGGGAGCTTCGTTACGGACGCAACCTTCTGGACGGTGGACTTAAACTTTGCGGGGTCATTTGATGTTGACCTTATTGCCACAATGTCGAGCTTAATTGTCTTGCCAATATACGTATATGCGAGACTATTAATCTTCTCTATACGCTTAAGTAACTCATCCTCAGGCATCTCGTCTGTAACGTCTATGGCTATGGGCGTTGGGTTCACATATGTGAGCTCATGCCTATACATGACGAGCTTACCGCCAACCTTAACAGCGGTCTCCCCAACGCCAATAACAACCTCTTTAATTGGCGGCGCCAATAGATCCTTCAGCTTTAAGTATTGACTCTTATACTTCTCTTCTTCGATGAGCGGCTTACATAGATCCAGCGAAACCTCCCTATTAACAAGCTTCGTCGCAAAGGCCATGCAGTTGCTCTCGCCGCACTTCCCACAGTTTGTTCTAGGTAAGAGCGTATAGACGTCTAGCGGGCTTAATTCCCTTACGCCCTTCCTCACTTCGCCTGCGGACAATTTCCCCAACCCCAAACTATATTTTGATTGAGACCCAGTCAGATATGCTCTCAGGCTTAGCTTTACCACGCTTATAAAGGTTGTTAATGACCTCTTTAACTGTGCGTATTGCCGCCGGATGCATCATCATGAATATATCTACGCCAGCCAGAAGGAGGGTTAGCGCCGTAACTGTCTCCCATAAGGGACCCCTCAGCTCCCTCGGCTCCCACTCCAAGCCGAGCTTAAGCCAAGCCTCTCTAGCAGCCCAGGCGTTAGTTGTCCCTGAAGATGTTGGATGCTGAAGCTCGGGGTCTCCGGCCAGGGCTGCAAGTCTAGCCCTCTCATGCACAGTGAACGAGTATTCTAGCCCATATCCCAGAGCCGCTGTGGTTAAATCCATAACTATGCTCTCCCTGGGCAGATAATCATAGAGCTTCCTGTTTAGCTCTTTAGCTTGGTTTAAATCCATAGCTGTAAATGCGAGCACAACATGGCCATGCTCCTTAGCAGCCTTTGCAACTTCTCCTAGGAGACCTGCCTCAGCCATATCCAGGGTTACTGAGCTCAGCATGACGCGCTCCCCATGCGCTACCTCAGCAGCCTTCTTAAAGACCTCTACGTCCTTCTTCGGGTCACCTGAGCCGCCGACAATTATTGGAACTTTAACTGCCTGCAGGACATTCTCAATTGTCTTTGCAGCCTCGCTTGGCGGGGCATCCTTCCTAAGGGGATCTGTGCTGACTAGATGAATGGTGACTAAGTCGGCACCAAACTTATCTACTGCAAGCTTAGCCCAAGCAGCCGGGTCGCCAATAACCTCCTGAACATGCATCTTTATAGCCTTTGGGAGCGGAACCTCCATATCGAATACGTCGGCCGATATTACCGGCGGGTTCGGAGGGAGCTCCTCAAAGAGGTAGAATGTGGGGGCGGCCTCCCCACCAACACTTACGACTTTCTCCCTCGTCCCCCCCTCACTTCTCTTCGCTCCAAGCTTAACTTCAACTATCCTTCCAGAGTATGTTTGTATCGGGGGCTTAAACTCAACCTTCAATATTTCAGTGGGCTTCGCCGGAACGACTTTAGGCGGAGCCACGGCGGGTGGCGGGGCGATGGCCGTAACAGATGGGATCCATATTTCTAGCTCCTCAGCCTCAATCTCGACGTCCTCAAGCTCGATCTCACCGAACTCTCTCAATAGATCTAGGAGTTTTGGGCCGATCTTAATGAAAGCCCCTTCTTCAACCTCTTTCTTCCTTTCAGCCATTACCTTTTCACTTCTCCTTCGCCCGAATTATCTTAACCTTCTCCACCCTAATCTTAGCATTTTTTAGAATTATTTTAAAGCCTCCAACAGCCCCAACGCTTATTGGAGCCACTACCTCTGCAGCAGCCTCCGGAGCGGCGACCTCTGGCGCAGCCTTCTCCTCAACTGGTTTGGCGGCAGCCTCCTCCTTAGCTTTCGCCTCCCACCTCTTAACTATCGGATGACCTCTAGCTACCAGGAAGCTTTTGAGCTCCTCTATAGTTTTGGCATCCTTCTCGGTCGCTACTTTATCCAGAAGGTGCTTTGGAATAAAGTCCTTAACCCTCTCTAAAACAGCTGATGGGACCCAGACAACCCTCTCCCATCCACCATCGGCCTGGAGGAACTTTGGTGAACGCATATATTCTATTGATATTCCATGGAAGCCGTCGACTTGCCTTCCACCGGCAGTTGAGTCCGCTAGCTTTGAGAATGGTATACCTATCGGGGTGTTCTCTGTAAAGCCCCTATGAACTATTCCGAAGCCGTCAACCTCAGGTATATAAAAGGCGATCCCCTCAAAACAGCCGCAGGAGGTATGCGGGTGACCGAAGGCGGTATATAGCCATACGCGCTGTATCTCCCCGCCAGACCTCATTTTAACGACTTCGTTTACGCCGGTATACTCCCCCTTTACTGAATCTATACATTCGCCCCTCTCGATCTTGAACACTGGCCCCTTCGGGTCAATTCTCGCGGAGGCCCTCGCATCGAACCAGCTTATGGCGCCGCAGTTAGAGTATCTTTGTGGCGTTATAACGCAGACATGTGTTGGCGCAAATGATTGGCAGAGTGTGCACCCGTAGAATGCGTCTACATCCTCATCCTTTAGGCCCCTAGCCCTAGCATCTCTCTTCTCATACTCCTTAAGCGCATAATCGTACATTTCCTTAATTTTCTCTAGATTCGTTATAAACGTTATCTGTATCTTCTCGATTATTGGTAGTTCGCTCTTAAACAGCCTTTGATAAACTTTTCCAATAATTTGGAATGAATTTAAGCCCTTCTCGAAGGATCTCTTGCTAAGTCTTATCCATATGTCGTATCTCTGGTTTAGATGCATCATCCCCTCAATGTAGTTTGTGTACTCGTGTATTCTCCGCTCTATTACGCCCTCCAGCTCCTCCTCAAGCTGGCTACCCGCAACCTCGATGAAGATTCCCAGCGGATACGACTTCTGAGGCTCAAGATCCTTTACATCTGGTCCGATTACTGTTACCTTTCCATCTTCAACCTCATCCATCTTACGAACCTTCACGAGCTCAAACTTATACTGAACCCTCAATCCGCCAAACTCAACGTGGGTGTCCTGCCACCTTATCCTCTCACCGGAAAACACTTCACCGACGCCAACCGGAATATCGGAAAACATCGACATACTGTTCTCCACCCCCAAACCTTTCTAGGAAATTATTATTTTTTCTCTCTTAAACTTTTAATTATCGCGTCAAGATTTTTTTCCCACTCCTCTTTCGAGATGTTTGGGAGCGACCATAAGGCATGCGGCTGATAATACATTTCTAGGGATACTGTTTTGAGGTTTTGGGAGTAGTGCTTTAGGCCTGATAGAATTAGCCAGCAGACATAGTATCTGAAGCCCATAAACATAGCTAGGTCATGCTGCCCCTTACCCTCTAGCCCCGTCCAGCTAACATCTATAAGCCTATTTGCGACGTCAACGACTGGCATGCTGAAGACCCTCTTAAAGCCCCTCTCAAGGAATACCTTTAGAATGCTTGGTGAGGAGGCGATGGGCATCCCAGCGGACTCAGCAATCCGGATAGCGTAGTCAACCAAGTCTCCACCACTAAATTTTATTTCAGGAGCCATTGAGCCGACGATAAGGACCGGGTTCTTTGAACGTTTAATTAATGCTGTGACTATCTGGGGGTTGGTTATACTCATGGCCTTCTTCGGCCCCGGTATCTCAGCCGTCTGCCAAGGCTCAGCCCTTCCAGCCATATCACTCACCAGCCTTCTTCCTCACGAGTCTCGGTAGGAGTGTTGGGTCTGGTATAATGTTCTCCTTCCAGCCCTTCTCCTCAAGGATCTTTATAACCTCTTCACGCATCGTCAGCGGAACATCGGCTAATGTGCGGACAAAGAGGTGTATATCATCCGGCATTGTTCCAAAGAAGCGCTTATGGAGATCAATATAGTTTGAGAGCTTTATCGCCCTACCCTTAATAGTGTCGTTTGGCCTTATGCACAGCTTTGCTATCATAACCATAGCCTCCTCCTTACTCTCAGCGGCATAGAATAGGTGTTCAGGAGCCGGGCCGACATAAACCTTCTCTCCAGTCCTAGCATCATAAACATACCAGTCTTCGGGCCTATCTTTTCTACCCAGAAGCATGCGCCTATACTTAAGCCCGTGAGGCCCAACAATAACTGGAACACCGAGCCTCCAGAAGCCGCTGGCTATAGCAGCTGCCTTCTGCGACATGGCTCCCCAAGCTACGCCGACGGCGCCAACCCTATTAAGTATATAGTCGGCTATCTCCTCATAGTTAGCGCGGAGATTACGCTTAGCAAATATATTAGCTATCTTTATTGCTGCTCCGGCAATATGCGAGTTTGAAACGCATGAGCCAACGTTAACTATTCCTCCAGCGTCGAAGGCTCCTGGGAATACCTCGTATGGTGTTTTGCCCTCCTCATCTTTATACATTCCTATGGACATGGCTGCGCAGCCGCTCGCCACGACAATATAGCGCCTCTTAGCGAACTCGACCGCCATCTCGGCGACCTCGGTTCCACCATTAGGATAGTTAGCGCAGCCGACGAAGGCAGCAACGCCGGGTATCTCGCCCAAAACTATTGGGCTACCTACCTGTCTAATCTCAACGTCCTGTATCGCGCCTCTACCCACACGCACCTTATACTTCTCCTCTTTTATCCTCTTTTCAGCGGCCTTGACTATAAAGCTGTGGAGTGGAAGATCTATTGGACATGCACTCTCACATCTACCGCAGCCAACACATGCCTCATAGAGATCTGCAAGAGCATTTAGGTTGCCCTCTAACGCCTTCGCAAGGGCATCTCTTATCGGTAAATCATTTGGACAGGCCCTTCTGCAGTCGTCACATTTATGGCATTTCTTTGCGCCCTCAATTATGTCGCTTACGTCTGGAAGAGCCTTGAGCTTCATCCTCCTCGGTGCAATTAAAAGAGCTGTCTTAACGGCAACTTCGGCGGCCTTTTCCGGATCCAAGATTAATGCACCCGGCTGCCCATTTAGAACTAAGTCCTCAACAATTTTCTCAACATTATCTTTCGTTCTATCCGGCAGCCCAACGCAGTTCACATCGCTTGTCGCTATAACCGGGGCCTTAACCCTCTGGGCCTCAATGATTGTATCAGTTCTAATACACTGCTCATCAACTATCACAACGTCAGCAACACCGCTCCTAATGAACCTAAGCTGCCATGAAATTGGTCCAACGATCTTCGCCTTAGGGTTATATCGCGTAAGATCATGAGCAGTACAGCATAAGCCTACAACCTCGACGCCACCATATAATCCATTCTCAACCAGGTAATCTACTATGGCCGCCGCCGGTGGAACATTGTGGCCGACAACCATTATAACTGGCTTCGTCGAATCAACGACGCCCAAACCTAGGTCCACTAAGGGGGCCTCTGGGTCAGCCTTCGGAAAACCAAGCGCTGAGATTTGCGCTATATCAGCCACCTCAAGCGCAACATGGTCTATCATCCCAGCGTGAAATACCTTAGACTCAAAGTCTATGTTACTTGCCTCTTGGCCAGTATGTGTAGCCGCCAATAATCTAACTATTTCTCGCTCAATGTAATTCAGAACTTCCTCTAAGTCGCTAAGTGTTCTTGGTCTAACGCCGCATACTAGACGTGCTATCGGCGCCTCTACTTCAACGTTTAAGCCGCCGACGTCTATTGGATGATCGCGTCCATACCTATCTATTAAGTACTCGATTAAGTGCCTAGCGTGGGAGGCGTGCGTTGCGGCTCCAATACAACATGCTAAAAGAACTATGCGTGATTGCTGAGCTGACATGTTTATCCCGCAGGCGCCGCGCTTATCTCCTGTTAAGTCGCATTTCCCAAATGTACATAGGCAGCAGAGGTCGCAGAATGGCATGTAGAATGGCTTGTAGCGCTGTAGGAGCTTGAAATCCCACTCCCTTAAATCTGGTATCTTCGGGAACTGTGTTGGTCCGATCTTTTCAAGCCACTCCTCACCGACCACCCTTCCTATCGAGAGTTCAACGCCCTTCAAAAGACCTATACTGCTCTTAAGCTCATCAATCTTAACTCGGATACTTTTTTCAGAAATCAAATTGGATCCAACCTTTATGATTTTATATAAAAGGGAATGAAGACTTATTTATTCATTATTGTTACATCTATATTTCTTCGTAATATTCGCCTAGTTTTCTTCCCCATATCAGCGAAAATTCTTTAGAATTAGTGGCACATTAATATCTGGCAAATTAATACTCCGAGAATAAATTAACCTATTAATCTGGGGCCACCTAAAATTAATGTTGTGGACATGTTAATTTCACTATCAATCCTAGAGTATGAGCCTGAATTATCTATGAGCATAAATAACCTAAGGGAGAGCTTAGCCTTTAAAAACATTATGAACCTGGTTAAAACTGGAAAAATAGATAGTATTCATGTAGATGTTATGAGACCCCCGCTAATACCAGATAAGACTAAATTCTCCACAGATCTAATAAAGAGATTATATGAGGAGTTAATTAGCGAAATCCTCTTAAATGTACACTTAATGACTAACGACCCATTCAGCATCATAAAGGACATGAATGGGTTTATAGTTGGCGGAGATAGGGCAAAAGTAGCGGTCATAGTTCAGGTAGAATCCTTCAGCTCCGAGGATGAGACAATAGGAGCGCTTAAATCCATCAAAAGGTATGGCTATAAGGCTGGTATCAGCTTAAACCTCCTGACACCGGAGGAAAAGCTGACCAATAAAATCGCCGAAGAAGCCGATATAATCTTAGTGATGAGTGTGCCGATGGGTTTGGGTGGACAAAAATATCATAGTGAGGCAACAGGGAGAATAAAGAGAATCTCTAAAAGTTTCCCTGATAAGGTTATAGAGGTTGATGGGGGCATTAATCCAGAAACAATCGCAGAAGCCTGGAAAGCTGGAGCGAGGGTTGCCGTAATAGGCTCCTACATAACCCTTAGCAGCAATCCGCTGGAGGCATTACTAAAAATAGATAGTGCTTTAAAAGCCTTGAAAACAGGAAACTTTTATGGTCGGAAATAAAATATGCGTTCTCTCCCATTTATTCTCTTTTAAATTAACGTTATTCTGTTAAGTATACGTAGGTTACAGGGGATAAATCTAGTTGCCGTGTCTCATTTGAATGACCTTAGGAAGCTCTCCAGTCTCTCTAACCTCATGTTCGTCGCATTTAATGTCTTCTGCAATTCATTTATCTGACTTCTGAGGGCATTTATCTCGTTCTGTATACTCTCAATCTTCTCCTCAATCTTCTTTAAGTCTTCAAGTGAAGCAACCTCATACCCCTCAACAACACCCCTAATAACAACTTTGTGAGAGCGAATTGGCTCCCTTCTCTCCTCAGCAACAACCATACAATATACTCTCCCACAGCCTCTATAGAGGAGAGGGGAATAAAGCGAATAAATACATTATGCAATAATTTTTGGCTAAAACAATGTGAGGAGAGTATTTTTATTAACATGAAAGATGATAAAATGAGTTAAGTTGACGCCACTATTTAACATAATAGTACTGCCCAATCTTCTTTTGATATTTATCGAGCTTAGAATTCTCTTTGTTCACCCTAGGTCTCTTAGTATCCGGATCCCTCCTAAAAGTTACGCCCATCTCCCTAAGGAAAGTGTTCATGCCATCCAGAAGGCTCACCGGTGATCTAGCCATTCCATAAACTCCGGATTCACCAGTAAATATCATCAGTCTATCAGCTATGAAATCCATGGCTATTATATCATGCTCAACTACAAAGGCCGTCACGCATTTGTCCTCAACCACCCTTCGTACTGTTCTAGCCATCGCCAACCTCTCCTCTACGTCAAGATATGCGCTCGGCTCATCAAGGAGGTATATATCTGCTTCATGAGATAGGCAGAGAGCTATAGCAACCTTTTGGAGCTCACCGCCACTTAGCTCCTTAACGTTTCTATCGAAGAGGGGGCTTATGTTAAGCCGATTAACTATTTCGGTCTGATACCAGCTTGAAGTAAACTTATCTTTAGCAGCCAACCTCAAAAGATCCTCAACCGTCCCCTCGTACTCTGTTGAAATATATTGCGGTTTATAACTAACTTTAAGGATATTCTCGGTCGGCGATGGCCCCTGATCCGGCTTCTCTACTCCAGCTAATATCTTTATAAATGTTGTCTTGCCAATACCATTCGGCCCTAATATGCCTATCACCTCGCCCAGCTTAGCCTCACCTGGCTCTATTTTAAGCCTAAATTCTCCATAAGTCTTCATCATCTCGCCCCACTTTAAGATTGGCACATTAGTCAGCGACTCGCTAACCGGCGGCTTAACATGGAATATTATTGGCTCCTTTCTGAAGCGCATATTCTCATCGGGGATGAAGCCATCTAGGTAAATGTTCACTCCAACCCTAACCCCATGGACATGGGAGACTATTCCATAGACGCCCGGCTTACCATAAAAGACGCAAATTTGATCAGAGAGGTAATCCAGCACCGCTAAGTCATGCTCCGCAACGATCACAATTTTACCCCCCTCTTTTAGGCCTCTAATCACCTTAGCAGCCTCAAGCCTCTGCTTAACATCTAAGTAGCTTGAGGGCTCATCAAATAGGTAAACGTCCACATCGCGACAGACGGCGGCCGCTATAGCAACCCTTTGGAGCTCGCCGCCGCTCAACACATCCAATGGTCTATCCCATATAACTTTGAGCTGGAGTCTCTTGGAAACCTCGGTGACCTTATCCCTCTCATCGATGCGCTCAAGAATCTCGCCAACCTTGCCCTTAACGACGCGCGGTATCTTATCGACATACTGGGGCTTATGGACAACTTTAAGCTCGCCCCTACTTAACTTTTGGAAGTATGCTTGGAGAGTCGAACCTCTAAAGTACTGTATTATTTCTGGCCACCCCGGCGGATCATCATACCTCTCAAGGTTGGGCTTTATCTCACCGGAGAGAATCTTTATGGCCGTTGTCTTCCCCATACCATTCTGGCCCAATAAACCTAAGACCACTCCAGGTGATGGGACTGGTAGGCGGAATAGTTTAAAGGCGTTTGGTCCAAATCTATGTACACATTCTCCCTTCAGCTCCTCCGGGACATTAACTATGGAGATAGCCTTAAACGGACATTTTTTAACGCATATTCCGCAGCCAGTACATAAAATCTCTGAGATTTTTGGACTATTATTCTCAAATCTTATTGCCTCAATCCTACTCCTGACTTGCGGACAAAAGCGATAGCATGCCTTATCACAGCGGTTAGGCTTACATTTATCAGCATCGATAACAGCTATCCTAATGTCGGTCTCCCTCCAAAATCTTAAAGGAAATTAAATAATAAATTTGTCTAAAATAAAAATTTAGCTAAAAGATTACTGGAGAGAATTTTGCATTTTTCTTAGGCATGAAATTTTTCCCTCCCTAAAACTGAGACTTTATTTTACAGGTAGTATGAAAATTTTTATTTAAAGTAATTCTAAATTTTTTGAGAAACGGTGTTTAAGTCTCTTAATTTTTTTATTACTAAAATCACTCGGCTTCTGACTTAAATTGGATTTTTATATAAAACATATAGTAGTAATTTATAAAGTACCTTTAATTATTTTATATGGAGAATGAGTAATGCGATCCATACCTGTTGTCTGGGATCTAATTAAACAATTTAAGCATCGATGCAGGTCGATGGGCTGGTGGGTTTCTCCATACGAGGATGTTATATATGCGGAAGGTAAGTACCACAATTTCCTTTGTGTTAGGAGAGTTTACCTAAAAACTTTTAAGGCAATTGCCCTCAGCCACTTCTATCCGGTGCGCGAAAATGATATGCTTTATAGGCTAGTGAACATTTCTTATATGGCATGGATCCTTCAAGAGAAGCCTACGGAAGACATACTTATGACCGTTGCCGGGGATCACGATATGCGAAAGCACGTGGCAGTTTATGATTTAAGTGAAGCATATTCTGAAAAAACCATTTGTAGGAAGATAAATGAGACCAGAAGCATCGTTTTCCAGGAGTTTGAAAAATTCTTGAAAAATGTATATCACATCGACTTAGTGAGCATATTGCCGCCGCTGCCTCCTGAGGGAACCATGCGGGGTGAGGAGGCAGTTTTTGTTTAAGGGTGTTAATTAGTTCCACCTATTTTATTATGCTCCTAATCTCGTTCTCGATGTTCCTCAAAACATCTCGGTATTGTGCTTGTTCGTTCTCTATGGCATCTATAGTTTTCTCAAGGTTTCTAGTTAGATCCTCTGATATGAGTGAGCTGAACTTCTCAACGAGATAATCGTATACTGCTCTGCCAAGCCTTGTGCTAAATAAAGCCCGGTTATTCTCAATTATATACCGCCTTTTCAAGAGTGTGTCGATTATTTTTGAGTACGTACTCGGCCTCCCGATGCCCCTCTCTTTCATAAGTGCTATCAGGTCTCCCTCACGGTATGGTCTAACCGTTGGCTCCCGTCTAACCTTCAACCTCACAACCTTATATTCTCCCTCATGAACTTCCTTATCAACCCTAACAACCGGGTTGGCCGCTAAGAAGCCTTGCTCAAGAACATTTATAACCCTACTTTGCCTCGTCTCAACGCCATTAATCCTCAGCATAAATTCTTGGACAAGAATTCTCGCCTCACTCATCTGGCTAGCAATAAACCTCCTAAATATCATGTCATACAGCTTCAGGTGGTCTACACCAAGCTTCTGCGGTATCCTTAAAACACCAGAGGAAAGATAGAAGCGTAGCTGTTTAAGGTTTAGAGGTTTAGTCGGCCTTATACACTCATGCGCTCCCTCGCCCCTATACTCCCTCGGCCTAAATAAACCTGGGTGATTCTCCTCAATATACCTGCGGGCAACATCTATACCCGTCGTCGACACCGTCGTCGCATCCGTCCTATGGTATGTTATTAAGCCCGATTCGAAGAGAGTCTGGGCCAACCCCATAGTGTATCCGACGGTGAAACCCAATTTTTGGGCAGCGTCCTTCAGCATGCTATCGGTTGTATATGGTGGCTGCGGATAAATTCTGTCCTTATGGAAGGTTATGCTTTCAATTCTTGCTTTAAGCTCGCCCTCCTTGAACTTTCTCCTAAGCTCTTCCACATTTGGCGGATTCATCACCCTTACTGATAAGCCATTCTCGAGCAGTATTTCGGCTACTGGAATCTTATTCTTCAGCTCCTCGACGCGCTTTATGACCCAGCCTAAAACGGGTGTCTGCACCCTGCCGGCTGACAGGGTTGTTAACTTGAACCTCTCCCAGAGCTTTCTACTAAGCTCGAACCCGACCCATCTGTCCTCAATCCTCCTAACAACCTGCGCTTGAACATAGGGTAGCCTTATGCTCCTAGGCTCAGAGAGAGCTTTTTTAAGGGCTTTGCGCGTCACCTCATGGAACTCGAGTCTCTCAACGTTTCTGCAGTATGGCTTAACCATAACGTAAATGTCGTAGCCTATCTTCTCGCCCTCAGCATCTGGGTCAGTTGCAATAAACACCTTGTTTACTTCTGTGGCAAGCTTCTGAATTAACTCAACAACGCTTCTTTTTGAGCGTATATCCTTTGACCCGCAGGAGGGGCACTCATCTCGGTCCGTGAACTGCTCGCCGCAGCTGTTACATCTTCTTATATCGGTGTACACTGGGATATAGAAGTTGTTCTCCTTCAAGACGCCGTGGAAACCTCCCTCGGTTGTTAGATCGAATATGTGCCCCCCTGAGGCGACGACATTTAGGATCATCTGCCCGCTCGCAACCTCGTAAACTGTGAAGTCGTTTATTGTCCTTTTAGCTGGTCTCCCGAAGAAGTAGGCTATCGTTCTAGCCTTCGTCGGCGACTCGACAACTATTAATGCGGATCTAATGATGTCCACAACATCTATTGTAAACTCACCTCTCCTTATCTTCTCAATCATTTCTCTATCCCTATCCACCCGCCTAAACTCCTCTCGCGCCCTCTCAGGGGAATACTCCTCGAACTCCTCCTCAGTGGCCAGCTGAATCCTTTTGCTTAATCCATAAAATGCCTTCTCGTCATCAACTATAAGGATAGATACCCCGCGGCTTATCCCCATAGCATAAAGTCTTGATGACCTACCCGAGGCCTGTATATATCCATCAACATCCGGTATAACTAGAACATACTCGCCCCCCTCAATCTTCACATCTACATCGAGTCTCTCGGTAACCTTCCTCAGGTCTATATCCTCCATTATTTTAACTAGAAGTTTTCTAGTCTCATTGACGACTCTCTGAACATGCCCAGCGAACCCATCTAGCTTAAGGTTCTTTTCGTCAGCCTCCCTAATCTTTTCAATCACATCCTTTGTAACCGGAACTATCTTTGAGAGGGCCGCTATTACTGGTGCAGCCTCCCTAGTAAACTTCTCCTCGAAGAATGGTGAGAGTGCCCTAAGCAACGTCAGTATCTTTTGGGGGTTGCATTCATTAACGCTGACTCTGATCTCCCTCCTCGGAACCCCGGAGAAGACGACATATCTTATCGTTTCTGGGAGATCAAGCCCTCTGGCTAATGGACTCCTATTGCTTGCAACCCCTACAAGGGCTGCATACTCACCGCTCACAAACTTTTCTAGTAGTCTCGGGCTCATCCTCTCATATACAAAAGCGTTTATATCATTCTCTTTGAGGGCGGCCGCGATCTTCTTAGCATTCTCTAACCCCATGACCTGCGGAACGAAGATCAGACAACCGGGTCCATGTTTCTTGACTATCTCCAGAGTCTCGGCCTTAATGTCACCTTTAGACTTGATATAGAGGTTAGATATGTTTCTAACGAATTCTGGGCTGAAGCCCGGCTCGAAGCCGAAGAGCCTTCTAAAAATCTTCATTCTTTTTGTTCTCTTCCCCCTTAATGTAGCTCCAGAAACAACTAGGACTCTGCCCGGATTTGGCCACGCTAGCGCCGTGAGAGAGTCTTTCTGTGTTTCCTTCCTCTCTTCACTAAGGGCCCTCTCAATATCCTCGATGCTAAAGCCCATTAAAAGGACGGCTTTATCGATATTTTTTGGGGATTTAAGGAAGGAGTCGACGTCATCAACGAATATAAAGTCGAAGTCTACATCCTTAATTAACTCAAACTTGTTATAGAGGAATTTATCGGTCGTAATTAATATGGAGAATTCTTTGTTTTTAATTCGGTTTAGGGTCTCCCCCATCTCCTTCTTCCGCATTCCAGAATAATAACCTACAACTATCGGTGTTTGCTCGCCCCTCTCACTTAATTTCTCAAGGAATGTATTAGCTCTATCCAGAAGGTGCTTAACCAAGAGACTTGTCGGCACTATAACATAGCTTTTCTTTCCCTTTCGGGCCAGATATAAGGCCATTATAAGCCCAAAATGCGTCTTCCCAATACCAGTCGGCGCAACTATAGAGAAGCTTCGGCCCATTAAAACGCGCTTAGCCCAAACCTCCTGAAGGGCCCATAGTCTAGATCCGATGAGTGAGCTGAAGAACTCGGAGAACCTTTTAAGCTCGAACTCAACCTCTAAAATCTTTGTGTATTCACCAATGCGGCCGCTCTTGACAAGATTTAAATAAACCTTATCTTTATCAGTTACCTGTTCTGGTAAGCATTTCCTACAGACGCCTGTACTAAGCAACTCTAAGTCGCTGATATCTCCTCCGCAGTTTGGGCACATCCCACGATATATTGCCCTTAAACCCTCAACCGAAACCTCTATCATCCGCTACACAGCTTCGCTTTTTTGCTTTTTTACTTAAATATGCTTTTTATATATTTAGAAGATATTTAAGGAGACGGGGGATAAAAATTTTTAGAGCGCTTTGTCTCGGAGATATAGCATGTCTGGGACACTTATACCCTATGTTAGGAGGAGTGGCGAATCAGATCAGCCAGTAATAATAATTGATAGTAGAGAGGCGAGCGTAGCATCGAAGGTTGTTGATGGTCTTAGGAAGCTCGGCGCGATAATAAGAATTGAGACTCTTGATAAAGGAGACTATGTTATCTCCGATGAATGCGCATTCGAGCGGAAAACAGTGCAGGATTTTGTTAATACATTAACGCGTCGGGACCTATTTGAGCAAATATTTCTCCTTAAGGAGGCTTATAAGAAGCCGTTCCTGTTGATTGAAGGTTACTTTCCATTAATCCATAAATTTAGTAAGATAAGCCCCTCATCTGTCTGGGGCGCGATATTCGCTTTAGCTAGGAACGGTATAGGCGTAATTAATACGATGAACTATAGGGAGACGGTGACTTTGCTCTATACCTCTGCTAAGCAGGAACAATTTGCCGAAAGGAGGGAGCCGGCGGTTCATCCAGTTAAAAAACTGGAAACAATATCTGATGCACAAATATTCTTTCTTGCAAGCTTGCCGAATATTGGTAGGGAGAGAGCTATGAGCCTGCTTAAGGTGTATAAAACCCCCTTTAATGCCTTAGCCAACGTCGATAGGTGGCCGAAGGACGTCTATGGGCTCGGCCCAAAAACCGCTGAGAGGGTTAAGGAAGTCCTATATAGCACATATATTGAGGAAGAGGAGGGCAATTCGAAAAATAATAGAAGGATTATTGATTTTATTAACCCTTAACTACTGCTAATGGTACAAGCCTAGCAACGTAAGTTGCTATACCAACAGCATTGCTCACCTCAGCAACTCTATCAACATTCTTGTAAGCTGGGTCGGCCTCCTCCGCCAAGACGGCCATGCTTGCCGCCCTGACAACTATCCCTCTACTCTCAAGATTTCTCTTTATCTCGCTCCCGGTAAAGCGCTTTGTAGCGGCCGCGCGGCTGAGCATTCTACCTGCGCCGTGGGCGGTTGAGCCAAATGTCAGCTCCATAGCCATTGGGGTGCCTACAAGAACCCATGAGCTCGTCCCCATTGAACCGGGTATTATGACCGGCTGGCCGAGGCTTCTGTAGTCTGCTGGAACATCCTTGTGGCCCGGTGGGAAGGCTCTCGTCGCGCCCTTTCTATGAACCCAAACCTTAACTGTCTTGCCGTCAATGGTGTGCTCCTCAATCTTAGCAATGTTATGCGCTACATCATATAGTAGGTGTAGGCCGAGCTTATCCGCCGGCGTCTTAAATACCTGCTCAAAGCTTTGCCTAACCCAGTGGGTTATCATCTGCCTATTAGCGAAGGCATAATTCACGGCGCATGCCATAGCCTCGTAATAGTCTTGGGCCTCTTGGCTCGTACCAGGAGCGCATGCGAGCTCCCTATCCGGTAACTCTATACGATATTTATGTACAGCTCTCTCCATAACCCTCAAATAATCAGAGCATATCTGGTGCCCATATCCACGTGAGCCACAGTGAATCATCGCGGTAACCTGACCCTCATGAGTTATCCCGAAGACCTTTGCAGCCCTCTCATTAAATATCCTGTCAACCTTTTGGATCTCTAAGAAGTGGTTGCCTGAGCCGAGCGTCCCGAGCTCCGGCGCGCCCCTCTTTTTAGCTGTACTCGAAACTTTATCCGGGTTTGCGCCCCGCATGCATCCGCGCTCCTCACAGTGTTCTATGTCCTCCCGCCAACCGTAGCCCTTATCTATCAGATAGGGCACCCCCTCCCTAGTTATTTTGTCAAGCTCATTCATGGAAACCGAGAAATCCCTTCTATGGCTGCCGAGGCCGCTTGGAACATTATGGAATATTGTCGTTGCCAGTTCGTTTAGTTTCGGTCTAACATCCCTCTCTGAAAGATTTGTTACTAGAAGTCTCACTCCGCAGTTTATGTCGTAGCCAACCCCGCCTGGACTTATCACGCCCTCCTCATAATCCGTTGCCGCCACACCGCCTATCGGAAAGCCGTACCCTTCATGTCCATCCGGCAGAGTTATAGAGTACTTGTATATCCCTGGCAGATGGGCTACATTAGCGCATTGCTCAAGGGTTTTATCGGTCTTCATCTTCTCAAGTAGATCATCCTCTGCGAAAATTATGCCCGGAACGCGCATGCCCGGCCTATATTTCGGTATACGCCAAGTATACTTATTAATCCTTTCGAGTGGAACAGTCATTGTAATACACCATTATCTTAGATAATTAAAAAGAGAATAGCACAAATATAAACTATTGTATTGCCAGAATAAAAATTTGCCGTGCTAAATCATATTAAAAGATATTCTTAACTAAAACATTGAGGAGAATTATATTTTAGGTGGTATCGTTGGATTTAACCGTAGTTGAGGCAATCGCGCCCGCAACATCAGCTAACCTCGGCGCCGGCTTCGACGTTTTCGGAGTAGCCCTAAATGCACTATTTGACAAAGTTACCGTTGAAAGAATAGACGATGAAACTGTTAAGATTGAGGTTTACGGGGAGGGATCCGGGGAGATACCGGTTGAGCCTGAGAAGAATACCGCCGGACTAGTTGCTCTAGAGATGCTGAAGAGATATAGAGGAAAGTGTGGTTTAATGATAAGGATTTATAAGGGTATAAGGCCTGGAAGCGGTCTCGGAAGCAGTGCTGCGAGCGCCGCGGCAACCGCCATAGCTATAAATGACCTTTTAGGCTTAAATTTGACACCAACTCAATTGATAGAGGTGGCGGCTATGGGGGAGGTTGCTTCAGCCGGATCATCACACGCAGATAATGTCTCGGCGGCAATTCTGGGGGATTTCACGCTGATAGTTTCTAGGGAGCCGCTTGAAGCCATAAAGCTAAGTCTCCCTCCGAACACCGAATTCGCGATCGTTTTACCAGAGATAAGGGTCGATACTAGGCTGGCGAGGTCCGTCCTTCCAAGGCAGGTGGATCTCTCAAGCATGGTTTATAATATTGGTCGAGCAGCGTCCTTCGTGGCTGGGATAGCTCTAAATAGCGTTGAGGTTATGGGTAAAGGTATGATGGACGTCGTTATCGAGCCAGCAAGAGCGCATCTAATTCCAGGGTTAAGCCACGTTAAGAAATCAGCTCTAAAGTCTGGGGCTGCTGGAGTAGCCATAAGTGGTGCCGGCCCATCAATAATAGCCCTAGTAAATTCCGAGAAGACCAGCGCTAGGGATGTTACATTGGCAATGAAAGAGGCCTTTGAGGATGTTGGCATAAAGAGTAAGCCATTATGTGCCAAACCTGGATCTGGAGCGCGAGTGATAAGGAGAGAATGATTGCGGGATAGTTAAGGCGCCTTTCTATAGACGAGCACTTTTTCACCAACATTAGCATTAAAGAATGCGGATGCATCACCTTGGCTGACGGAAATCTCTAGGAGACCGCAGCTCCCAATTATCGTGAGCGGGGTATTAACCGGGACTTCACTGTAAGCCCTACATAGCTTAAGCGCCATTTCTTTCTTCCCAATCTTAATGATTAGATGGTCTCCCTCCTCAACGTCCATATACCTTAACTCTTCATACCCTATGTTCGTGATGAGATTCCCAAAGTCATCTATATGTATAATTTCGCCCTCAATAGAATTTTCTGAGGTAATGGGCTCGGCGAATGTTGTGACTACCAGATCGAATATTTCAGGCCCAAACTCTGATGGGGGAACCCCATTAGCTAGGTGGGCTGCGGCTGGACTAAAAATGTCTCTTCCATGAAATGTCCTTGAGATCTTCTTAAGTATATATTTTGGGTTCCTTATGGCATAGATGTGCTTGATCTTGTCTCTTCGAGCCGATGGGATTAGAACACCGTTGTCTGGGCCAACATAAAAGAACCTCTCGGTCTCAATTATTATTGGGCGTCTCTCCATCCCAACGCCCGGGTCTATTACGGCTACATGTATTGTTCCATCGGGGAAGAACGTTGATGAGCGGAATAATAGGAAGGCCCCCATCCTAATATCAAACTTCCTAACCTCGTGGCTTATGTCAATTATGTATGCCTCTGGGCATATTGAGAGTATAACTGCCTTCATCTCGGCGACATAGGAATCCCTCAAACCAAAATCCGTGGTCAGCGTGATTATTCTCCGCACTCTAGTATCACCTAAAGAAATAAATTCATTATAGCATTTAAAAAGCCTGTGTGGCTAATAAATTATTTTTGGGCTGGTTTGGGTTGAGGAGGGTTAGGGAGTTAGGCGAGAGGTGGATTATAAGGGTTCTTTCCGAGACCTTTGAGCCCATGCCAGATATGCCGATACCCTTCGGGGATGACGTCTCAGCAATACCATCCGGCAGAGAAGATATAGTTGTCTTAAAGACAGATATGCTTGTAGGCAAAACTGACGTCCCACCGGGCATGAGCTTAAGGCAGGCCGCCAGAAAGGCGGTCGTAATGAACGTAAGTGACTTCGCAGCCAAGGGCGTCAGGCCGATAGCCGCGCTCATATCTCTAGGCCTACCACCAGACCTTACTGAGGGGGACATTAGAGAGGTAGCGCTCGGCCTAAATGATGGGGCTAGAGAGTATGGAGTTTACATTATAGGCGGGGACACAAACGAGTCCCTAGACCTAGTGATATGCTGTATGCTCGCCGGCTACTGTAATAGGAAAAAGGTCGTCAGGCGGGGCGGGGCGAGACCGAATGATATAGTCGCCGTGACAGGGCCGTTTGGGAAGACCTCGGCTGGACTTAGGATTCTGCTTGAGGGGTTAAGCCCACCAGAGCGTATCAGGGAGCCCCTAGTAGAGTCGGTTTTAATGCCGAGAGCTAGGCTTAGGGAGGGCCTATTATTGGCGGATATGGGGGCATTAACGGCATCAATAGATTCAAGTGACGGCTTAGCATGGAGTCTCCATGAAATCTCAGAGGCTAGTGGAGTCGGATTCCAAATAAACAATATTCCGGTGGCCCCGGAGGTAGAGGAGTTCGCCTTGGAATATGGTTTTGATCCATTAGACTTAAGCCTATATGGTGGGGAGGAGTATGAGCTCGTCGTGACCATTAAATCTGATATGTGGGACGAGGCAAAAAACGCCCTTAAGAGCTTGGGGGCGCAATTAATAGAGATGGGGAGAGCAATAAGCGAGAAGAAGATTGAGGCGAATATCGATGGGAGGAGAATAATTATAGAGAGAAGAGGATGGGAGCACTTTAAAAGGGGATAGCAAAAACATAAGGACTTTTAAAATGAAATCTTAAACTATCCTACCCACCCTCACCAGACGTTTAAGGCTCTTCAAGAATAAATTAATGGATTTAGAGTACCATAGACGATAAGGTTTTAATTAACCATAGGAGCTATATAATAATGGGGGTATCTGGAGGCAAGCAGATCAGGAAATGAGGGTTGAATTAAGAGAGATAATGAGGTTGGGCCGCAGATTCACCCCCACCCTATATGAGGGTGGTGCCTATGCGGAGACAATTAGCTCTCATAGTCATGCTGAGCTTTCTAAGTTCCTTAGGGGTGGGTCTGCTTGGCCCAATCTATCCACTATTTGTCATTAATCGCTTCTCGGTCTCAGTAGTGGAAGTTGGTTTTCTCCTGACGGTTTTTGGCTTCTCATCGGCACTCTTTAAGATAATAGCTGGAAAGATGGTGGACGTTTATGGTAAAGAGAAAATCTTTCTTATTGGAGTCGTCTTCGGCTCAGTATGCTCGCTAGCCTATATATTCGCCTCAAATATAATCCAATTATATTTGCTTGAGTTCCTCTCCGGGATCTCCTATGCTCTCGAGGATCCGGCGAGATTAGCGATAATAGCTGAGTTGGGTGAAGGAAAGATGAAGGGCTTAATGTTTGGGATATCAGGGTCGGCCTACGAGATGGCCAGTTCACTAGCGGCACTAATCGCCGTGATAATAGTCAGCAACCTCGGCTTTGAATCAGTATTTATAGCCTGTTCCGGCTGCCAAATAATGAGTGGACTTGTAATTCTCAGTTCGTCGAAGAAATTTTAGGGAGGATTAAGTGAAATTCTATTGTATGTTTGGAGAAAGTGAGAGTATAGTATATTGGCTTGGGGACACCCTCTACCTAAATATAACTAACCGCTGCTCTAACAAATGCTACTTCTGCTTTAGACATTTTTGGGAGGGAATAGCGGGCTTTAGGCTTAAGCTCAGCAGCGAGCCGGGCGTTGAGAGGGTGATTGAAGAGCTAGAGAAGCATATTTCTAGGAGGAGGTGGAGGGAAGTCGTCTTCTGCGGCTTCGGCGAGCCGTCGATCAGGCTTGACTGCCTTCTGGAGGTCACAAAATGGATTAAGAAGCATCATCCATTCCTTAGGGTTAGGATAAACACGAATGGACATGCATTCCTGCTTAACCCAGATAGAGATGTTGTAAGAGAACTGAAGAGGGCTGGCGTGGATGCTGTCAGCGTGAGTCTCAATGGGCATGACGAAGAATCATACAATAGTATTTGTAGGCCGCAGTTTCAGGGATCCTATAGGAGCGTGATAAACTTTATTCAAGCACTAAAGGACGCTAACATGGATGTCGAAATAACTGCGGTTGATCTACCCGAGATCAACATCTCTAAAATACGGGAGTTCGCTGAGAAGGTTGGCGCCAAATTTAGATTAAGGGATTTTATACCCATAATTTATTAGGGTTTAGGGCGCTGGCGTGATCGGCAACCTACTACTCATAATATATTAGTTTCTCTTTCTCGAGCTTCTTTAGAAGGTTATCAACGGCCCTGTAGACATCCTCCTCCTTCTTCGCACCAGTGCAAACTAGTTTCCCACTCGCAAATAGGAGTATAACAACCTTTGGATCATCCATTCGATAAATTAAGCCTGGAAACTGCTCCGGCTCATACATCGTCTTGCCGAGGACGTATGCCGCCCTCTCTAGATCAATTGTTCCGTTGAGGTTTGCTGAGGCCACAATATTCTGTATTTTTAGCTCCGGCTTACTAACTATAACTATTCCACTTCTCTTAAGCTCCTTAATCACCCTCATAACGGCCCTACGGGCTTCCTTCTCAGATTTCGCACCAGTGCAAACCATTTTACCAGAACTGAATATTAGTGTTGCGGTTTTCGGCCTTTTCAGCCTAAAAACCAATCCAGGAAACTGCTCTGGGCGATATTCTACACCCGGATAACCTTTAACAACGGCATTTAAATCTATCCTCTGATTTAATATTGCTGATGCAACAACATTCTCTATTTTAACCTTAACTTGAGACTGATGTGGTTGAGACATATAAATTTTTCCCCAAAATATATGCTTTATAAAGCGTTATATTTATATTATTCGCTTATGATTAAGGCTCCCTGCTCAAATGGGAGCGGATGATGGGGACTAATACCTCCACTATATTGAATAACGCTAGGATTAGGAGGAGGAGTTGGAACCAGGAGAAGGTTGGTACGCCCTGACGTATGCTGCCGTTCATCACACAATCAATTCTATAGGTTATGAAGCCCATCACCAGAAAAACGTTTTCGCCGCCATATCTCTCGGCACTTAACTGGAGCTCTTTAAACATGCCTATAATATTTACCTGTCGATACATGGGTGCGCCCGGCTGCCAGATCTTTATATGCCCCCATAAGCTAAAGAATAGGAAATATATGATTAGCATGTTTATTACTATAATGTATGCAAGCCGCGCACCGTTCCATAACTCCTTCTTCTGCGTAACCCTCTCATCCTCATCTCCGGAAAAGAATAATACCAGGAAAATAATGAGGACAACTAAAATAATGAAGGGGAGAAGGTTCTTCTCTGAAGCAAGAAATAAATATATATTGCCGATATATGGGATCCTCATAATCACCTTGCCAATGAGTAGTGAGGCATCCCATGGCGAGAACTGGTCTGCTCTGCCTCCAACAGCATCACCGATAGTGCTAATCTTATAGTTTCCATACTCATCAACACTTATATCAGTCACCCTATGGACTATTGGCGTCCCAGAGAGGTCACGTGGATTCCTAAACACCACGATATCCCCAATTCTCACCTCTGCTGGCGTACTTCTTTGAACAACAATAAGATCCCCAATATTAAGCGCTGGAACCATGCTCCCAGAGGAAACCACGAACAAGGGGTTCTCAACGCCAAGAGCCATACGCAAAGACATTAGGAGACTGAAAGCTAACGCGAAAGAAAAGATTACCTGTAGGACTGCTTTGAGGAACCTAGAGCGAAAAATCCTCTTAAAAACGCTCACACCAACCCCTCCGGAAGATTAAGGAGAATTTTACATGGTGGTGTTTTGGGATTCCTCTTCTTTAAGAGCTTTTCTTGCAAAAGTTATATAGCCTGTATGTCCCGTCATTAAGGTTTCCGGACGCGTTTTTCCCCTCTCAACACGTATTCTTCTAACAAGGCACTCTATGGTCTCTATATATGCGAAGCTATGAGCCCTCAGCTCCTCAACCGTCTTTACGACTTGGTCGATTGTTGGGCTGAATGATATGAATGAGCCCCCGCCCTTAAGCGCTTCATAAGCATGTGGAACGACAAGCCAAGGAGTCGCCATATCTAGGACGACCGCATCAACATCCCTTTCACCAATCCCCTGAGTTATGTCCTCAACTTTTAGATCAACGTAATTGAGCACACCAGCCCTCTCAAGGTTCTTACGTGCGATCTCAATGAACTCCTCCCTAACCTCATAGCTATAGACTCTGCCATTCGGCCTAACATAGCTGGCTAATGCCGTTGTAAGCGCCCCGACCCCTGTCCCCGCCTCTACAATCCGGCTTCCGGGCTGTATATTGCCATATAATATTATGAGAGCAATATCCTTTGGATATATTATCTGCGTACCCCTCAAGCTTTTATACACATAATCCCTTATGCCAGGCTTAAACGCTATGAACCCAACCCCAGTGCTGCTCTTAACCCTCACACCAAACTCCCGACCAACAAAATCATCAACCCTGACGAAACCCTTATGCGTATGAAAAACCTTACCCCTCTCAGCCCTAATTAGATAGGTCCTCCTATCATCCAAGTACAATAAGACGTAATCGCCCTCACTAATCACATCAACCAAGCATCCCCACACCCAAAACAATTAACAACACTTAATCATACTGCTTAAAAACTTAAAGAAATATATAAACAAGAGCGCAAAATAAGTGATAGATAAAAAAGGATGATACAGAAAATACATATAGCCCCGGTAGCTTAGCGGTTATAGCAGCGGCCTCGTAAGCCGCGGGTCGCGGGTTCAAATCCCGCCCGGGGCTCCAGTTCTCCGGGTTCAAGTCCCTTTCCATATTCCCTCCTTTTAGGTCTAGTGAAAGTAGGTTTAGCGTGGGCTTCGATATACATGGCTTTGAGAGGTGGCTTGAGGGTTATAGGCGAATTATAGCTGGCTTCGGCCACAACGGCGATATTGCCCTCCGCTTCTTGAAACACCTCTTTAGTTTCGATCTTAGTATGGCTAGGGTATGTAAGTATGCGGACCACGCCATAGCGCTGCTACGCGTGATAGACTTCAGCTTGGACAATCTTGAATAGACGTTAACAATCCCTCTCTTAACTTTTGGTTTTAGAGGCTTCCCACTCCTTCTTTTATGGATGAGAAATGAAGCTACGTTATCTCCTCTACCTCGCGATACCACGGCTTAGATGTGCCTACCTTCGCCCTTTTTAGCCAATTCTTCGTCTTTGGTTCTTCCTCTATTATTTTTAGCAGCTTGTCAATACGGTTCATCATTATGTTTTGTTCCTCGCTTGTTAGTTTACCCTCCAAATAAAACTTTTTTGCAAAGGATTTTACGGTGTTTAGGTTACGTGTAGCATCATACCAGAATCCCCAATCATCCGCCAATATATTTGCAATGTAGCTCCCATCGATGAACTCCCTATCTTTGGAGGTACCGACATCGTGAGCCATGAAGAGAACCATTAAATCGATGATGTCCTTCAGGTTTATTTGATGTATTTGGAGTTTCTCGAGAGCTAAATCCGCCAGGGAAATTGTCGGATAATCGAGTTCGAGGCGACCTCTGCCTGGACCCTCTCCGAAACGGACATCATGACTGAACTCAAGCTTATCAAAGAAGATATCAACTTTAAAATAGCCTATTGGGTGATAATAAATCAACCTATTGCTTCCAAATAGCGCATTTATAATTAAGTTAGGCTTGAAATATAGAGTTCTCTCGAAAAAATGAATTACATGCTTCCTTTGCTTTCCGTAAGCTACTAGGTCTAGGTCAGTAAATATAGGTTTGTCTTCACCTAAACGTTTGATCCTCTTATATATGTTTATTGCATCCTCATTATGTTTACAATGCATGTATACTGCAAGAGCCCCCAATATCCTTAGAACAATATTTTGACCCGCCGCCTTATCGATTATGCTAACTGATTCTTCGGCGAACTGGTCTTCATGTAAAGGTATGAAATCCATTTCCATTAAACTTCACTATGCGACTCTAGATTTATTTAAATGCCCTCAAATTAATTTAATTTTCGCTGTTAAGGATAATAGTGATCTCGTGGCCAATATTCTGATGATATTGGCAAAAGTTTATTTTCATTTTAGTAATAAACTTTGAAAAATAATTTCACTCATGGTGAGAGGATGGAAACGCTCTTGTTAACGGATGATGAGGTAAGAACATTAATTTCTATGAAGGAGGTTATCGAAAGGGTTGAAGTAGCCTTTAGGGAGAAAGGTCTTAAAAGAGTTCAGATGCCGGCGAAGATATATCTTTTCTTTTCTAAACATGATGGCGACTTGAGAGCTATGCCCTCATATCTTGAGGAACTGGATATTTCGGCGGTTAAAGTAGTTAATGTCCACCCTAACAATAGGGAAAAGTATAATCTTCCAACAGTAATGGCCATTATAGTGTTAATCGACCCTAAAACGGGCTTTCCGCTTGCAATTATGAGCGGGAAAACGATAACGGATATACGTACTGGCGCCGCAGGTGGGATAGCTGCAAAGTATCTTGCAAGAAAGGATTCAAAAGTTTTAGCATTAGTTGGAGCTGGGGCTCAGGCCAGAACTCAGCTTGAGGCCCTTTTAGAGATCTTCAAGTCCTTTGATGAGGTTAGGGTTTGGAGTAGAAGCGAGAGAAGTAAGGAGGAATTTAAGAGAGAGATGGAGGTGAAATATGGAGCACTCTGCAATATAATCCCCGTTAAGAGTGTTGAGGATGCCGTTAGAGGGGCTGACATAATCGTGACATCAACGCCCTCCAGAGAGCCAATAGTGATGAATGACTGGATCTCAGCGGGCATGCACTTCAACTGCATAGGCGCGGACGCGCCGGGGAAACAGGAGCTAGATCCACTGATCCTCAAGAGATCCAAAATCGTCGTCGATGACTGGGAGCAGGCATCTCACAGCGGAGAAATAAATGTGCCGTTAAGCAAAGGGATAATAACAAAAGATAGTGTATGGGCTGAGATAGGAGAAATCGTAGCGGGCTTAAAGATTGGAAGAGAAAGACCTAATGAAATAACAGTCTTTACATCAACCGGCTTAGCAATACAAGACGCCGTCACAGCAGACCTCGCCTACAAAAAGGCGTTAAAAGCTGGTGTTGGGAGATTCATAAAGTTAATTTAGCTTACCTTACCGCATCCACTCTAAGTAAATAGGTTTATTTTAGAAAAAAATCTTAGAAAGTGTTTTAAACAGTAAAGCGCATAAACTATTTGAGGTGACGTTATGAGTTTATTTAGTTTTGAGGAAGAAATACGTAATTTATCTTATTCTGAGGCGCCTAAGATTATTACCAAAGAGATACCTGGTCCGAGGGCTAAGGAATTTTTGAGTAGAGTATATGATCTCGAGACCGTCACTTTGCTGGCGCCTTACGTAATCCCATTTGTATGGAGTGAAGCTCGGGGAGCGACGATCATGGATCCCGATGGAAATATCTTCATCGATATGACGGCTGGGGTCGCCGTTAATGCTGTCGGCCATAGCCATCCGGAGGTTGTCGAAGTTATAAGATCCCAGGCTGAGAAACTCATGCATACTGTTGATATGCCGAACCCAAAACGGGTCGAGCTTCTGGAGGAGCTTTCCCAGATAGCGCCGGGGGAGATGAAGAACAACGTTAGGACAGCCTTCGCCATGAGCGGCAGCGACGCAGCTGAGATGAGTCTCAAATTCGCCAGGTGGTTCACAAAGAGACCTGAGATTATAGCGTTCCACGGAGGCTATCACGGTATAACTACGGGATCTTTAGCCTTGACAACAAACCCAGCATATAAAAAAGGCTTACCTCCCCTAGTTCCGGGCGTGCATTTTGCACCATATGCCTACTGCTATAGATGCGCCTTCAGACGAAAAGGCTATCCGGACTGCGACTTAGAGTGCGCAAGGTATGTAGAGGATTTAATAACAAAACCCGGCACCGGACTCGTGGACAAGCCCGCGGCGGTGATAATGGAGCCTGTTCAGGGAGAAGGAGGCTATATAGTGCCGCCGGGCGAGTTTGTAAAATGGGTTTTAAAAGTTTGCCGCGAAAATGAGGTGGTCTTTATTGATGATGAAGTTCAGAGCGGATTCTGTAGGACTGGGAAGTGGTTTGCCATAGAGCACTGGGGTCTAACGCCGGATATGCTAAATATCGGTAAAGCGCTTGGAGGAGATTTCCCTGTGGCCGCCGTTGTTGGGTTGAAAAAGATCATGGATAATTTGCCTAAAGCCTCCCAGCCTGTGACGTTCGCAGGAAACGCCCTAGGATGCGCTGTGGCATTGAAAAATATAGAAATTATGAAGCGTTATAGACTTGATGAGAGAGCTGCGGAGCTTGGCAAGCACTTTATGGGCATGCTTAAGGAGCTTGAGGAGGAATCTAAGATTATAGGAGAGGTAAGAGGGCTAGGCCTGATGATAGGTGTAGAAATAGTTAAGAATAAAAGTACAAAAGAGCCAATGGACTTAGAAAAAATGATTTGGCTCATCCATAAGATGAGGGATAGGGGAGTGCTTATGCTGATCTGCGGTAGATATGGCCAAGTAATAAGGTTCATGCCACCATTAGTAGTAACTAAAGAGATGATCGATAAAACCTTCGAACTCTTCAGGGACGCTGTAAAGGAGCTAGAAAATAAACTATAAACTAGAGTGCAAAATAGAATAACGAAAAAGCTGGCGCTTTATAAGGATATAAAAGTATAACTTCTGGGCGAAACCCGCTATGCACGGGTCTCTAAAAGCTGACTGTATTTTAATCAATGGTAAAATTATAACGATGGATTCTTCTGACAGAATTGCTGAGGCTTTAGCGATAAAGGATGGCCGCATTATTGAGGTTGGATCGAACACCGTTATAGTGGAGAAGTACATGAATCATTGCGATCTAGTGATAGACTTGAATGGATTAACCGCAACGCCAGGGTTAATAGATTCTCACAACCACTTTCCTGGCGCAAGCTCCCTTTATATTCTAGACTTAAGATATCCAAATGTTAAAAGTATAGCTGATATTGTGAATCTTGTTAAAAAGCAGATCGAAATTCTCAAACCTGGAGAATGGGTTTTAGGAAGCGGGTGGGATGAAGAGAAATTAATAGAGAGGAGGTATATTTATGCCTCTGATCTCGATCCAGTCTCGCCTAACAATCCAGTATGGCTTATACACTCTTCACTCCACTTTGGTGTGGCTAACAGTTATGCGCTTAAACTAGCCAATATAACTAAGGAAACCCCTGATCCAGAGGGCGGTGTTATAGATAGAAAGCCAGATGGGTCCCCCACCGGTATACTTAAAGAAAGTCCGGCTATGGATCTGGTTAGAAGATTGATTCCACCGTTTAGTGAAGAGCAAGAAATTCAAGGTCTTAGATATATGTGCGGGCAATTAAACCAAGAGGGCATAACTGCCGTGATAGATCCTGGAATAGGACTTACTGAGGCCGCTGAGGATGGAGATATCATTAAGTTTAATCGCTATAGAAGGCTGCTGGAGCAGGGGGATCTCACGGTGAGAGTTTTTATCCTCTGGCCATCAGGGCGGAGCGAGCGAGAGGCTGAAGAGATCGTCAACCGCATATCTTCGCTTAGAATACGATATCAAGATCAGTGCGGAGATATGCTCGTAATAGGGGGCGTTAAAATGTTCCTTGATGGTGTACCGGGCACCGCATGGATGTATGATGAATGGAATAAGAACTTCTAGCACATCTGGGCATATTCTTCTAATGACTTTTTCGCCATCGAAGATTACCTCATCACCGACCTTATGACCAAACTGGCATGGATACTTTTCCTCATCGCCCAAAAAAGCCACTAAAATAGCTCTAACTTTGAAGGGCATATTTAACTACCTCAGTTTATTTTAGTTGACTCTTTATTTGAAGCTTTACGCATAAAGGCGGTCTTTAGGAGAATTAGTTCAAAGTAGCTTTGATGCTGCATACGGCAAGATGGTTATTTATGTTATTAAGATGAAAATAAAAACAGCTTCAAGAATAAAAAAGAAAGAAGATTGTTGGAGGGAATTTTTATAGGGAGTCATTTAGCGAGATGGCCATGGAGGTTTATATATGGGTGGCTTTGAGGCAACTTCCAAGGGCCAAACAACTTCATCAATCACATCGCCTTGCCACTGGCCAATGAAGCCTTGCCCCTCTATGTCTAGGTAATCTCCGGGCAGGAACTTCGCTTTGCCCATTATGGTATCAAAGGTTTCTTTTGCCAGAGTGTCCCTCACTTTAGCCCTGTCAAGACCATATTTTTCTATTGATTGGAACAGCATTTGGTAAGCCGCGTACTGTCTCATTTCACCGTTGGGCGGATATACCCCTGCGTATTTATACCATTTCACGGAACTCCATAAATACTGGAGAGTCTCTGAAGCATCTTGCACCATGATAGTGCGAAATTCCATCCATAATATCAGGTCCAAAAATATCCACTGTCAGCGGCGGGAATATGAATCCTGGTCCGCCTATCCAGATCTTGGGACTAAAGCCGAACTCGATACTTTGTCGTATTAGCAGTATACCATCATCTGGATAAGAGGATGCGACAAGAGTATCTATGTTTGCCTCCTTAAGTTTCTTTATGAGTGGCGACATGTCCGTGATACCTAGTGGATAACTTTCATATATGACTGGTATAATCCCCCTAGTGTACAATGCGCTATAGATTGCTCCCCCATTCTCAACCCCATGTAAGTCATTTATGTAGATTATGCCGACCTTATCGGCCTTCATGTGAACGAGGTAATCTGCTACATGTTTCCCCACCACATGAGACTGGGAAGCACGAGGAATACCCACTTAAGCTCGCCAGCTTTAACGGCCGCTGCTAGCTGCTGGCTCTGGCCAGCGAAGATTATTAAAGGCTGGTCATATTTCTCGGCTAATGGGACTATGGCGAAATTAAAGGAGGTAGCCCAAGTTCCGATAATGTAATCCACTTTGTCCTCCACAATTAGCTTCTCATACTGTCTCATAAGAATCTCAATATCGCTTTTGCAGTCGTACATTACTAACTAGGTAATCGTTTGCCGTACTCCGGTAAATATATGCCTCCCTTCTCATTATATTCATCCACTATCATTCTAATGGCTGGTGGAATTTCAATCGTACATGCTGGACCGAAAACACCTGAAAGCGGCAAAGAACACCCTATTATCACTTTCTCCTTAGGTGGTAGAGGAGGAGCCTTAAAATAAGTGTACCAATAAGTAACACCCACTACCACCGCGATTACTACGATTACAGCAATTATTGCTATTTGAATTTTTGTGAGAGCCTTTTTACTTAAAAAGTTCTCTTTCATGGACTACTTTCCTCCTAAAGGTTTGTTCCCAGTTATTTATGTATCAGGATTTCCCGATAAAAAGTTTTGTTGAAAATATATGAGCCTTGTTTAAGACATAGCGGCCAAATAGAAAGTTTTAAATAATAAGCTCCTAATTAAGGATCCTTGTGATTAAGATGGTAAAACTCTTTTTTGCCACAGATGTTCACGGATCTGAGAGATGCTTTAGAAAATTTATTAATACTTGGAGATTTTACAAGGTGGATGTTTTGATTCTTGGCGGAGATTTAACTGGAAAGGCTATAATCCCGATTATAGATAACATGGATAAGACTTATACGTCATATTTTATAGGCACAAAGTATATTTTAAAGAACCAAAAAGAGTTAGAGGAGTTTAAGCAGAAGGTGCGGGATAGTGGGTATTATCCCCATGTGTTAAGTAGAGGGGAGGCAGAAGAATTATCTACAGATAGAACAAAAGTAGATGTTCTCTTTAAAAATGTAATGCTTGATTCTTTAAGAAGATGGCTAGAATTATGCGAAAATCATCTGAAAGGAACTAATGTGAAGATTTATGTTACTGGCGGCAACGATGATGATGAAAAAGTAATAGACCTCTTAGAAAAATTACAAACAGAAAATATCATTTACTGCGAGGGTAAAGCAGTCCAAATAGACGATTACCATGAAATGATCAGCAGCGGATATAGTAACCCTACGCCCTTCAAATGCCCAAGAGACATCGCAGAAGAGGAGTTATCTCAAAAGATAAGGCAGGTCATCGAGAAAGTTAATAAAATTGAAAATACGATTTTCAATTTTCATTGTCCGCCATTTAATTCAGGGCTAGATCTGGCACCAGAACTAGATGAAAATCTTAGGCCGAAAGTGAGAGGCGGAAGGGTAAACTTTATTCCCTGCGGGAGCATTGCAGTTAGAAAGGCCATTGAAGAATTTCAGCCTCTCCTGGGACTGCATGGACATATCCATGAGAGTCCAGGGGTCACTAGAATTGGAAGAACTCTATGCATTAATCCGGGCAGCGAGTACACTGAAGGAATATTGAAGGGAGCGATCATCAATTTAGATAAAGGCCGAATAAAAGGTTATGCCCTAGTCTCAGGATAGGGCGAAAAATTCATCTATGCTCTAAGTAAGCTAGAGTTCCGGGCGCTGAGTTAAAAAAGATAGAAGATTTGTTTTAGGCTGGTGGGATCTCTTTGAAGGCTAAGGTTATATCGATGCCCTCGGTCTTCAGGCGATACCAGCGGCTCACAAGGTAAATTATTATTGCGAGGACTGCTAAACTTATGATCCATGTAACTGTCCACTCTGTTACCGGGCCGTATATGGCTGGTAGCACTAGTATTGTGTATGCCATGAAGAGGTATACCGCTAGAGATATGACCCCAGCAATAGCCACGAAATTTCCTTTCCTAACATATGATGGAGATATCTCAAGGAGGTGTCTTCTAATTAATGGGAACGTTATGGCGGCGATAGCTGCTATGGCTGGCATTAATGTGGCTATAAAGAGCCAGTTAAAGTGAACTAACACGACCCCCATAAAGCAGGCTACAGCTAGCCCCAGTTCTATTAATATGAAGGATATAATCATCGTGACAATCGGAGTTCTCGTCCTCTCAGTAACATAAGCTAGTTTTTCCGGCATTATTCTATCGAAGGCCCAGCTGAACATCGTTCTGCTAATTACAAGCATGGCTGTCATCCAGAAAGCTAAATGCGTCAATATTGTTCCACCAGTAACCAGTATAACCCATATTGGATTAGGAAACAGGACGAATGACGCGAAGTCGATGCCCGTAAACGATATTGGTAATGCTCCGGGCGTTACATAAAAGAGCCATCCGGCTGCTGCTAAGTAATCGTGCGTCACAACGGGAACTGCCGGCACATAGACAACTAAATGCCCAATTACACCAGCAACTAATGACCCTAAAACGGCTATTGGAATAGACTTTGTCGCATCCTTAATCTCTCCAGCGAAGAACGCGGCATACTGATACCCCAGATATAACCAATAGGCTAGAACTGCGCCTGCAAGGGAAGCGCTTAAACTGATTGGCACGCCTATAGGCGCCCCCTGAGCCTCCGCCGTAGAAATAAATTGCGTATATGGGACCTCCGGCAATAAACGGTTCCATGAAGCGACAAAGCTTTCATAGGTATTAACGGCGAATATTATACCCATCACTATGGCTGTAGCTAAGGAAAGTATAAGAGATGCCTGAAAAACTCTGATCCAAACCTTCATTGGTAAGAGCATTATAATTAAAGCGATTACCATCATTATTGTGCCTAGAACAAACCACCAAAATGGTGATACCGCAGCCTCGATACCCCATTGAATCCACGCTGGGTTCTTATATAGGAGTCCTAGAGTCCATGCACATAACCCGACGCCCTCATAAACCGCTGTTGTTACAGTTCCCCCTCCGAGGGTAAATGCAAGCGTTATCATAAACACAAAGCTCATCATAAACCCTACAATTGGATGAAGAACCCTGCTGACGAAGACATAATCGCCGCCAGACCTTGGCATACTCCCTCCTATTTGAGAGTAGAGAATCGCCGGGAAAATGCATAGTATAAAGCCTAGGAGCAACCATCCTATTGCGTGAAGCCCTGGCCATGATATACAAGCTATCAGAGGTAAGAATCTTCCACCACCAATGCAAATGGCGCCAAAACAGATAGCCAAGGCAGAAATAGGCCCTATACCTCTGACAAGCCCGGAAGCCCTTCTAACATATATTTTTCTCTCTTCAGACATTTATACACCAAGTTTTATTTTCGTTACAAGGTGTATAAATAACTTTTTAAACAGTTCTAGGCCGGCATTAATTACGGGGATCTAAACCTTTGATATTATTTATATGTCCTTAAGATGAACATTAGCATTTTTCCTCACCTCTCTTTGAAGAGCATTAAGCCGTTTTTTCGCAAATATGCTCAAAGCTCGCCTCCAGAAATTCCCCTAACGTCTTATTGAATTATAGCGTTATTTTTGGGAGCCTTAGATTTTTCAGTTTAGGGCAGCTCTCTGCCTCTACTTTCCAAATTTTTCATCAGTATGTTCCTCGAGGGTAGTGTAACTAATATGTTTACTCCATTTCATAGCATAATCCACTGGCTTTATTATACTCCCTCTTGAAGGCTTCGGGATATTTGCGCTTAATCTCTTCTAAATTTGCCTTTTCGACTTCCACTAGGAACCCGCTTACAACCATTCCTGGAACGCTTTTGGAGGTTGTTTTTGATGGGCATATTAGGTTTATGGCTCCTCCCCTATCGATTCTATCCTCAATTGATATTAAGTCAACCCTCGCCCCATGATCCATGCTGACCACTCCGGGCATTATGCGCTCCGTCACGTAGGCTGCGCCTAAGACGGCCCCTCTCTCATTGTAGACTTTAACTATGTCCCCATGCTTTATCCCCCGCTTAGCAGCGTCGCTTGGATGGATCCAGAGGGGCTCATAGTAGTAGTCGTCAGGCCCCCTTATTTTACATGTGGGTATCTCCCTAAGCCAAGCTATATCATCATTCTGTGCATGAACCCTCCACCTCGGGTGATTACTGACCATTAACAGCGGATACTTCTTAGCCCTTGAATGCAGCAAGCTCTCCTGATGAGTCTCACCATATGGAATATAGCGAGGCACTGGGGGTCTTTCCTCGTCGCCTGGAAAGTTTTCAGCAAGTTTTGTGGAATAAAACTCCAGTTTACCAGTAGGCGTCTCTAATGGATTATCAGTAGGATTCTCGTAAAAGGCTCTTAGACCTGGCTTAACATTAAATAGTTTCTTGATTTCCTCCCATTCTTCAGGGGATGGAGAAGGTAGGACGAGCAGTTTCTTCTCCCTAAACTCTTTCCAGCTCATAAATTTAGGGCAAATGGATTCTTCGTATTTTCTGCGCACGAACTCTTCAAATTCAGGGAACTGTTCTAAATATGAGTAAAGCCCAAGTTTCATTGCTATTAAACGCATTATCTTGTAATCGGTTTTAGATTCGCCTACGGGTTCAATGCACTTATCAATCCAATAAACGCATATATTTCCAGTCTCCCCACCAGTAGCGAAGTCATCAGTCTCGAAGACTGTTGCCGCTGGGAGAACTATATCCGCAAATGCGGAGTCATTTTCAAACCATGGGTGTACTGTAACTATGAACTCTATTTTTGGGCTTCTTAACGCTCTTATCATCTTATATCCTTCATTCCAGCAAGTAATCCAGCACGAGTTCTCGTTAAATATCATGCGTATCTCAGGATAACCTTCAAATGGATAAGTATACTTTATGAATTGGTCCTCTTTAGGCGCGCTAAGCGCCCCTGTACCATACCAGCTAATCGGAGGATTAAGGATTGCATCTGGCAATAGAGTCTTAGGTATAAAGGGTGGCTGGACTGGATCAGTAGCCCATCGTATAACGGAGTTAAATGGTATTCCTTTAAGAATTTGTGTTGGTAAGGTTGACACATATAAATCCATTCGCGTTGGAATGCCGTGTACGATGCGGCCTCGAGTATACATCGGAAGTAGTCTCACTTGGTGTATTCCTGGCTTTCCTAGGCCTTGCATGGCTAGGAGTATGGCTTCTAGTCTTGCTGGCTCCGTTGAGTATGGTCCCCTTATTTTCGGTCCCCCGAACACCGTGCCTATCGATGTTCTCTTAGATGCCCATGCCCTTGCTAAGGCTTTTATGATTCTTGTTGGTATTCCGGTTATTTTTGATGCCCATTCGGGCGTTTTTGGAACGCCATCCTCCTCTCCCAGCACGTATCTTTTGAATTCCTCGAAGCCGTGGGTGTGGGTTTTGATGTATTCTTTATCATATGTTTCCTCTTTGATCCATATATATGCTATTGCTAGGTATAGGGCTGCGTCGGTGTTTGGCCTTATCGGTATCCATTTATCAGCCCACTTAACAACAGTATAGTTGGCGTCTGGTGATATCGCGATAACCCTTATGCCAGCCTCTTTAATCCAACGCATAACAATTGAACCACTTTGACCAGCGAAACCCCAAGAGGTCGTCTCTGGATCAGCGCCAGTCAATATTAAGAGATCGGAATTTTCTAAGACGTCGTCGTAGATTGCGTCGTTGTAGTATAGGCCGCGTGTCCACCATTCGCATCCCCATACGTGCTTTGCACCCCAGTACCAACCTTCCCAGCTGTCTGGGTTTCTAATTATATGCGTGCATCCGCCTAAGTGCTCAAATAGTTCATGCGCGTAGAAATGTAGTGTCTGCCATGTTGATTGCCCATGTCCATCAGCCATGACCGCAATAGCATGCGAACCATAAATCTCCTTTATTCTCTTTACTTCACTTGCTATTATCTCTAGTGCTTCATCCCAGCTTATCCTAACAAACTTACTCTTACCCCTATTTTGCGGATTTCTATCACCTCTAGGGTCAAAATCAATCCTTTTTAATGGATATTTGACTCTATTTAGCGAGTAAGCGCGTAACTTATAGGCTAACTCATATGGTGCTGGAAGACTGCTTGCAGGTCTGGTGAAAAGACCTCTTCTCGTTTTTATCTTGTAAGAAAAGCCTTCATGGAAGTAAGGTCTTATCCTTATTATTCTTCCATCTCTAGCGTAAGCTAAATTCGGATAATAACTGCCGCAAAATCCTAATAAATTTGTGCATATATAGCTCGTCTTAACATTACTATCTCTCTTTCTTTTATTAGTCTCCATTCCTCACCCGCTTCCCCAAAATAGTTTTAACTAAGGTTCATTAACTTCTATGGGGAAGGGTGGATTAGCTACGTTATTCGGGTCTAAAGTCTTCTTTACCTTTAGTAGCAGTATGTGGTAATTATATAGCATTGGACCTACTACTGCGTGCACTTCTGGTATACGAGGTGCATATGATGCGCCTATACCTTTCTCTATATCGTCCTCCAACCCTTTCTTCATGACTTTTCGTACATTCTCAACCTGCTCAAAATCTGACTGATCATAATACATATTAAAACCAGCTACATGAATCATGTATCCAAAATCATATGATGCTATAAGACCGAAGTGTCCAAAATCACCTAAACCTCCTTCGCTAGGATAAAGTAAATTGTGAGCGCTAGCTGCTTCAACCGTCCATTTGTAAAGGTATTGATATATTCTAGCAGCATTCTCAACAGACTCAAAAATGAACCTCGTAGGTACAAAGGAGCCCCTAGGTCTCATATTTTTGGCACCTGCGGGTCTCCATATCTCGCCAGCAAAGTAGCAGGTTATCATCTCGTAGTATACCCTTGAACCTTTCGGAACAAATTTGCCTCCCGTTTCTTCTACGATTTTTGTGAGAACTTTCTCTTCATAGTCCAGTTGTTTTGGTGAGGTAAAACCTGCAATTGTGACGAAGAGCGCATATGCGGGTATCCCTGGACCCAAAATATCTCCTAAAGTTTGATAGTAATTGCTGTTCCACAAGTCCCAGAATTCTTGCTGCGATTGTGCACTTTCACAGCACATGAACCATGCGGGAAGGTGCGCCACACTCGCGCATATTTCAGCTTCTCCTAGCTTCTTTATAGCTTCACATAATTTCTCAATACTTGGATACGCTATTATATAGTTCCTAATTTTATCTGGTGGAAGATTAAACTCCATTTTCCAGCCTCCCTTCCACGCATTATCTACATATGGCGATGAACTTTTGACGCACTTCGTAAAATCTCTAGGGCCTGGCCAACGATGTAATTTTACTGCCATCTTAGTCACTATTCCTAATCCCGATCCTACGCCAAAAAGACCTTTTATTAGGCCTCTAAGGTCAGGTCCGGGCCCCTCACCCCATATCCAAGAACTACTGTTAAGCGAACCAGTTTTTACTATTTCGCCTGTCGGCAACACCCATTCAAAAGCTAGTATATTCCTCGTCGAAATTCCGAAACGCCAACTTAATTGCGTGAAACCTGCAAACAGGTGGTTTGCCACAACTGAAGACATGCCAGCTGGAGGAGTTTGAACAAATAGGCCTCGCTTTTGGGCTTCTGCATTTAGTTCAGCAAACGTGACGAGAGGTTCAACAACTGCGTACATATCTTTTTCATTTATTTCTATTATTTTATTCATTCTCTTCATATCTATGAGCATATAACCTGGCCTTAAGGGAGTGCATGTCGACTGATACATTAAAGCCCCTGTGATAAATGGTTTCTTGAATCTGTTACAAATCCTCACGACGGCCGCTACATCCTCGGCGCTTCCGGGCAATACTACAAATTCAGGCCTTTTGCCAAACAATATGCCTGATGGCGAAGAATCCTTTGCATGGCATTCTAGAATCGCAGGGTCGTCGCTTATATATTCTGGGCCCAAAATGGCTTCTAAATATCTTTTTATCGTTTCATGTTTTTCTTCATCGATAAAATCTTCTTTTTCCATATAACTCACATCCTATAAGCATTTAAACATCAAATTTTATCCACAAGCTTTTTCTAAAAGCTCTATAATATTATAAACGCCTAAATGTGATTTTTTTGCCTCCACGGCAGTTTTAAAGGTGTATTCGCACCACGGACATGAAGTAACCAAAATAGACGAGCCAGTAGATTCCGCTTCCTCGATACGTTCATTTGCAGTCCACGCCATAAACTCTGGATAGGCAGCCATAACCCCGCCTCCAGCCCCGCAACACCAGGCGTTATTTTTAATCCTCTCCATTTCATTAAATTCCACTCCTCTGAGAGACTCAATTATTTTTCTTGGTGGTTCGTATAAACCACACACCCTTCCCAGATTGCATGGATCATGATAAGTTATAGTTAATCCATTAAAAGACGCCTTGAGCTTTATTTTTCCACACTCGATCAATTCTTGAAGGTACTCTGTTACATGAAGGACTTTCGCCTCAATTTTCCCTATTTTCGGGTAGTATCTTTTAAAGGCGTTATATGCGTGAGGGTCAGGCGTAATTAGAGTTTGAATTCCTAAATCGTTGAAAATTTTAATGTTTTTCTCCGCTATTTCCTCAAATAATCCCCTCTCTCCGAGCTGAAGAGCGTATAAACCATCGTCTATTTCGTTTTCGATAAGTCCAAAATTCACCTCTGCCATCTTTAATACCCGAGCAATAGACTTAATAGTTTCTCTAACTATGGGTTCTAGTGCGTACATGCTGCCCACATAAAGCAGAACAGGAGCTTTCTCTTTTGGCATAATCTTGACATTAAACTCTAACTCTTGTGCCCATACAATTCTTTGCTGTCTTTCAGCAACGCCGAAAGGGTTACCGTACCGCTTAAGACTTTCAAGAGTCTTTCTGTGCGCTGGAATCTTTAGGAATCCATCTTCAACGCACTTAGCTCTAAGTTCCTCAAGAACCTCAAGAACATTTATGACACCGGCCCGTTTACATCGGACGTCGCAAGCTGCGCATAAAGTACATTTATAGATTGCATCAATAAGAGTATCGTTCCATTGGAGTTTTCCATCTATTAGAGCTCTCGCACAGTCCATCTTACCGTGGCATGCATAGATATCCCATAAAAATCTTGTTACGCTAGGACAAATTTTGGAAAACCTTTTGCTCTTCATCTCCCACAAACTAACATATTCACCACTTGAACATCTGTAGCAATTCCAAACCTGGCGACGATAATCTTCAAGGGGCATCATCATACACCTCTAAACCACTTTTCCAGGGTTCATTATATTGTTTGGATCAAATATGCTCTTCACTTGCCTTAAAAGTTTTTTATAAGATGCATCTATTAAATTAGCCATAGGGCCATATGGCCTGTTAAAAAACGCACCCTCCTTTGCAAGCCTTGTGCATGCATCAAAAATTAGTTCTTTAACAATACTCTTTTCCTTATCCCTACTTG
>JAWAZE010000010.1:0-52611 GCA_038817885.1 Bathyarchaeia archaeon | reverse complement strand
GTGGGGCGCGCAGACGATATTAGGCGTGGTATAGAGGAGGGTGTAAAGCCAGTACCAGCAACTAAACCATTAAGATTGATTGGTGATGAGAAGCGATGGGTTAGGCAGGTTGAGCTCGTAAGATTAAGGCAGGAGATTGACGGCAAGACCGGTAAGTTAAAGATGACTCCAATTGAGGGATCGAATTTCCTCTATAATGCTGACTTAGTCGTCATAGCAACTGAGCATATACCAAATACCATAGCTATAACAGGCTCTTCTAGGAAAATTGGAATATCGAAGGATAAGACGATAGTAGCTAATCCAGAGACACTGGAGGTTGCTCCCGGGATATTTGCTGGCGGCGATGTTGTTAGCGGAGCGGCATCGGTTATAAAGGCTATAGAGGCGGGGAAGAAAGCAGCTAAATCAATCAACTCTTATTTAATGAGGAGGCATTAGTGTAGGTATCGATTTTCTAATTATATTCTTTTCATTTCTTCTATTGGAATTAGACAGTGTGGTGCAAAGGTCTCCACTTTTATGCCCTCTTCCGTTAAGGCTGCTCCCGGAGCTAAACCTCCAACCATACATAAGCCGAATCTGTCCATAGATATTGGAACGCCCAGTAAGGGCTCATTAGGCGCTGATATAGATAATATGCCGCCCCATCCCTTGTCCCGCAATGCCGACAGAATCTCCAATGTTTTTTCTCTAGCCTCGGCAAGTATCTCCCTCATTGCGGCTGGCAGTATCCCCGACCCCGTTCTTATGACTTTCATTATTGAAGTCTGGTTGCTTCGCACAAAAAGCTCAAGTGGCGACACTGTTGTTCCCTCATATGAAATCAATTCGATAAAGCGTAGCGGTCTCCTATTTACAACCTGAACTAATCCACCATATTTAAAAAATATTGGTATGCCAGAATGAATCAATATTCCATCAATTGTTAAATCGCAGACGGTGAAAAGAGCAATCTTGCTTTCAGGAACAAATATGTTTTGATATTCTTCATTCTCGTCTAGAATCTTAATGTAGGGGGCTAAGAGCAGATTTGTCTCATGAAGCATGTTTACCACCTCTATAATTTTATCGTGAGAATCTTTATCCGCAATCGAAATATTTGCGACAACCAGCCCACTCTCGGTTGCCAAGTCGTATGTAACCGAGTAAGCCATCGAAAGGAAGCGCGTTATAACGAAGCCGATTCTTTGTGAAACTAAGCTCCTACTTAACTCCTCAAGACCCTTTTCAGTTATAGTCCTTCCACCCTTCTCATGTCCGGAAACTAATCCCCTAAGCTCTAACATTTTAAGATGATACCTTATAGTCCTCTCGCTTAAGAAAAAACCTCTCTTTTCAAGCTCCCGCTTAATAAAAGTTGACCCGACAGGCTCTGTCAATTCGCTCAAAATCCTCAATATTTCAATTTCCTTCCTTGATATTTCATGAGATCCCATCATATAGGCGGCTCCAAAATTATTTTCTTATTTATTTTATGTTATACAGGTCTTTTTACCCATATAATAATTTTCCATGTTTTTATGAAACTATATCTGCCTAAAACTCGCACGGAAAATGTTGCCGAAGATAAAAAGACTACCAGTAAGAACCTTAGAGTGCTAGTTCTTCAGAGACTCTAGATCAGTTAGGCGAAAAAAGTTATTAAACATGAGAATAGAGAAGATGCCCTCAGCTTCTAAAGGCTTCTCCATGATCCTTTGGTAACTCTCAATTATTTCTTGGATTGGGATCTCTATAAAGAGTATTCCCAGGTTTTCAGCTACTTTCCGGACATCTTCTTTACCATGTTGACTTAAATATTTAGAGGGCATGTAAACCCCTATGACATTTTCTCTTCCCAACGCCTCCACCGCGATGCATGCAGTTAAAGATGAATCGATACCACCGTCATCCCAACAATAGCTTTCTTAAACCCGGTTTTTCTGAAGTAATCGCGTATACCCAGCACAATTGCGTTAAACATTTCCTCTTCTCTACAATATGTTAAGGTTCAACTTTTTTAGCAGTTCCATTTCGTAAGTCAATATCCGTTATAATTAGGTCCTCCTCAAACTGTTTACCTAACGCTATTAAGTCACCATTTCTATCTACTGCTAAGCTTTGTCCATCAAAGACTAATTCGTCTTGACCACCAAGCATGTTAACGTAGAAAATGAGGAGTTTGTTCCTTCTAGCCTTCCCCTGCAGTAATTCCATCCTAATAAATCTTTTTTCCAGCATAAAAGGGGGATGTTGAAAGATTGAGGAGACTGATGAATATGATCTCCGCTTAATAAGAGATCTTGTTAAGGAATTCTTCACATATTTTGACTTGGAGATAAGCATAAATGAGGTTATAGCCGATAAATTTGTTAAGGTAGTGCCAGTCTCAACAAGACCCTATGGAAGATTATATGGCTGAAAAAGGCTGATAGATGGTGGTTTCATTGAGGTATGACGCTATAGTGGTGCTTGATTTCGGCGGTCAATACTGCCATTTAATAGCTAGGAGGATTAGAGAGAATAGAGTTTACTCGGAGATAGTTCCATGCGATATTACTCCTGAAGAAATACTTAGGCTTAATGAAAGGCTGAATGTTAAGGGTTTGATTCTTTCGGGTGGACCATTAAGCGTATATAAAGGTGATACCCTAAAGCTCAACCCTATCTTAGATATGGGTTTACCAGTTTTAGGCATATGCTATGGGCATCAGCTTTTAGCATATATAGCCGGAGGAGTTGTTAAACCAGCTGATCGAGGCGAATATGGCGTGACATATGTGACCCTCATTAAGCCAGTAGGCATCTTAAAGGGATTAAGTTTAAAGGAGAAGGTTTGGATGAACCATAGTGACGCGGTTTACAGCCTTCCGGAAGAGTATGAGATACTTGCTTATACCGATAACTGCCCAATAGCGGCATTTAAGCATAAAAGTAAGCCTATTTTTGGGGTTCAATGGCACCCAGAAGTTACGCACACCGAGAACGGTATGCTAATATTGAGGAACTTCATCTTTGATATTTGCGGCTGCCAGCAAAACTGGGAGATGAGCGACTTCATTAAGAGGGCTATAGAAGAGGTGAAGGCTTCTGTTAGGAATGGGAAGGCTATTATTGCTTTAAGCGGCGGCATAGATTCAAGCACTGCAGCCGTATTAGCTATGAAGGCCATTGGGGAACATCTAACAGCAGTCTTCGTAGATCACGGTTTCATGAGAGAAGGTGAACCAGAGTTCATTAAAGAAGTATTCGGAAAAATGGGCATGAACCTTATAGTTGTAGAGGCTAGAGAGAGATTTTATAATAGGTTGAGGGGCATTACTAATCCAGAGCTTAAAAGGAAGATAATCGGTGAAGAGTTTATTAGGGTTTTCGAGGAGGTTGCCGAGAAAGTTGGCGCAGAACATTTGATTCAGGGCACAATATATCCGGATAGAATAGAGTCCGGTTTCAGAAGGTTCTCCGATAAGATAAAGAGTCACCATAATGTGGCAGGTCTTCCCTTAAAGATAAAATTTAAGGGAATAGTTGAGCCGCTTAAAGATTTATATAAAGATGAGGTTAGGGAGGTTGCCGGAAGACTGGGTTTACCTAAAGAAATAGTTTTCAGACAGCCTTTCCCAGGGCCCGGTTTAGCAGTAAGAATAGTTGGTGAGATTACATCAGAAAAAGTTGAGATCCTCCGTAAAGCAGATAAGATTGTTAGAGAGGAGATAGAATCCGCGGGTCTACAAAGCAAACTATGGCAATATTTCGCTGTCCTCACTAATACATTAACAACTGGCATTAAGGGTGACGCTCGAGCCTACGGATATGTAGTCGCCATAAGAATCGTTGAGAGTAAAGAAGCCATGACCGCGAGCTTCGCTAAAATCCCATATGAAATCTTGGAGAGAATATCGACGAGAATAACCAATGAAATATCAGAAGTCGTAAGAGTTGTTTACGATATAACAAATAAGCCGCCATCAACGATAGAGTGGGAATAAAGTGCTATTTTATTCCCCTACAGAACATGTGAGAGCTGGCGGCGCCCGAGCTTTAAGGGGGGTTATAATGCCGAGGGCTGCGATAATAAATTATGGTGTTGGAAATCTCTTCAGCATAAAACGCTCTCTAGAAAGAGCTGGTTTTAACGTGATAATGAGTTCAGATAAGCGGAGCCTTAGCGGTATAGATGCAATTGTTCTTCCGGGCGTCGGCAATTTTGGGGCAGGAGCTGAAAACATAAGGAGACTTAAAGATGATCTACTGGAGCTGATTAGAGAAGGCATACCGGTCCTATGCGTCTGCCTAGGCATGCAGCTACTTTTTAAGGAGAGCGAAGAAAGCTCTGGGGAAGGGTTAAGCATTTTAAGCGGCAAAGTTATCAAATTGCCTAGTAGCGTTAGGATCCCACATATGGGCTGGAATACTCTAAAAGATATTAAACCAGTCGATATTCTGGACAGCATAGGCGAAAAAGATTACTTTTACTTCGCTCACAGCTATTATGCCGTCCCAGTAAATGAGGATATAATCGCCGCAAAAACCGAGTACGGCGTCAAATTCGCATCCGTCATAGCACAGAAAAATATTTTTGGCGTGCAATTTCATCCAGAAAAGTCTGGAAAGCCAGGCGAAAAGTTGATCAAAAATTTCATGGAGATTGTTAAAGGCTAACATGAGCCTTTAACAGGGTGAACTCAAACATTAAATAGAAGCGCGATATGCACAATCCTCTTTTATTCTGCATGAACTTAATGCTTCTATACTTTGTAGCCGAAGATGATCACTAGAAACAATATAGAGAAGTATTGCGCCTTCTTTCCAGCCTATTCTTTTATTTGAAATGAAATACCATAGGATTGAACATGCTATTAATGCAAATGTGGCTAGGCCCGTGTATGCTGCCATGCTCACACTGAAATTTTGGCCCAATAAGGCGACTCCGAGGATAAGAGTTACGTTCATGAAGCAGCTTCCAACAATGTTACTTAAAGCAAGCTCAACCTGACCCTTCAAAGATGATTTTACGCTGTTTTGCAAATTCTAGTAGGCTTGTTCCAAAAGCAACCATTGTGGCTCCTATCACCACATGGGTATTCCTATCCACTCGGCAATATAAGCTGCTGAATCTAATATGAGGTAGGCGCTTACTACAACAATGATCACTCCAGCTACTGTTAAAATGCATGAGACTTTAAATTTCCATTTTTGGCAAGAACTGCACAATTTTGGGTTTTCTTCTCTTTGAGAACCTATAAAGATTATATACGAAAAGTGCTATGAGAATAATGCCTATAACCCTGCTTGCATACCCAATATAAATCAGAATTAAGGGAACAATTGAGGCTGTGAAAAGTCCAAAGTAAAGAGTTTCCACCTTCTCCCTAACTATAATGGCATGCGTTTCCGAATTTTTAAAGGATAATTTAGAAAAGCTACTCCAGGTATAAGACATATGTTCACAATAATTGAGCCTAAAGCGTTTCCAATAGCCACACCTACATCTTCTATGCCCGTTGCTGCCAAAACAGAGACGCTTAGTTCAGGCAATGTTGTGAGCAATGCAATGAATATAAAACCAATGATTGTCTTCCCAAGCCCGTTATCTCCGCAACTATAACAGCATTATCAACCGCCAGATCACTTGCACAGTCAAGAGTAAAAAGCGAAACCAAAAGAATAAGTACATTGCCAAACAAACCTAACAACTCAAGCAATCCAATCAACTCTAACTATCCAGCTTAAGCGCCGCGAACTTCTAAAGGGGCAGTAAATGTTTATCATCGCTTTACACCCCTTTGTAAATCGCCCGTTTTTTATTGCCGCACATATTGAGGGTAATAGTAATTTGACCATGCGCAAGACCAGCATGTTTCATACGGAAAAATATACTACCTAAATAACTTTTCGCTAGATTCTGGGTTAAGGAGATGTTGAAAGGCTATACAAAAATTGGCTATACTGCTGCTTCTGAACAGAAATCCTTTAACGGGTTACGAAATTATCCGGGAGATTGAGAGGCTAAAAGCACACACTAAAAATTATGCGCCATAATATAATGGAGAATTAAATTATTGCGCTTTGCAGGTAGGTTTTGTGTGTCACATGCTGGTTTGAGGGGTATTCTTCCACCCAATAATAGCCTTTCTCCAATCGGTTGAAGCTTTTTAGGCCGAATTTGCTCACTATCCAGCCAGCCCTCCTATAGGCTTGGTCTCTTGTCGGGCTGTAAATGACCAATAGCTTGCACCTTTGCCTTTTCACATCTGGTTTGTAGCTAAGTATGATCTTGAACTTGAAAGTCTCCCTTTGCCTCTATCTCGGTGCACGTTCTAAAAACAGTCTCCACAATCTCTTCCGGTATCTTAATCATAGATTTCCAGCATGGCATAAATAGGAAGTCTACGCATTCCTGCGTAAGCAATACTTCAACGTCTTTATTGTCCACTTTCCTCCCATCAACATAGCATATAGGCTTCTTCATATTTTCACCGCAGCAATTTATGTTTGTAACACAATATATCGAAAGCGTGTTGCGAGGCAAAAGGTTTTCAAACATATCGCGCTTTCGCAACTAGCTTAACTTCTCTAGAGAACGCCTATATGTTTTTCCATATTTTTATAGAGATAGTTTTATGGCTAAAGAGTTGGTCGAAAAAGTTGATAAAAACGGTTAAGACCATTATTGAGCTGAAGATCGTTAAATTCTAAAATAAGGATTTTGGGCGATTAGAGAGGTCTCTTTTAAGGTAAAGCGAGGGTTAAATGTTTAAATTCTGTTAATCTTAGTTTAAAAGTGGGTGTTTAAACGTGAGGTCTCTTGAAGAGATAAAAAAGGTTTTGGCTGAGCATAAAGGTGAATTGAGGGAGAGATTTAAAGTTAAGGAGATTGGGATCTTCGGCTCTTTTGTTAGGGGTGAGCAGGGGAAGAAGAGCGATATCGATATCTTAGTTGAATTTGAGGAGCCGCCGAGCCTCTTTGAATTCATGGACTTAGAGGATTACTTAAGTAAACTGCTCGGCTTAAAGGTTGACCTTGTTACAAGAGAGGCTCTAAAGCCTAGGATTGGAGAACGCATTTTGAGAGAAGTTGTCTACCTATGAGGAAAAGGGATTATAGGGATTACCTACAAGACATACTTGACTCAATCAAGGATATCGAAGATTTCACAAGAAACATGGATTTCGAGGATTTTGCAAGAGATAGAAAGACTATAAATGCCGTGATTAGAAGCATCGAAGTTATAGGCGAGGCGGTAAAGCACATACCCAAGTTGATTAGAGACAAATATCCTTCGATTCCATGGAGAAAGATGGCTGGAATGAGAGACAAATTGATCCATGAATACTTCGGCATAGATATTAAAATACTGTGGAAAACGATAAAGAAAGATATACCGCCGCTCAAACCATTAATACAAAATATTCTAGAGAGCTTAGGCTAAAGGGCTAAAGTACTCATTAAGGTCGGCTTCGAGTACGTTTGCACAACACCCAATGGATTCATGATATTTCGCAAGCGCAAATGAGTGGACGGGGAGGGATTTGAACCCTCGACCTCGGCGATGCCAACGCCGCGATCATACCAGGCTGATCTACCCGCCCACCACTAGCTTCTAGTAATTTTAGAGGAGGTTTTTAAGTATTTTGTTTTCACTCCAGATAAAGCGTCCCTTATCTCGGAGAGAAGGTTTAGGGAGCTGAAAGGATAAAAAATTTGGTTTAAGCTAGATTCTCAAGATAACCTCTTTAACATATTTTTCCATTATTTTTGAGAATTGTTTTATTGTGTTTTCTGGATACGGTTTAATTTTTCTGAATTTTTCGTGCATGGCGTCATCGGGTACAAACTGCTGGAAAGCGAAGCGCTTAGCCCCCCTCACGAGTCCCCCCATCTCAGATATGTCTCCCTCCTCAACTATTTCAGGAACAACAGTGCACCTAAATTCGTAGTCGATGCTGCTTCCCTTAAGGATGTTGATGGTTTCAAGCAGCGGCTTTACGCTTCCGGCTCCAAGCAGATGATATTTTTTTGGGGAGGTTTTAACGTCCACAGCCACATAATCAACATACTCTAAACACTTTTCAAGTCTCCCTGGGAAGAAGCCGTTTGTATCAATCTTTACTGCGAAGCCCATCTCCTTAAGTCTTCTAATAAATAATGGAGCATCATCATATATTAGAGGCTCCCCACCAGTTATCACAACCGAGTCAATGAATCTTCTCCGCGCCTTAAGTATATTTAATGCTTCATCCTCCGAGATGAATGGCCCCTTAGGATTAATCACTATCCTCCAGTTTTGGCAATAGGGGCAGCGGAGGTTGCAGCCCGGTGTAAAGAGGACGCTGGATATCCTTCCAGGAAAGTCGATTAAGCTTGTCCTCTGTATACCACTAAATTTCAAATTTAATGAGCCCCGCTAGGCTTCCTCCAGCTCTAATATCTCTCCGAAAGTCACGCGGACACTTCATGGACGGCTAGAGCTATCGCTTTATCATACGTTTTCCTTATCTTAAATTCTGACCGCTTCCCGTCGTTCCATTGATCCACTGGCCTTAGATATCCAACCACCCTTGAGTATACTTCGCATTCGGCCCCACATATTGGGCAGACCTTGTGCTCACCGCCCATATAACCGTGTGTTGGACATGTACTGAATGTTGGCGTCAAAGTGAAGTACGGTATATGATAGCTATGTGCAACCTTTTTAACGAGCATCGCCGCAATTTCCCAAGAATATATTCTTTCTCCTAGGAATATGTGGAAGACCGTGCCGCCAGTGTAAAGTGGCTGGAGCTTGTCTTGGTGCTCAAGGGCTTCGAAGAGATCCCCTGTATAATTTACTGGTAGGTGGGTTGAGTTTGTATAGAATGGCTCAGCGCCCATAGAAAGATACCTTTCATTAGCAACTATTATGTCTGGATTCTTCTTCTTATCTAGCTTCGCAAGCCTATATGACGCCCCTTCAGCGGGGGTGGCCTCCAAATTATATAAGTTACCGGTCTCCTCCTGATACTCTAGAAGTTTATCACGCATGAACATTAATGCCTTAATTGCGAATTTTAAGCCCTCTTCAGTCTCAATTCCATAGCCAAACATGTTTAGGAGGGCTTCATTCATGCCTATTATGCCAATCGTTGAGAAATGGTTCTTCCAGTATGCGCCGAAACTCTCCTTGATGAAGCGCAGATAATGCTTCGAATATGGATATAATCCCTTCTCAGTAAACCTCTCAAGAATCTTACGCTTTATTTCTAAGCTATTCTTGGCCAAGTCCATTAACTCGTCAAGTCTCTCAAAGAATCTATCTTCGTCCCTCGCCAGATATCCAATTCTAGGCAAATTTATTGTGACGACTCCAATTGAGCCGGTGAGCGGGTAGGCGCCGAAGAAGCCTCCGCCACGCTTACGTAGTTCCCTATTATCAATTCTTAGGCGGCAGCACATCGACCGAACATCCTCGGGCCTCATATCGCTGTTCACGAAGTTTGAGAAGTAGGGTACGCCATACTTAGCCGTCAGTTCAAATATTTTCTGGGAGACGGGCGAGCCCCAGTCGAAATCCTTAGTTATATTGTATGTTGGTATTGGGAAGGTGAAGACCCTCCCCTTAGCATCCCCCTCAGCCATAACCTCAGCCAGAGCCATGTTAAACATGTCTATTTCGTCCTGCATCTCGCCATATGTATCATCAACTAACTTACCACCATAAACCACCGGCTCATCTCTCATGAACTCTGGAACCTTGAGGTCGAGTGTTATGTTTGTGAACGGTGTTTGGAAACCAACCCTCGTAGGAACGTTTATGTTAAATATGAACTCTTGAAGCGCCTGCTTTGTCTCCTCATAGTCTAAGCCATCATATCGGATGAAGGGCGCCAGAAGGGTATCAAAGTTGCTGAACGCCTGCGCCCCCGCAGCCTCGCCCTGCAACGTATAGAAGAAGTTAACGACTTGGCCGAGGGCGGTTCTAAAGTGCTTTGCAGGCTTACTCTCGATTTTACCGGGAACCCCACCAAATCCTGAAAGGAGCAGCTCCCTTAAATCCCATCCGACACAGTAGGGCCCTAATACTCCAAGGTCATGTATATGTATATCGCCAGACCGATGGGCCTCAGCGATATTTGGCGGATATATCCTATTCGTCCAGTATTTTTCTATAACTTTTGTCGTCAAATAATTATTTAATCCCTGAAGTGAGAAGCTCATGTTTGAGTTTTCGCGGACATACCAATCCTCTAGATTGAGATATTGCTCAACGAGCTCTGTGGAGCTAAGTATCTCAGCTAGGTCCCTTAGGTCCTGGTGTTGCTTCCGATATAATATAAAGGCTTTAGCTGTCTTGGCATGCCCATTCTCTATAAGAACCTTTTCAATGATATCTTGAATCTCTTCAACTGTTGGCACGCCATCCTCTCCGAAGCGCCTCTTAAGCTCCTCAACAACAATGTCACTTAAGCGCCTTGCAAGCTCCTTATCTTTGCCACCGACAGCCTTAGCAGCCTTCCATATGGCATTAGTTATACGCTCCTGATCGAAGGGCTCCAGCCTACCATCCCTTTTCCTAACATACTTCAAGTAACAGGCCACCCCCAAGTGTGCAGTCAACGATAATATATGGATGCGGCATACATACTGCAATGAAGATATTGGGCATACAAAAACTTAAATTTAATTATCAAAAAAATTAGACTAAAGAAAAGACAGAAAAATTTGATTAAAGCCAAAAAGCCTAAAGAAAAAAGGTCGCTTTTAACCAGCTCAAAATCTTACATCTAAAAACTTTAATGCACCTACACTGATAACCGATATTTAATTAGAGTAAAGCTTTTATTCCCATACCTTTATTTTTCTTTTTGAGGGGAGAGACCAGGGAAACCATTATTGTGGTAGAATTATATCGTTTTTGGGGTTTCCCGTGGGCTCTCTTCCCTCCTTGCTGTTAATAGTGTTTGTTAGAGCCGAAAACCTTATTTAAGTGATTTAAGCGGCATATCAACTCTTCTTTGTATATATGATATGTGTCTTATGTTGTTTCCGAGCTTAATATAATGCCATGTTGATTTAGGATTAAATAAGCAACCGTTTAGGGCCGCCTCCATAACTTTATCCTTCGTTATCTCTATGTTTTTTAAATTCGATTTTAAGCCTATTTTATCGCATGTGTAGTCTACGCAGCAGGCAGGTATTCTTGTGCAACCTAGGAGGCGTAGGGCTTCCACTCTATGATGCCCATCAATTATAATTTTGGTTTTATCATCTATTACAATGGGTCTCTTAAGAACGCCATCAGAATATATTTCTTCCTTAAGGGATTTTAGCCTAACACTATCCGTGCTTTCATGGGACTTGAGGTCTGAAATGTTAACTAATCGTATACGGAACTTTATTGGAACCCTGTTATTTTTCGATGCCAATAGAGCTCACCAACTGTTAATAAACTGTGTTTTTATGTAATATTTAAAGCTTTTTTGATCAAAAATGTGCATAAAAAAATTGCCTAAAATCTTCCCAGTAGAGTGAGTAAAAAGCCGAGAAGGAGCGGATAAAAGGCGAATTTATGGAAATATTTAAGGGTTTTTCTTAGAATATTCAGCGAAAAGTAGCCTAAAAGTGCTGATATAAGGGCGCCAAGAAATAGATCCCCAAGATCTAGTCCAGCTTCATAGAGAATATTATGCTGCGTTATTAACGTTATTACTAGCCCTCCAAGTACCGCCGGGATTGAGAGTAGGAAGGAAAATTTGAAGGCCTCTTTGCGTTCTACCCCAAGCATTAATGCTACGGATATCGTGAGTCCGCTTCTAGATAAACCGGGCAGTATAGAAAAACCTTGTACTAGGCCGATGAGGGCTGCCCTCTTAAAGTCTATGTGATTTTCTCCGCCGGGCCTTATTCTTGACGAATATGTGATCAGCCCTGAGAGCAGAAACAATATCCCTATCATTGTAATCTCGTGGAAGAGGGGCTCGAGGGGCAATGTGATGAAGCCCGTTATGGCCGTAAATATTGTGCCAATAAGGATCCTTTGAAGGATAATGCCGCCCTCAGACCTGAAGAGGTCGAATTTTATAAGCCCCCTTAATATTTTTTTACATCATTTCTAAAGAAGGCAGTTACAACCGCTAATGTGCCAACGTGTAGGGCGATATTAAAGAGTACTGGTAGTCGTAGTCCGAGAGCTATCTCGGCCAGTTTTAAGTGTCCAATGCTGGAGATCGGCATCCACTCAGTTAAGCCATGAATAGCGCTAAGCAGGATCACTTCAAATTTCATGAGGGCACCTCAACAAAATAGCTTTATAGAGTCTTTATCCTCCATAAATTTATTGAGGAAGGCCTGAGGGGGTAGGTTTGCCCTCGATCAAGATGCTCACCATTAATAACTCGGATAAAAGTATTGAGGAATTTCTTGAGATAATTTGGAGGGCCCTAGAGTATTTTCCAAAGGGCTTGTGGGATGAGGTTAAATATCTTGGCGATGCCGCCGTAAGACATGATGTAAAGGTGGAGATTAAGGGGATATCCTATGGGACCTTCATCCTCGATAATTTGCTCGATAAAGTTAAAAGATTTCGGAGGACGATGAAAATAAAAGATCTTTTATTGGCCGTAACTATGGATCCCGTAATAATAATGTTCTCTAGATTGGAATCTGAGGGGATAAAGCATATAGTTGGTCTGGTTCATGACTATGTGTCAACAGACGTCGGCATAATTTCCTTCTTTACTGTAAGGGATAAAAACGCTGTTATGGTTACCGCGCATGGATTGGGGCATAATAGGGGGCTAAGACATCACGGTAAGCCCATAGACTTAATGTATGAGGGGCTACTTAAGAATAAAGCATTAGATAAAAATGGGTTCTGTGAAGATTGTCTTAGAAAGATTGTTGTGAATTAAGGGGTCTATAGCTATGAGAAAAACGATTTTCTCCCGTGAACGAAAAGTATATAAGCTCGGCGCAAAATCAATAATACCAAATAATATAATCTAGCTTGGGGGTAGTTCTATGGCATCTGCTGGTGGCGGCATCCCAGTCCTAATATTAAAGGAAGGCTCCACAAGATCTAGGGGTAGGGAGGCCCAGCATAACAACATTATGGCGGCTAGGATAATAGCTGAGACCGTTAAAACTTCACTCGGCCCCCGTGGTATGGATAAGATGCTTGTTGATAGCCTCGGCGATATAACGATAACGAATGACGGTAAAACGATTCTCGACGAGATTGAGGTTGAGCATCCGGCTGCTAAGATGATGGTTGAGGTTGCTAAGGCCCAGGACAAGGAGGTTGGGGACGGAACAACCACGGTTGTCGTATTAGCCGGAGAACTACTAAGGAAGGCTGAAGAGCTGTTGAATAAGAATGTCCACCCAACGGTAATCATTGATGGTTATAGGAAGGCCTCTGAAAAAGCCATTGAGGTCTTAGAGAAGATATCTATTCCAGTTGAGCCCACAGATAAGGAAATGCTTAAGAAAATAGCTATGACGGCTATGGCGAGTAAACTAGTTTCAGAGAATAAGGATTATCTGGCTGACATTTCTGTTGAGGCTGTCCTACACGTGGCTCAGAAGGTTGGCGATAAATACAAGGTTGATTTAGACGACATCCTAGTCCAGAAGAAGCCCGGTGAATCAATAGCGGACACAAAGCTTATCAAAGGTATAGTCCTCGACAAAGAGGTTGTTCACCCAGGTATGCCAAAGCGGGTCGAGAATGCTAAGATTGTGCTCCTTGACTGTCCGCTTGAGATCGAGAAGACGGAGTTTGATGCGAAGATAAACATTGAGACGCCGGAGCAGATGGAAGCCTTCCTACGTGAAGAGGAGAACATGCTACGTGAGATGGTTGAGAAGATAAAGAGGTCTGGCGCCAACGTGGTTATATGCCAGAAGGGTATAGATGACATGGCCCAGCACTTCCTAGCTAGGGCAGGTATACTGGCCGTTAGAAGAGCTAAGAAGTCGGATATGGAGAAGCTAGCTAAGGCCACCGGGGGACGCATAGTTACAAACCTCGATGACCTCAAGCCGGAAGACCTCGGCTATGCTGAGCTCGTTGAGGAGCGAAAGATCGGCGAGGACAAAATGGTCTTCATAGAGGGATGCAAGAACCCGAAGTCAGTGGCGATATTAATAAGGGGCGGAAGCGAGCGGGTCATCGATGAAGCTGAGCGCTCAGTGCATGACGCTCTCTCCGTTGTTAAGGACGTTATGCAGGAGCCGAAAGTCTTAGCTGGTGGAGGTGCACCTGAAATAGAGGTTTCTAAAGCAATAAGAGAGTATGCTAATACTCTCTCAGGTAGGGAGCAGCTGGCAGCGCAAGCCCTTGCAGACGCGGTTGAGACGATTCCAATAGCTCTTGCTGAGAACGCTGGCCTAGACCCAATAGATATAATTTCGGAGTTAAGGGCGAAGCATGAGAAGGGTGAGACATGGGCTGGCGTTGACGCCCTCGGCGGTAAAGTCAGAAATATGAGGGAGCTAGATGTATACGAGCCACTTTTAGTTAAGAAGCAAGTCATCAAGTCCGCTGTTGAGGCTGCGACGATGATATTGAAGATAGATGATGTCATAGCGGCTGGAAAGACGAAGGTTCCAAAGGCTCCAAAAGAAGGCGGGGGTCCGGAAAGTAAAGAATTTTATTAAAGTACATGGTCTAATTAACCTAATAAATTTTAATTTTTTTCTTTTTGGATGTCCAGCGAATTTGAGGTATGGTTTTTACCTCATAACCTAAGATCCGCTTATGAAAGGGCGGCTCTTCTCTTAAAAAGCGTGGACTTTGACGCCTTATATCTTCCTATCCCACACGAGTTAGATTGGCTGATTAATGATTTAGCATTTGGCGCCCCATACGAGCAATTTATGGAGGAAGTTAAGAGGCTCAGCATCTTACGGGAGCCAATAAGTTCATGGGAATATAGATTTAAACCCATCCTTCTGACAGTAAGGGGATTAAAGTTAAGAAAGCCAAACTTAAAAATTGTATGCTATAGGGATAGCTTCTTTGATAACTTGTCTACAAAAGATGCTGAAAAGATAGCGGCTTTGACTTTGAGGGTCAATGTTACTGGGAAGGTTGATGCTGAGGAGTGGAGAGACATAATACTTAGGATAATAGGTAATCTCTCTAGTTCGGCTATTAATGAGGGCGATTATATACTTAAGACTTGGATTAAAGACGGTGAGTGGAAAACTGTATGCCTATCAGATCACGCTGCTAAGGGGCTTGTAAAGAGTATGAGGAAATATGGTATCAAGGCCGCCCTGCGCTATATTTTTACGCCATACCATTTTACGCCGCTGGAAGTTTTAATTCGAGAGTTTATCGTCGCTGATGAGAGGGGATCTAATATTGGCGATGAAAGGGTCAAGATGCTCGTAAAGATGCATGTGGAGTTTATCAGAGACTATATTCTCACAAGTAGTAATTATGATGAAGCCTACTTTAGATGGCTTAGAAACGGCAACTATAAAAAATATCTAGGTTAGTAATATAGCATCTTCATTTCATATTTCTTTAGGTGATCCACGGCCTGGTTAACATCCATGAATAATGTTTGAACTCTCTCGATATCTTCAATCGTCACGATATCCTTCTTCATAATCTTCGAGTTTTGGGCGGCTAAACTTAATAATTGAACAGCATATCTTAGCGACGATGCCGAACCTATCTCGGTCAGCTTCTTAAGTGCCTCCTCATCAACCCTTATTTTCTCTTCCTCAGCCCTAATCTTTAAGATATCCATTATCTCTTCTGGGCTATACTCGTGCGTCGCTATTATAACCGCTCTATCTAGGAGGTCGAGTGGAAAACCCATTGGACTCTTAACATCAGTTCCGCGTATCGTTGTTATTCCACGGTTCGTAGCAAGTATAATTATTGGGACAAGCTCGCTTTCCAAGGCTCTTCCAAGAAAACTGAAGGCTTCTAGGTCGAGGAGGTGGCTATCGTCTATAAAGAGGACCCCTGGGTGTATGAAAGCCCTTCCCTCATCAACCATCTTCTTAACCATCTCATCTACCGCAGCCCTAGTCTCACTATCTATCTCTTTAGACTCACTGAAGCCGAAGAGGACTGAGAAGAGGCTGCCGCTCTTACTCCTAGCATGCATTCTATCTAAATCGTCCAAAGTCAGAGTGTATACAAACTCTTTCTCCTTCAGAACTGAGCCTGAGGGTCTTGGAACCTTTTCGCGCGCATCAATCTCATACATCTTAGCCTTACTGCTCTCCACACTTAAGCCCAAGTTCACAACTCTTCCTGTTTCAGCATCTATCTGTATCACACAGCCCTCCGTTACACCCTGTGTGATTATCTGTTGTGCAATTGAGGCGCCCGCCTCAAGGGTCTTCTCCTCTTTAGTTGTCTTTAGGGTGAGTCTAACGCTCTCCGGAACCCTTTGGTAGGGGTTGTAGGGGTGTGGCGCGGTCTTCACTTCGACGCTTGTAACCTCACCCTCATAGACTTTCCTAATCTCATGTATTTCGACCCCAATGGCCCTTCGCATGGCCTCGATTAAAACCTCCGTTTTCTTTTTTTCGCTGCTATATATTTCGCTGCCACTCATCTGTATGAATGGGACGTTTGGTCCTAGCTCCTTCGCTATAGCCATAGCTATAGCCGTCTTCCCAGTTCCAGGCGGCCCAGCTAGAATAATTGTCCTCCCACTCAGCTTGCCCTCTTTAATCATTTGGACGATTAATCCGGCTGCCTCACGAGCTTTCTCCTGACCAACCATACCATCCTTAATTCTAACCGCCCTGAGGTTTTCGTCTAAGCCTAAGCCCTTAATATGGGTGTGTGCACCGATCCTCTCAAAACGGTGTAAACCCGATGGTATCTCACGTATCTCAGACATAGGAATGCACCAAAAAATAAAAATTTGAAAATTTATTGAAAAATATTTCTGCTTTGAAAGGAGGAGGCTAATCGAATTCAGGGGTCTTAGAAGTCTCCTCCTCTTCCTCTCTCCTCTCGCCCTTCTCCTTCTCCTCTTTAGGCTTAGAGGCCGCTATGACATCATCTATTCTGAGGATCATGGAGGCCACTTCAGCGGCAGACTTAATTGCCTGCTCCTTCACAACTAATGGCTCTATAACGCCCTTCTCAAGCATGTTAACGACCTTACCGCTGAATATATCAACGCCATACGCTAACCCATCCGGCTTCTCGTGGGCGGCCTTAAGCTCAACCATTATGTCTATTGGCTCTAGGCCAGCGTTCTCAGCAAGAGTCTTAGGAATGACCTCAAGGGCCTCGGCAAATGCTTCTATGGCGAGCTGCTCTCTACCGCCGATCTGCGCGGCGTACCTACGTAGCTCCTTTGCGAGCTCAGCCTCTATGGCGCCGCCACCTGGAACAATCTTGTTCTTCTCTATTACATCTGAGACCACTGAGAGCGCGTCATGTATTGTTCTCTCAGCCTCCTCAACCATGCGTTCTAGGCCAGCGCGTATTAATATTGATACTGAGCGCGGGTTCTTGCATCCCTCTATGAAGACCATTTTGTCCTCGCCGATCTTTCGCTCCTCAACGAGCTCAGCATAGCCGAGGTCTTCCGGCTTGAGGTCATCGAGGTTCATAACTATACGCCCTCCAGTAGCCCTAGCCAGCTTCTCCATATCCGACTCCTTAGCTCTTCTAACGGCGAGGATGCCTTCCTTGGCTAGGAAGTGCTGGGCCATGTCATCTATACCCTTCTGGCATATAACCACGTTGGCGCCAGACCTCTTTATCTTCTCAACCATGCCCTTAAGCATCTCAGTCTCTTTATCCAAGAAGGCCTTCATCTGGAGCGGGTCTCTTATCCTTATCTCAGCGCTTATCTCCGTCTTCTCGATCTCAAGCGGACAGTTAAGTAGGGCTATCTTGGCCTTCTCTACGCGCTTTGGCATGCCGGCGTGAACGACTTCTTTATCAAGTATTATGCCTCTGACGAGCTGTGTATCGCGTAGGCTCTCTCCCTCCTTCTTTATTATTTGGATGTTATCGATGTCGGCAACCCACTTATCACCGCGCTTTTCAGTTATCTGTTTAACCGCGTCGATGGCTATCTCCGCAAAATATTCTCTGGCGATGCCGACAGCTTTACTGCCCATTGATGTTATTGCGACTTTCCTCAGAGTCTCCCTGTCGTTTATGTCTACGGGTATTCCTACTTTTTCAAGGATCTCCATCGCCTTCTGAGAGGCCTTTCGGAAACCGCTAACTATGACCGTTGGGTGGACGTTCTGGTCTAAGAGCTCCTCGGCCTTCTTTAGTAGTTCTCCGGCTAATACGACAACCGTGGTTGTTCCGTCCCCAACCATGTTGTCCTGGGCCTTAGCAACCTCAACCATCATCTTAGCAGCCGGATGCTCAACCTCAATCTCCTTAAGGATTGTTGCACCGTCATTCGTTATCGTTATATCGCCGAGGCTATCAACAAGCATCTTATCCATACCACGGGGACCAAGGGTTGTCCTTATAGCCTCAGCGATGACCCTAGCCGCCATGATATTATTTCTCTGGGCCTCCCTTCCCCGGCTTCTAGCAGTCCCCTCTTTCAATATTAGTATTGGTTGACCCGATGGGGTCTGAGCTAAATACGCCATATTAACCCCCTTAACACTAAATAATTCTTGTGTTTATAAACAAGAATTGAGAGATATAAGTTTTACCCTCAAGAAGGATTGTGCATGATTGATGATGTATAGTTTGGTTTTCTTTAAATAGTTGCTCTCTATTTTAATGATATGAGATAGCCCATCTTAAGTAGAGGGTTTGAGCGTGGAGAGATGGGATTTAATAATTATTGGAGCGGGGCCAGCTGGTTTAACGGCCGGGATATATGGCGCTAGGAGTGGGCTTAAAACCCTAATTTTGGAGAAAGGGCAGGCTGGCGGAGCATTAAATGAGATACCCATAATAGAGAATTACCCAGGCTTTCCGGATGGCATTAGTGGTTATGAGTTGGCGGAGAAGCTGATCAGCCAATGCGTAAAATTCGGTGCCAAGATACAGGAGTTTGAGGAGGTTATTGGGCTGGATCTTGGCGGCAGTGAGAAGACAGTTAAGACTGATAAGAAGACCTACTTGGCAGAATCGATCATAATCGCCTCAGGCTCACGCCATAGGAGACTTAATGTTCCAGGGGAGGGAGAGTTTGAGGGGAAGGGAGTTAGCTACTGTGCCCTATGTGATGGCCCATTCTTTAAGAACATGAAGGTTTTAGTTGTAGGTGGGGGGAATACTGCGGTCACATCGACCCTCTATCTATCAGATCTCGGAGTAAAAGTCAGCTTGGCGCATAGAAGAAGTCAGCTTAGGGCTGAAGAGATTTATGTTAAGGAGATCACTAGGAGGGGGATCGAGATACTATGGAATACTGAGGTTAAGAAGATAATCGGGGACAATAGGGTTAGGGGGGTAGTTCTCTATAATAATGAGAAGGGGGAGGAGTTCACGTTGGACGTTGATGGCGTCTTCATCCTAATTGGGGAAGTACCTAACAGCGACTTCGCGAAGGCGTCTGGGATAGAGGTTAATAGTGAAAGCTACATAGTTGTCGATTCCCTTCAGAGAACCAATGTTCCGGGGGTCTATGCGGCTGGGGACGTAACTATAAATCCGGTAAAGCAGATTGGATCCGCAACAGGTCAGGCGATAGTTGCGGCTATAGAAGCATATAGATACATCAAGAAACCATACTACGTCCAACAAAAATAGTTTTAAGGCAATTAAGACCTAGTTTCCTAGAAATTATAAGACTTGGTTAGTAAATAAAGATTTAGGAAATCATGTCGGGGGCTGAAAAATTGGTTAATATACTCATAGTTTATGACTCTAAGACCGGTAATACTAAGAGAGCCGCCCATCTTATAAGTGAGGGTGTTAGATCGGCTGGGGACGTAAAATGTGTTGTGAAGAGGGTTGATGAGACAAGCCTGAATGATCTTCTAGAGGCTGATGGAATAATTATTGGCTCTCCAACATATTTCGGTCTTATGAGCGCGAAGGTTAAGGCCCTTCTAGATAAAAGCGTTGAGATACATGGCAAGCTTGAGGGGAAGGTTGGGGCGGCATTTACAACTTCCGGCGGTACGGCGACCGGCGCTGAGACGACGCTGCTCTCCATAATTGAAGCCCTACTAATTCATGGAATGATAGTCCAGGGCAACCCGGAGGATAAGCACTATGGGTTAGCTGTTGTCGAAGCCCCTGAAAGCGATGAGGATAAGGAGCTCTGTAAGGAGTTTGGAAGGAGAGTTGCGAGGCTAACACTAAAAATTTTCGGCGGGGGAAACGGTAGAACTTGTCTCGAAAGTGGATATGATGAAGGCCGTTGTGTTAGCTGCCGGAGAGGGACGTAGGCTTAGACCCCTAACATATACTAGACCAAAGCACATGATACCGGTCTGCGGAAAGCCAATCCTAGAACACTTAATAAACTCGCTTAAGGCGTCTGGGATAGAGAAGATCCTAATAGTTGTGAATTATAAGGCGGACGTTATTAAGGAGTATTTTGGTGACGGCTCAAAACACTCTGCAAAAATAGAGTATGTTTATCAAAGGGAGATTTCTGGGACGGCCAGCGCCATACTCTCCGCCAGAGAGCATGTTAATGAGCCCTTTTTAGCCGTCAATGGAGACATACTGGCACCTCCGGAGACAATAAAGCAGGCCATGGACAGATTTAATCTTGGAGATGTGAATGCCACTTTAGCCGCCGTTAGAGTCGACAGACCAGGGGAGTTCGGGGTCCTTAAAGTGAAAAATGGAGAGCTGATCGACATAATAGAGAAGCCAGCAATAGATTTTCCCAGCAACCTAATTAACGCTGGCATCTACGTGTTTTCGCCAGACATATTTGACTATATAGAGCGGACAAAGATGACGGAGAGGGGCGAGCTGGAGATAACGGAATCCATCCGGCTAATGATTAGAGAGAATAAAAGGGTTTCAGTTGTAGAAGTGTCTGGGGAGAGATGGCTTGATATTGGGAGGCCATGGGACCTCCTAGAAGCTAATGCGCGCTTGCTTAGTCAGATTAAGCCAGCCATCCTAGGAGAGGTTGAGGATGGGGCTAGGATCAAGGGCCCGGTTTTTGTCGATGAGGGTGTTTTAGTCCGGTCTGGATCATATATTGAGGGACCGGTCTTCATTGGCGGGGGGAGCGATATTGGACCGAACTGCTATATACGCCCCTACACGAGTATAGGCAGAAACGTTAGGGTTGGGAACGCATGTGAGATTAAGAATAGCATGTTGATGGATAATGTCCACGTTGGGCACCTATCTTATATAGGCGATAGCATTATAGGCGAGAACTGTAATCTTGGAGCTGGGTCTATCTCAGCTAACCTCCGCTTTGATAGGAAGACCGTTAAAATGAGGATTAAGGGTGAGGTTGTTGATAGTGGTAGGGTTAAGATGGGCGTTGTTATGGGCGATAACGTCTTAACCGGCGTTGGAGCCCTATTCATGCCCGGTGTAACAATTGGCTGCAACTGTTGGATTGGACCGAACGTAGTTGTCTATGATGATGTCCCGCCGAACACAATCCTCATCCTGAAGCAGCATATGAGGCGCGGGCTAATCCAGCAAAAATAATAAATTCCGAGTGCAATAATATTAAGGGCTGGTTTAAGGGAGAAAATTATGTCGGCTGCTGAGAGGAGGTTCGTAACAGAGGTTAGTTTACTGGTTGATAAGACCGTTAGCGTTATGACTATTGATGGAAAAACATATTCTGGAACCCTTAGTGGAATAGATCCAAGCAGCTTAAGCTTATGCCTAACAGATGCGAAAGATGATAAGGGGCGAACAATACCAAAAATCATAATCAGTGGGAGTAGAGTGGCTGAAATCTTCTCGGTGGAGAAGCCCTTCGATTTAAAGGGCTTAGCAGATAGATTAGAGAGGGTCTTCCCAAGAATGGTTAAGCTCTATGAGAAAGAGGGTTTCATATGGGTTATGGATAGAATCAAAGTTACGCAGGATGGCGTTGTAGAGGGGACTGGTCCAGCGGCAGAGAGAGTTCAGAAGATATACGAACAATTCGTCAGGGAAACAAAAGGCGAATAAACCCCATCAAAATTTTTATAACAATAATTTTTAGGTTAGCTAGCACGGCATCTAGGGCGACAAAATATGGCTGGAAGCCTTAAGAGAGTATTTACGGCATAAGCCAAGAGTAAAAATAAGGTTTATTCAGAATCAAACCTCATTATTTAAAGGATAACAAACAACAATAAATATTTCCGGTTTAGATGAAAGATGGCTTAAACAAACCATTCAGGCCTGGACCTCTCCTCCCTCCTCGTAAGGGCGCCGAAATCGAATGGCGATAATACGCTTACGAGCTTCCTCGGATCCCCAATCTCGCCCGGGTCAACCTTCAGCCCCAGCATACTGGACAGGGCTCTTAAAAGTTCACCAGCAGCCTCCTTATCTGGATATGTTCCAGGAGTCTCCGCAAGCAGGCAGAGCCCCTTCATGCCACGCAGTCTGCAGAGGCCGATTAAGAGTCCAGCGACGCCGAAAATGTTTATCTTTAGCGGCTCAGCCCCAAGCCTTCTAGCAACATCAACCATTTCGTGATCGGACGCAGCGAAGTAGATTCTTGATCTTATGACAGGCCTTCCAGGCCTATAGCCTCCAAGGGTTATGATGAGCTTGCAGCCCAGGCTCTCCGCGATATCTAGTATGCGGCCGCATAGATCGTATTGTCCGCGGCTGGTTAGAGCCTGCGTGTTCCCATATAACAATATTAGGTCTCTCTCCCCAGGCTCTCCCTTATAGTAGTAGAGGCGATTAGCTGGGTACGATATGGAGCCGCCCTCCTCAGTAACTGCCACATCATGGAAATATGGCGACCTCACCTCACAGAAAAACTTCGCATTTAGCTTCTTTATGAGGAAGGCTACGGCAATATTTGCGACAAGCCCTATCCCAGGTAACCCCTCAATTAAGACTGGGTTAACTAAGTTCGGCATCTCATAAATTTTCACTAGGAGAGAATCACTCATATAACTGCCACCGAGCAAAGCATATAATTATTAGAGTATTTGGGGAAAGTTATAATTAAGTGTCGCGGTGGGCGTATATTAGGTATATGGTTGACTTTGAGGTTCTCGATAAAGATCTCTTGGCGAGGATTGGTAGAATTAGAACGAAGAGTGGAGTTATCGAGACCCCCGCATTCCTGCCAGTCATAAATCCAGTCAGGGAGTCTGTCACTCCGAGGGAGATGTGGGAGAACTATGGTTGTAGGATCTTTATGACTAACGCTTACATTATAGAGAAGAATTTTGGCGAAAGGGCAAGGGAGATCGGTGTTCATAGGCTACTGGACTTTCCGGGAGTAGTCATGACCGACTCCGGGGCCTACCAGATTCTAGAGTACGGCGATGTCAATATAACAAATGAGGAGATAATTAGGTACCAGGAGGATATAGGCTCAGATATAGCAGTCATACTTGACCTGCCAACAGGCTGGGATGCTGCGCCAGACTATGCGAGATACACTGTTGAGGAGACTTTGAGGAGGGCAGAGGAGCTATTAGCTATAAAATCTAGGGGTGACATAAATTGGGTTGGGCCGATCCAAGGGGGCCGCTATATAGACCTAATAGCCCTTTCGGCAAGGGAGATTGGAGCACTCCCATTCGACATACATGCCCTCGGAAGCCCGACCCCGGTCATGGAGCAATACCTCTTCCATATACTCGTCGACATGATACTTACGGCTAAAATGAACGTACCTATCGAAAGACCCTTCCACCTCTTTGGCGCAGGGCACCCATTCATGTTCTCCCTAATAGTCGCCCTTGGGTGCGACCTATTCGACTCGGCAGCATACTCCATCTTCGCAAGGGAGGATCGATACCTAACAGAGTATGGTACAACACGACTAGAAAACCTAGAATATCTCCCATGCTCATGCCCCGTATGCATGAAGCGCAGCCCCAGAGACTTCTTGGAAATGCCGAGAGATGAAAGGGAAGTTGAGTTAAGCCGGCATAACCTCTACGTCTGTTTCACTGAGATCAAGAGGATTAAGCAGGCAATTCTTGAGGGCAGGTTATGGGAGTATATTGAGATGAAGGCTCACAGCCACCCAGCTCTCCTGCAGGCGCTGAAGAAGCTGGAGAAGTATAGCGATTATATTGAGAAGGTGAGCCCAGCCGTTAAGAGGAGAGGTCTCTTCTTTTTCGGCTCAGTGCTCGACCTAGTTAGGCCGGAAGTCCTGCGATATAGGAGGAGGTTGGTGAAGAGGTATACGCCCCCGGAAGGGGCGAAAACATTATTACTAATCCCAGATCTAGAGGGTAAAGAGAACCGCAAGCGGAAGTATGTTAAGAAGATAGTCTCTTTAGTATGCAAGAAATATGGTTTAGATCTGGGCGCTATCCACGTATGCTTCTGTTCGCCGCCATTCGGCGTCATACCAATAGAGCTCTCTGAAACATACCCCCTATATCAGTACGAGTATGCTTATCCGCCTGGCAATGAGGCTATAGAATATACTGCCGAGAGGATTCTAGAGTATATTTCCGCTACACATTATAAGAGAATTATCATGCTTGCTGATAAGGACTCGTGGAGCGGTAGGCTGATGGAGCTCTGCATAAAATTGTCTCGGGAGAGGGGCGTCCATGCTAACATGCTGGTCTTCAGCATCTAATTTCCTCGTCAAACCGAAAAAGATAATATTATTGCCTTATAAAATATGATAGTTTAGTTTAATAGTGTGATGGTGGAAATCTAGTGGAGATAAAATTTTTGGGCGGTGCGAAGGAGGTTGGTAGGGTAGCCATAGCGTTGAAGACAAATGAGACTCAAATCCTACTCGACTATGGGGTTATGCTCAATCATACTCCCGGCTTCCCAATGCATATACCGCCTAAGGAAGTCGATGTGATAATAGCCACGCACAGCCACCTAGATCATACAGGGGCAATCCCAATATTTCATATAAGTGAGAGGAAACCAGTTTACGGAACCGGGCTAAACCTTGAGCTTACATCTCTTCTAATCAAGGACTTCATTCACCTGTCCAGCTATTACCTGCCATTTGAATACATAGAGCTAAACTCGATGATTAGAAGCTATATAAATATCAGATATGGGGAGGAAGTTAAGGTAGGCGACATAACCTTCCGCCTACTAAACTCCGGCCACCTCCCAGGGGGAGCATCAGTTATAGTTGAGGCTGAGGGGAAGCGCCTACTATATACAAGCGACTTTAACACCGTAGAAACGAGGCTCCTTCCAAAGGCGGATCAAGAATACGGTGAATTAGACGCTGTTATAATTGAGAGCACCTACGCCACAGAAGACCACACCAAGCGGGACCTTCTAGAGGAAAAATTTGTCAATGAAGTTATTAATGTGGTTGAGTCCGGGGGAACAGTCCTCATCCCAGCATTTAGTGTTGGGCGGGCGCAGGAGATAGCTTGCATTCTAGCGGCACACCACTTCGAGTACCCGACTGCAATGGATGGGATGGCTCGTGAGGCAAGCAGAATACTAATGAACTACCCCGAGTACCTTAAAGATCCAAGGCTCTTTATTGATGCCATGCACATGGTTAATTGGGTTGATGATTGGAGAGAGCGTAGGAGGATTGCTAAGAAGCCCGGCGTGATAATATCGCCCGCCGGGATGCTGAAGGGCGGACCTGCACCATATTATCTCCAGATGATCGGAAAGAAGCCTAAAAACGCTGTCTTCTTCGTTGGATTCCAAGTTCCGGGAACGCCTGGACGCGAGCTCCTCGAGAAAGGCAAATGCGTTATAGATGGGAAGGTTCGTAAGGTTGAGGCTAAAGTAGGGTTCTTTGACTTCTCATCCCACTGTGGGGCTAAGGAGCTTAAGGAGACAATTAAGATGCTGAGGGGGAGACCAACAGTCTTCACTATTCATGGCGCAGATGGGAACTGCGAGAAGTTTGCTGAGTGGATTAGGAGCGAGGTGGGCTTAGAGGCGTCTTCCCCGAATCCAGGAGAATCATTTATAATATAGGATGATGAGCATGAAGATCTACATAGTTGGGTTTGAGGGTGTTGAGAGGGAGATTTTAGAATCCATTAAGATGGGTGTTGATGAGGCTCTCGGCGGGGAAGCATGCAACGTTCAAAATGAGGTATTAAGGCTGCCTGGGGAAGCATATGATTGCCTTAGAGGGCAATATGTATCAGAGACATTGCTGGAGGAGACATTTAAATACTCTTTGAGGGTGGGCCGTGAGAGTGGGGCAAAACATATCGTGCTCGGCGTAACTAATGTAGACATATATGCCCCCGGAATGAACTTCATCTTCGGAGAGGCTCAGTGTCCAGGCAGGGCTGCAATCATCTCGCTCTTCAGGCTCAGGCCAGAGTTCTATGGCGAGAGTTCAAATAAGAAACTCTTTTTAGAGAGGGCTATTAAAGAGGCGGTTCACGAGATAGGGCATACACTCGGCCTAAAACATTGCAAAAACCGATTCTGTGTAATGCATTTCTCGCTGCATATAGGAATGACGGATGCGAAGAACCGATTTTTCTGCGAGGATTGCATAAAAAAGATAAAGTATGTTTCTAGGCGATAGTATCCGTATATAAACCTTAAGAAACTTAATTATTTTAGGTAGAATATTATTGCCTTTAAGGTGCGTTTAAGGATGGTTGGCGCCGCGGATTTTATTGGAAGGGATATAATTTCAATTAAAGATTTCACGCGAGAGGAAATCGATTATATCCTCAAGGTTGCTGGCGAAATGGAGGTCTCCGCCAAAAGCTGTTCTGAGATGCTAAAGGGTAAAATTATGGCGTCACTGTTCTTTGAGCCAAGCACTAGGACAAGGCTTAGCTTTGAGGCGGCAATGTATAAACTTGGCGGGTCAGTTATAGGGTTCAGCGAACCCGAAATCTCTTCCATTAGGAAAGGCGAAAATCTGGCAGATACTGTGCGTGTGGTCGAGAAATATGCTGACGTAATAGTTCTGCGCCACCCGGCTGAGGGGGCTGCGCGTTTCGCCGCCGAGTACGCTAAGGTCCCCATCATAAATGCTGGGTCGGGCGCTGAGGAGCATCCTACACAAGCCCTCCTAGACCTATATACAGTTGTTAAGGAGAAAGGGCGGATCGATGGGTTGACGGTAGCTTTAATGGGCGACTTAAAATATGGTAGAACAGTCCACTCCCTCGCCTATGCACTATCATTATATAATGTTAGGCTCATTCTGGTCTCCCCAGAGCTACTGAGGATGCGGAGGGAGGTTTTAGAGGACATAAGGGGGCGTGCTGAGGTCCTTGAGCACACGAGTATAGAGAGTGTCCTCCCGGAGGTGGACGTCCTCTATGTTACACGCATACAGAAGGAGAGGTTCCCAGATATTACCGAGTATGCTAAGGTTAAGGGTTCATATAAAATTGACTTAAATGTTCTTAAGAGGGCTAAGGACGACCTAATAATACTCCACCCGCTCCCCAGGGTTGATGAGATCTCCGTTGAGATTGACTTAACTCCCTTCGCCAGATACTTCCAGCAAGTTGAGAACGGCTTAATTGTGCGAATGGCTATCTTAGCGCTCGTTCTTGGAGCAATAAAAGAGTAGAGAGACTCCTAATTAGTGGAGATATTGGTTGAGGTCGGAGTGAAATATTAGAATTTAAAGGTTACATTAAGGTGATCTTAAGCTGCCAGTTCGACGAGTTAAGGAGTCTGGATGAGGTTAATTTCAGGCTTAAGAAGAGTATGTTTAAATATGGATCCCTACTGGATTTAGAGAGCTAGTTGATTGCATAAGTAGTTATTTGAGGGTCTAATGGCTAAGAAGGGGAGGCATTTATCCCCTCTCATTTAAGTATCTCAGAAAATCCCTTAATGCTATAACAGAGCCATAAGCAATTTTCCTCTCCCCCTTCTCAAGGATCCTTCGGAGCTCCTCTATGCTCACAAATTCGCCTCCCGAAACCTCCTCACGGTTAAGCCTAAATGGTCCATTGTGGTGGCATATAAATAGAACTGATATCTCGCGCTCCACATTGGAGAAGCACCTGAACTTGCATATCTCCTTCGCGGCGCATCTATTCCCAGCTCCTCCATAAGCTCCCTCCTCGCAGTCTCCTCATAGCTCTCACCGTATTCTACGTGCCCGCTCGCTGAGCAGGCAAATAGCCTGGATAAAGGTCTTTCTTTGGTGAACGTCTCTGGAGGAAAACCTCGCCTCTATCATTTAAGACTATAATATAAACAGACCTGTGTATTAACCCCCTCTTATGGCACTCACCCCTAGAAGCGTATCCAATAACATTATCTTCCCAGTCTACGACATAGAACCGCTCTTCGTGGCGTGCCATGCGGCACCTATCCCCGTAGATTTATCGGCACCCGAGTATAGAGTTAACTAAGAGATTAGAATAATAAATCTTATTGTGAGCGACATGAGTAAGTGGATTTTTACTCATGGTGATGGCGATGGCGTTTGCTCTGGGGCGCTGGCCCTAGCCGCTAACCCAGATGCAAGAATCTTCTTTACGCACCCGTTTGGGCTGCTGGAGGACTTAAATAATGCTAGCATGGGCGATACAGTAATAATATGCGATATAGCTCTCCCGGAAAATAATTTTCCTCAGATCCTGGATAGGTTCTCAGCTCTAAGCGGGTCTGGAAGGCTAATATATATTGATCATCACCCACTCCCGGAGCGGGTCTCCGCCGAATCCATTCCCGGAATAGTTTTCCATGAGGTCGGCTCATCCTCATCTGAGCTAACATATAGGTTCTTTAAGAGCGAGTTGAAGTGGCCCATAGATAGGGTTGCCATATGCGGCGCCATAGCCGACTACCTCGACGACACTGTAACCATAAGCCAGCTACTAAGTGGATGGGATAAGAGGGCAATATATTTTGAGGTTGGAGTTCTGGTTCAGGGGTTAGAGGGGCATAAAAGAAACTACGATTTCAAACGCAGCATTATAAACCACCTCTCGCTCGGCTTACCGCCAAGCTCACATGAAGGCCTTCTTAAGTCGGCCTTAGAGAGCGCTAGGAGGGAGGAGGAGATCATCCGCGAATTAAGGGATCACGTTCACACCTATGGCGGAGTGGCATATGTATTGCATGTCCCATTCTCACTTGGTAAGGCGGCGATCTATGCTAGGGCTTTGGCTGGCGCAGTTGTAGGGGTTGCAGGTGAAAGAAGAAAGGGCTTCATAGACATGAGCATAAGAACATGCGAGAAAAATATTGATTTAAACAGAATATTACGTCAGATGTCTCTGAAACTGGGTGGAAGTGGCGGCGGCCATCCGCAAGCCGCTGGCGCAAGAATACCGGAAGAGAACTTCTCAAAATTCATCGAGGATCTTAATGAAGCTATCCAGAGAGCCATATAACCTGTATAGTTGTGGGTCGAGCTGCATAAGAGTTTCTAAGCCTAGCGTATAAGTTATCCTATTGAAAGCATAATCTATGCGGAAGTTCACTATATCCCTAAAGTCCTCTAAGACCCCCTGACCTCGCCCGCCTCATAAGCGACGAACGCCTCTATAAAATCTATCTGTTCCGAGGCTGCCGACAGCCCTCTTGTAAACAAAATTATATTTATCTTCTCAAAATGCATAATTATTTTGCCGATGAGGAGGGCTGCAGTACCCGATTGATGAGGGTCCCTGGGGTATCTGAGGCATATTAATTCTGACCTTAAGATAATTTTTTTAAGTCCCAGGCGTATTCTCTAAAAATAAAAAATTGTGCTGGGTGCTTACATTTGAGCCTTGAGGATAAGGTTGCCGAGATGGCTAGAACCTACGGCTGGCACGTTGAGCTTAGAAGGAAGCATGGGAACCGCATTCAAGATCTTATACTTAAGAGGGGAGGGCTGGTTCTAGTTGTTCAGGTTAAGGATTTGTCTAACCCAGCTGGTCCGAAAGCAGTCACTCAGACAAAAAAGGATTTTGATGAATATGTTAAGCACCTGCTTAATGAGAAGCTTGGAATAACGGTAATTCCAGTGTTGATTTCGAATAATATATCGGAGAGGGCGAGAAGGAGGGCCCTATCATACGGCATAAGATATTATGCGCCCAGCGACCTGGAGAAAATACTTAGATAATTATTACATTTGGTTCTTAGTCTCTTACAAGAAGTGTTATTTTAATTGGCTCCCCCGGCCGCCTTAAGTTCTCAACGAGTTCCCTTGATAGATCGCGGGCAGCCTTATCAGCCTTTATGGCCACAGTCCTACCACAAGTATAGTTGCTCTTCCTAACAACTATATCTGTTAGATGAGTGAAGGTTAAGTTTAGACTTCCGTATGCTCTAACAGTCTCCCTAACCCCGCCAGCCTCGATGATAATCACTATTTTGGCGTTAGGTCTCCTAGCAGCCTCCTTAAACCTCTCACTTAAATCCCTTGCAGCCTTGCTCGCCCCAACCGCTATTATACAATCGCCCCTCTCAGTTAGATGCTCCTCCCTTGTTATCTCGAAGGTTGTCCTATGCGTCGCCTTTATTAATGGGTCCCCAAAAGCCTCTATCTCCTCGACCTCCTCCAAAAGATCATCCACCAGGAGCAGTCTTCCCATTTGTTAAAACTTAATTTGCCCTCCCGCAATATATTATTTTGTTGAGGGATGATTTCACCCAACATTTTTAGGGCTTACGATATACGCGGCATTTATGGCGTAGACCTAGATGAGGGAGTCGCTGAGAAGATAGGGAGGGCCATAGCCGAGTACAGTGGCGAGGGCAGAACATTCATCGTTGGCAGGGACTTTAGGTTGAGCAGCAGGCCCCTGAGCGAGTCGCTCATGCATGGAATGATCTCCGGGGGGCTAAATGTTATAGATATAGGCATCGTTACAACACCGATGCTATACTTTGCGACAAAGTTCTATGGTGTGAATGGAGGGGTTATGGTCTCAGCCTCCCATAATCCGCCCGAATGGAATGGCTTTAAGATACTCCTTGATAGGGGATTTGTATGTATTGGCAGGGGAATGGAGGATTTAATGAACATAGCGCTTAAAGCCGATTTTAGGAAGGTTAAGCCTGGCTCCGTTAAGGTTAATGCTGGCGCGATAGAAGACTATATAAAGTATGTTTCAGAGAGGGTGAACATCAGAGGGGGATTTAAAATAGCCGCTGATCCGGGGGGAGGCTCCGCCACGCTCCTCATACCAAGGGTCTTCGAGAGGGCTGGGGCCGCGGTTTTCACAATTTACGGAGAGTCGGACGGCTCCTTCTCAAGACACCCACCTGAACCCGATCAGAGAACATTGGGGGAGCTTAAGAGAGTAGTCTTGGATAATAATGCGGAGTTCGGAGTGGGCTTCGATGGGGATGGGGATAGAGCGGTCTTCATCGATGATAGGGGTAGGCTAGTTCCAAGCAGCACAGTTCTGGCTATTCTGATAAAACATTATTTGAGTAAGAATAGGGGCGCGCCGGTGGTTTATGAGGTTAGCTGCTCCATGGTGGTTGAGGAGACTATTAGGGCTCTCGGTGGAAAGCCGATATTAAGCCGCGTTGGACACACATATATTTATGAGAAGATGATTGATGAGGGGGCGGTCCTAGGCGGAGAGTCTAGCGGCCACTTCTACTTTAAGGATATATACGGCTTTGACGACGGCATATACGCTGGGCTTAAGATGGCTGAAGCCATATCCGAGGATGGTAGAAGGCTCTCCGAGATGGTTGACTCTATTCCAAGATACCCGCAGATACCGGCAAAAAATTATGATTGCCCAGATGAGGTGAAGTTTAAGGTTATTAATAATCTCGCTGAGGAGTTTAAGTCCCTCGGATATGAAATAATAACCATTGATGGTGTCAAAATATTCGCTGAGGATGGGTGGTTCCTAGTAAGGGCCTCAAACACCCAGCCGCTGATAAGGTTGACCGTCGAGGCGAGGGATAAAGAGAAGCTTAGGGATCTGGCCACATATGCTGAGAAGATTATTTTAGAAAAGATAAGGAAATACTGTAAAGGTGCTGCAACAAAATATTAGCTTAGCGGGAAGCGGAGGAGGGCTGCCACACCCCCGAGGGATTTGAGCTTAGCGCCAGCCTCATGCTCAACACTAATTATTCTTATTCTCCCGCCCTTCGCCTCAACCTCACGCATCACATTTTCAAGAATCCTCATCTCCTCCTCACCAGTCTCTCTTAAGAATTCGTCCGTCACAAGAAACTCCTCAACAGCTCCTAGGGAGGCGGCCCTCTCAGCGTCGCTTAAGCCGTAGGATACATCGCTCCTCCCCATCCCAAGGCGCCTCAAGACTTCCTCTACTGCGAGGGTCTCCTCGACCATTCTGGCATGCTTGAAAGCCTTAGCGAGAATGCCGGAGCGTAGCGCCTCATATATGCCAGCCTTACCAGAGCTATTCACGCTCTTCACATCAATAATTTTCTCTGAGACGTTGGGCATATTCTCCCTCAAGAAGTCTAAGAAATAATTTTTGATGAAGCCGAGCCCAACAACCACGATTGAGCCCCCCATCGAATTAACGATACTTTTTAGGGACATCGAAGCCGACTTAAACATCTCATTAAGGATCCTTACGCGCTCCTGCTCCATATGCTTTCCGGGGAGGCTTATGGTCTCCTCGGCAATGATATCTGGGCCGAAGCCCCTTAAGATGGCAATACAGTATCCCTCATCGTCTACCGCTATAATTATTAGAGGCGTAATGCCCTTAGAAGATGCACGCTCAATCTGCTCTAATTGATAGTCCAACCACCTTTCCTTAATTATCGTTATTGGCGTGTTAAGGGCTATATTGAATGTGTGGTGGGAGCCAAGAGCCCCAATATCCTCAGGCGCATCGCACACTATTCCATGAACCCTAAGCCTATTCAGGATCCTATCCCAAATAACCCTCTCAACCTTCAAGCCTAATGTAAGCGATATGCGCCTCCCCTTTTCAGGCCTATCATATCTCTCACTTGAGCGGGTGTCGCGTGTTGTTCTGGCATAGGTAATATCGCCCCTCTGAATAATATTATAGAGAACCCAGAAGTCATCGAGGAGCTCCGGGATAAGGGTTATGCGTCCATGCTTAAGATCCTTCTCTAAGACCTTCATCAATTAATCCTCATTAGCAAACCATCAGATAATGGGGAAACCAGATACGCCAATTTAAATTTTTCCATAGGCGCCTAATAATGTTTATTTTGAGGATGACTCCATGCTTTCAGTCCCAATAGACCTCGAGCTAACCCAAGGAAAATTCATTCGGAGGGTGAACCGCTTCATGGTTCTCGCCGAAGTTGGGGGAGAGCAAGTCTACGCACACCTCCCAAACTCCGGTAGACTTGCAACAACGCTGTATCCGGGCGTTAAACTATACCTAAAGAGGGCGGAAAACATCCTTCATAGGAAGAGCACCTATAGCATATTTGCGGCCAGCCGCAACGATAATTCCACCATCATTGTGGACGCCCAATTCTCAAACTACCTGGCTAGGAAGGCGGTTGAGGGAGGAATAATAGATGGGCTGGAGGGCTATAAGGTCGTGAAGGAGAACATTAAGCCGGAAGGCTCAAACGTTAGGATTGACTTCCTACTCGGATCTAATGGCAGCCTCTTTTATTTAGAGGTTAAAATCGTGACGCACGTTGTAGATGGGGTCGCCCTCTTCCCGGATTCCCCGACTTTAAGGGGTAGGCGCCATCTAATAGAATTGTCAAGGCTATCAGAGAGCGGATTTAAAACCGGGTTAATGTTCTCCGTTCAGAGACCGGATGCCGTGCACGTAAAACCGAACTATGATGTTGATCCGGAATTCGCCAGCCTCTTAAAGGCCTCTGCGAAGAAGGGGCTTAAGATTTTCACTTTAAGGGCAGTATTTATCCCCCAGAAGGATGTGGCTATTTGGCCCAATGAGCCTCCCTTCTCATTCTAACGATACCTCATTCCTCTTCGCGGTTTATCCCCCTTAAAAGCTCCTCCTCATCCCTAACTATTTCCACAGAGGCTATGTATCTGAGCAGTTTCTCGCTTACCACGGGCTTTCCATCCTTAAGCGGATACATGTAAGGTAGATAAACCTCTATCACGTCATTCACCTTTACACGCAGTCCCCTCCTAACAGGTATATCTTCAAGCCTAAACCCCTCACTAACTAGATTGGTGACATAAACTGCCCCATCGATGGAGAACTGCCCCCTACCAATACTCTTGGCAGCCGCTTCAGGGGCCCTCAAAGTTATCAGCCTTCTTGTCCTCCCCCTCGGCGGATGATCCCCTAAAATCCCACCGATGATGACAGCCTCCTTGCTAATCAAATCTTCAGGCTTAAGTCTCTCCTTTGCTCTCGGATCGAGGATAATGATTTTCTTTTGGTCGAAGAGATCAATAAAGCTCTCCCTCCTGACAACGCCTAAGTTAGAAAGGATCTCAGCATCCTCCGCCCTCTTAACACTCGTAAATATAAGTCTCTCTCTACCAACAATCCTCGATGCATTCTCATACTCAAAGTAAAGCCACTTACCGCACTCCGCCTCCAGGTGCTCAATCACGAAGAGCAGGGCCATAGCCTCTAAAAGGAAGAATGAGGCTGAGTAATGATAAGTTTTACCATAAACTTTAACGCAAAATTTTAATTGTTTCATAAAGCTCTTATAGTTTTTCGGAAATATTGTTTTTGGTTGATAATTAATGTGTGGAATTTTTGGTTGTGCAATGCGTGGGGCTAAGGCCGCTGAGATTATTCATGGCGCTTTAAAGAGACTTGAGTATAGGGGTTACGACTCGGTTGGTGAGGCTACGGTTTTCGAGGGGGGAATTTACGTCAAGAAGGATCAGGGCAAGGTTGATGATGTTCATAAACTCTTAAACCTCGATGATCTGCCAGGCTCCGTTGGCATAGGTCATACTAGGTGGGCTACACATGGTGCTCCAAGCAAAATTAATGCCCACCCGCATATCGACTGTGGAGAGAAGATAGCCGTTGTTCATAACGGTATAATTGATAACTTTGCTGAGTTAAAGGCTGAGCTGGAGAACCTTGGGCACACCTTTAGATCTAAGACGGATACCGAGGTTATACCGCACTTAATTGAGGAGAACCTTAAGCATGGGCTTCCGCTGGTAGAGGCTGCCCGTGAATCCATAAAGAGACTTGATGGATCTTACGCCATAGCCATAATATCAACCATTGAGCCGGACAAAATTATATGTGCCAGAAAAGAAAGCCCGCTGGTTCTTGGCATAGGTAATGGGGCAATGTACTGCGCCTCAGATATACCAGCCCTACTACCGCTAACGAATAGAATTGTCGTCCTAGATGATAATGAAGTAGCAGTTATATGGCCCGAGGGATATGAGGTCCGGAGATTAGATGATTGGACTATTATGATGAAGGAGCCTATGATAATTACTTGGACTCAGGAGATGGCTGAGAAGCATGGTTACCCGCACTTTATGCTTAAGGAGATTCACGAGCAGCCGCTCGCGCTTAGGAATGCGCTTAGGCTACAGGATCTATATTTAGACCTCATCGCAACATTTCTAGATAGAGCCAAAAACATCTTTCTAGTCGCCTGCGGTACATCCCATCACGCCTGTCTGGCGGCATCCTACATGTTCTCTAAGCTCGCCTGCCTCCCAACATATCCAGTTGTTGCATCAGAGTTCGTGGAGCAGTTTGGTCAAGCAGTTAATATCGACAGCGCGGTTTTAGCCGTAAGCCAGTCGGGCGAGACGGCGGACACTTTGGCAGCAGTTGATTACGCTAGGAATAGAGCGGCAACGATCCTCGGCCTAACAAATGTCGTTGGCTCAACATTAACCAGGGTCTCGCGCGTTTATATACTGCAGCAGTCAGGTCCGGAGATAGGGGTTGCGGCAACAAAAACTTTTACGGCTCAGCTCCTCGTTCTTGCACAGCTAGCCTTAAGGGTCGCTAAACTGCGTGGTAAGCTTAGCGGGCAGGAGATTAAGAGCTTAGAGGGGGAGCTTAAGAACATACCGGATATCGTCGAGAGGACTATAAAAATGGGTGAGGAGAAGGTTAAGCAGGTTGTGAAGAAATATAAGGATAGTAAGGTCTTCATGTTCGTAGGTAGGGGGATAAACACGGCAACAGCCCTGGAGGGTAGACTAAAGCTCCTAGAGATAGCGTGCATTCCATCCCTCGCCTTTCCGGCCGGTGAGAGCAAACATGGACCAATAAGTCTCATCGAGCCGGGAACCCCAGTAATATTTATCTGCCCAAAAGATAAGACTCGAAAGGCAATTATTGGGAATATAATGGAGATGAAGGCCCGCGGCGCCTCAATAATATCTATAATTGAGGAAGGTGACGAGGAAATTAAGCAGTTATCAAATGATTATTTTGAGGTTACAGGCAAAGTTTCAGAGATTCTCACACCAATAGTTTTCGTAATACCGCTACAGGTGTTTGCATATTATATGGCTATTGAGAGAGGTTTAGATCCAGATAAGCCGCGCAACCTAGCTAAATCTGTAACAGTCAAATAGAGGAACTATTTTAAGAGGTTTTTAGAGAATTTTTCCATATTTTTAAGCGTCGCGCTGGAGAGCCGGCTAAGGCGGCAGCCTCCAAAATAGGCTCTCCCCCCATTGCTTGATACCTTCACCAGAATCTTTTATTCCGTTCATTTACTCCGAAATATTTATAAAAAGTTTATTTTAATAATACTAAAAGTAAGGAGAGTATGTAGTAGTATATGCGGAGACGGCAGAAGATACCCATACCTAGAGTCTCTCAGAGAGAAAGGGTGGATGTTCAAATTGGGCATCCACATAATCGCCGATTTCCTGGGAGTGGATCCCAGGAAGATTGCGCGGGTAGAAGATTTACGCATTATTCTAGACAGGGTTATTTTTGAATCCGGGCTTCGTGCAGTCTCATCAATCTTCCATCAGTTTGAGCCTTATGGTGTTTCTGCCACGTATATTTTATGTGAATCCCATCTGAGCATTCATACGTGGCCCGAATGCGGCTATGTTGCATTAGATATATTCACTTGCGGCTCAGATGAATGTGCCCTTAAGGCATTTAATTTATTGGTTGAAGAGCTTAAACCGAGTGTTGTGGAAAAAAAGGTGATAAGAAGGGAATTCTATGAAAAAAATAGAGTCTCAATTGCTTAGGCTTCTCTTAGAGTCCGAGAAGAGTGTATGGGAGCTCTTAGATGCGAGCTGGTTTACTGTTAAAGACTTTGTGAGCGTTATTAACGACTTATTTTCTAAGGGTGTTATAGAGGTAAAAGATGATAGAATCCGATTAACGGAGAAGGGACTTAAAAGGGTCAATAAAAGGGTCTTAGATTTTAGGGCTGAAAAATGTGGTGAATGTGAGGGAAAAGGAATAACTTTTAATGGTGGATTTAAAGAGGTTGCAGAAAAGTTTTCGTCGATAGTTAAGGATAGACCCCAGCCGGACGCAAATTTTTTCCAAGGTTATATGCGTGAGCGAGATGTAATATTTAGAGCAGCATTAATGCATTACTATAATGACCTGACGGATAAGTCCATCATACTTATAGGCGACGATGACTTGCTAAGCGTGGCTTTAGCCTTAACCGGGCTGCCTTCAAGAATACTTGTCCTGGATATTGATATGAGGCTTGGGGAATATTTAGATAAAATATGCGGTAAGCATGGATTAAATATAAAATTCCAGCAATATGATGTTTCAGACCCGCTGCCAAAGAATTTAATTGGCAAATTTGATGTCTTCTCATCGGAGCCGCTTGAGACGCTAAGTGGGTTGAAAGCCTTTCTTTCCAGAGGAGTAGCATGCCTGAATGAGGGGGGCGCCGGGTATGTGGGGCTCTCGACAGCCGAAGCTTCTCCTAGGAAGTGGAAAGCGCTAGAGATAATGCTTCTGAGAATGAACTGCGTAATAACGGATATTATCAGGGATTTCTCAAAATATGGGACGCTCTATGAATCAGCAAATTATGAGATGTTCACCTCAAGATTTAGTTTTCCTGTCGGTAAGAATCCTGGGATATATTGGTATAAATCCTCACTATTTAGATTTGAGCTTCGGGGAAAGCCAAAGCCGATAATTAAACCGGAAAGAAACATATCAATTAAGTATATTGATTTAAAGGACGATATAACTAATCCATTCCTTTATATAAAGGATAGCCAAAAAGAATTTGAGAAAGTAAACTTAAAATAATGGAATGAAAATACTGATTAATCAAACAGAGAGATAGTATTATATGGAATGTGGAGGATAAATGAATGAGTAAGCCAGAGAAGCCCCATTTAAACCTAATTATAATTGGACATGTAGACCATGGTAAGTCAACGACTATGGGCCACTTCCTATACTTAACAGGCGTCGTCGATGAGCGTACGATCAGGCAGTATGAGGAAGAAGCGAAGAAAATTGGAAAGGAGTCATTTAAATATGCTTGGATACTTGACAACCTTAAGGAGGAGAGAGAAAGAGGTTTAACGATAGACCTACGGTACCTAAAGTTTGAGACGCCGAAGTTCTTCTATACAATTATAGATGCCCCCGGGCACAGAGACTTCGTTAAAAACATGATAACCGGTGCAAGCCAAGCGGATGCGGCAATTCTTGTCGTCTCTGCTAAGAAGGGTGAGTTTGAAGCTGGCATAGGGGCAGGAGGTCAGACAAGAGAGCATGCCTTCCTAGCTTTTACGCTTGGAGTTAGGCAGATCATAGTTCTGGTTAATAAGATGGACGACCCAACCGTCAACTGGAGTAAGGAACGTTTTGAGGAGATAAAGAATGAGGTTGGCAGGATGCTAAGGCTCGTAGGCTATAAGGTTGATAAAGTGCCATTCATACCAGTATCTGGCTGGTACGGAGATAACCTTATTAAGCCCAGCTCCAACATGCCATGGTACAGCGGGCCGACCCTCATGGAGGCTCTAGATTACTTTGAGATACCGCCTAAACCAATCGATAAGCCTTTGAGGATACCAATACAGGATGTCTACTCAATAACTGGTGTTGGGACTGTACCCGTTGGTCGTGTTGAGACGGGTGTTCTAAAAGAGGGAGACACGATAGTAATAATGCCCTCAGGGAAGACTGGTGAGGTTAAGTCCATCGAGACCCATCACGTGAGAATACCGAGAGCTGAGCCGGGAGACAACATAGGTTTTAACGTTAGGGGCATCGCTAAACATGAGATAAAGAGAGGAGATGTGGCGGGCCATCCAAATAATCCGCCTGCAGTGGCTAAGGAGTTCATTGGTCAGATAATAGTCATTTACCATCCAACAGCCATAGCCGCTGGCTATACACCTGTGATGCATATTCACACGGCGCAGGTCGCCGTTAAGTTCACTGAGCTACTGAAAAAGATTGATCCGAGGAGTGGCCAAGTTGTGGAGGAGAAGCCAGCCTTCCTTAAGACTGGTGATGCCGCCCTAGTTAGGTTCGAGCCAGTAAGACCAGTATGTATGGAGAATTATGCTGAAATCCCGCAGCTGGGGAGGTTCGCTATACGAGACATGGGAACGACGATTGCCGCTGGCATCATTAAAGAGATAACAAAGAAGGCATAAAAGGGGAAAGGAAATAAAGTTATCTAGCTTTCTTTCATTCTCATTATTTTTAAATGATCTGAATCAGCACAATAGTTACACCACCCCAAGAGGTTTCAGGAGCACATGAAGAGGAAGGGAAAAGTCGAAATAATGTATTTTTATTCGAGTTTCTATGAAAGTAAAAAGAATTTATTGCCGATAGTGAAAAGGCTCCGAAAGGAAAGGAAGGACATAAATGTGCGTCTCATTGATATAGAGGAGCCGGGGAACGCTGAATTAGCGGGGCTCTATAACGTTAATAGCGTTCCATTAGTGATATTTTTGACACCAAAAGGCGACATAGCTTCGAGAAAAAGCATACCCCTGTCGGAGAAGAGCACGATAAATAATATTGTGGACCGGGTTATTAGGGGGGATTTACCGAAACCACAGGTTGATGAAATGAGGAGGAGAATATTGGATTCGCTTAAGTCCGCCCCTAAGAGAAATGAATTTATGCAGCTGATAGTTGAGCAGATCGAGAGCAGCCTTCTTGAGGCGGACTCTGAAGATGAAATATGTGAATCCGTAAACCTACATTTAAGTATGATTAATCATATAATCAGGGATCTTGAAGAATTTAAGAAGGCATTGCAGGTGCATATGAAGGGAAGCCAAAGCTTTATAGTATAATTTATCCTATGTAGGATACTTTCCCCCTCTCCCTTCTTATAACCTCCTCAATAGCCCTCTGCTCCTCTGCTCTCCGCAGCTCCTCCTCAATCTTAACTATTTTTTCTATCTCTTTATCGAGACCCGTTAAATCCAAATTTAAGTTTAACATCCTACTGATAATAATCAATGCGCTCTTTGCGGCTTTTGGATCGGGCATGTAACCGGGTGTTTCACTAAGGAGACATAGCCCGCTGATACCCTTAATTTTAGCTAAGCCTATAAGTAAACCAGCCGCTCCAATGATCGGGTTCCCCGGAGGGCTGCTCAGTGATCCAGCCTCTATGGCTCTTTTGAGGATATCTGGGTCAGTGGCTGACGCGAAGACTTGCGGTGCACTTATAACATCTTTTCTGTAACCGCCAATAGTTATGATGGCCTTAACGTTCTTTTTCTTCACGTACTCAAGTATCGTATTCGCAACATCATATTGCCCCTCAACAGTCTGCGCTTGGCAGTCACCAGTTAAGAGTATCAGGTCGTTATCTCCAGAGTCATTCTTCCAATAGTAAAACTCGTTTTTAAGCAGTGTTATAATTCCATTTTTATTTACAAGGACATAATAGGCGAAGTGTGGTGAATATAGTTCAGCGAACTTCTTCGCCCTTAACTGTTTTATCAAGTACTTTACCGCTATTCTACCAACCATACCTAGGCCTGGTAACCCCTCTATTAGAATTGGGTTTTTAAGCTCTGTTTCTTTCTCCTCTGTTATTACCGTCTTTCTCATTAGGGAGACTACTCCTTAACATGCCTTTATATATGGCATATTTATCATCAGGCGAAAATTTAGCTGGATGTGGAACACGCACTTCCCCATGACAATATGGGCACTCGTCCCTCTTAAGCGTATATTTTCCACACTTTGTACATCTTCTTAATAACCATACCATTTTATTTCTATCCGCTCTCTGGGGTGAATGAGCCCTGCCCACCAAGCTTAGTTATCATATCTATGGCGGTCTCAGCTGCTCTCTTTAGAATAGCATTTGCCTCTTTATAATCCTTGGCAGTAACCTCTATATGATATTTTGGTGGAGCAACAACATATATATTAACGTTCGCCCCCCTCGAAGAGGCACTTTCCTTAGCCTTTAACAAGGCCTCCTTTATTTTTAGAACTCCCTCAGGCTTCATGCACGTCATATTAAGTATTCCCTTAACCTTAACGGCGGTCACCCTAATCTTCTCTTTAGCGATCTCCGCTAAGGCTCTAGCCAAGTTTTCCTGTATTCCCGCTTTAATTAGAACCTCAGCCCCCTCCCTCGCGGCAGCCTCGAGCCCACCATAAATATCGCCGAAGGATTTTTCGAGGGGTTCGTGGATCAAATTATAAATTTCCTCAAGCCTAATATTTAGTTTCTGAGATGCACTCTTAAGGAGACTTTCAGCCCTCTTACTTCTCTTCCAAAGCAACATTTTCTCTCTTTTCTCGCGCTGCGTTACCCTTCTAAGCGAGAGGTCTATTTGGTTTCTTGCAGGGTCAACTCTCAAAACTTTCAAGACTACCTTTTCGCCCTCACGAACATGATCACGAATATTTCTTATCCACCCGGATGATATTTCAGAAATATGAAGGAAGCCCTCTTTTCCACCATACTCATCAAGTCTCACATATGCGCCGTAGTCTGTTATCTCAGTAACAGTTGAGATGACAAGTTCGCCAACTTCAGGCCACTCATCTTCCTTTGAAGTAGGCATATCTAACCAACCTATCACTCAAATCTAGCTACAATCTCGCCCTTTATATTCGCTTTCCCGCCAGAGGGTTCCGCGAGGACAGAGCCGCAAATATTACAGTAAACGGTAATTGTAGCATGACTGAATGTTATTTGTTCATTGCCGCATTCTGGGCACTTAACCTGAATAAAGTTGCTTCTTGGTTTCGGTATAATCTTTTCCCAGATTTTCATCTTAGGGTCCCGCCCGCTCACTTCATTCTATTGAGAGCTTCTTTAAGCGTATGCCTTCTCTTTGAAGAGTATATCCGCAGTTTTTACACTGAAGTCTCAATGTCTGCTTCTTAGTTGTCTTAGCCTTTCGTCTAAGTATTGGATATTTCTGTCCACCATAACCCCTCCTCTCCCTCTCATGAGCCCTCTCTCCCCTTGCGAGGGTTCTACGTCTTCCGTCTTTATATAGTGAAACAGTATGCACAGTATACTTGTTACATTTCGGGCAATATGTTCTTATTTCCTTAGGCGCCTTCATGCTAACGTCCACTCACATTTCACTAGCTCCTATGAAAAGCAAGAAAAATATATTTAAGTTTTTTGAGCGCCCCCCTCACACTATAGAATAGCGGAGGGCTGAACCCCTCCCACTTAAGTTGCTTGGGAGATATTTCTCTTCTCCTAGGAGCTATCCTAAATCCGATGAATCCAGCTAATATTGCAGTTATTGGCGAAATTGCATAAAGTATCACGTCAGCTAGGGTTGGGGCATTTTTATGATATGTTGAGTAGTAAGACGCTAAATTCTCGCCCCGCGCATATAATGTTCCGAGAAGTAACCCAGATAATATGGCGTCTGTAAGCAAATAGATTAGCATGGAAACTATGACGGCGTCTTTAAGATTGCTTGTCCTGGAAGTATATATAACTATTAGGGCTGAGAGGAATGTGGGTACGAAATATAGATCCATGCCTTCAGCCGCCGTAGAGATTATTGAAATAATGATTAATGAGAGAAATGTGCCCAGCAGACCTAGTCTTATAACCCTCCCAATATTTTCATATGCTCTCTCTACTTCCGTAATCTTTTTCGCGGGTGCTCCGCAATTTGGGCAAAAAGCCGCGTCTTCAGGCAGCTTAAAGCCGCACTTACTGCACGTAGTCACTTTTAACACCACCATAATATCAAGGGAAATAACAACTATAAAAACTTCCATCCTTTTTATTCAATGGCTTCATATAGTCCCTACATAATTTTACTTAGGATAATTTATTCCTCTGGTCATCGCCAACCCCGCTATATGTATTCTATGACCTTCATTATCGTGGAAATCGTTAACTCGAGATCATCATCGCTCCACTTTTCACGCATAGTGTTGGATCCTGTTACTGAGCCAGATCTTTAATTATCCAATCAGGTGATTAATGGGAACGAATAGAAGAGGTTGAGTCTTGAGAGACTTTAGTTTCAATTAAGTGAAAAATGAAAAAGGCTTATAGCATGTTTACTGAGAAAAATATCTTGTGGGAGGATTGTTGAAATGAGTTATAAGTATAGGCGTTTTATAAAGGCATTAAGAACGGGGGGAGCGCCGGCTGAGCTAGTGCCGCCGGAGAAATTCTTTTGGGCTGAATCTAAGGATCTTGAAGGCTATCCGGGACACTTTTACATTGGATATGTGACCGAGCCGAGAATATTACATCCCACTAATGAGGGATTGGCTGTAAAGCATCCGTATGATGAGCTCTTGATTTTTGCCGGGGTTAATGCCGATGACATACTAGACCTTGGGGCTGAAGTATCTGTGATTATTGGGGAGGAAGGAGAAGAATATCTCATTAGGGATCCCTCTGTTATCATAGTTCCAAAAGGTGTGCCTCATGGTCCAATAAAAGTAGATAAATTGAAGAGACCCGTAGTGCATATCGCTCTTTGCGATGCACTTGAATATAAAACTGAATTTAAGAGGAGCGAGGGGCGGGTAAAGGGCACAAAATATTCTCGGTTAGTTAAGAGACTAACCACTTCTAAAACCGCATATGAAGGTTATCTGCGCGAAGGGCCAATAACTATGGATGAGAGGGGCGTCATGGATCTCCGGGCAATAGGTCCCGGAGAAGCATATCAGATAGTGCAGATGCATCCGGAGGATCTTGAGGGCGTTAACATTAGCTTTTCATGGGAGTTCTTTAAAACTACAGGGGTTTGGATGTCAACGAAGCTGGCACATGTCCACCCGGAGCCAGAATTACTGATCGCTATAGGGCTTGACCCGAATAATATATATGACCTTGGAGCTTCCATAGAGTTTTGGTTCGGATCTGAACGTGAAGTCTACGTTATTGATAAACCAGCAGTAGTATCGATTCCGCGGCCATGGATTCCACATACACCAGTCATTACACAGCGCGTTAATAGACCATTCGCATTTATGCTCATATGTCCTGGAAGATATACGCGAGCAGGTTATGTGGAGACAGGGTGGGACATATAATATTTTGTCTTAGTTGAGAGAGAATCTAATATTCATAATCTTTTTTAGTGGGCTATATAACCTCCATCAATAATTATATTTGCCCCAGTTATATAGGATGCTTCGTCAGATAAGAGAAATGTTATGAGCGAAGCTACTTCTTCTGGTCTACCTAATCTGCCTAAAGGAACAGACTTTAATAATTCTTTTGCATGCTCCGGTGCTTCCTTCCAGATTGATTGGAGTAGAGGCGTATCGATAAACCCTGGGCTTATAGAATTAATCCTTATGTTATGTTTTGCGTAGTCAATAGCGCATAATCTAGTGACGGCCAATACGGCTCCTTTACTGGCAGTATATCCTACGCCCGGAAGGGCTATAAGGGCTGTTAATGATGAAATATTAACTATTGATCCTTTACCCGCCTTAATCATGTATGGTAAGGCATGTTTAGTACATAAGAGTACACCAAAAAGGTTTACGCGGATAATTTTTTCCCACACTTCTAATCGGCCTTCATGGATCGGCCTTGCATCATATTTAGCATTACTAATGCCGGCGGCGTTAACTAGCCCTTGGATTAAGCCTAAATCTGAGACTATGTATCTAAAAGCTTCCTCGACTTCTCTCTCGCTGGTGACATCTACATGATAATACTTGGCTGTTAAACCCATCTTATTTAAATTCTCCTCAACATTTTTTCCAAGGTTATCTTGTACATCACAAATAGCTACTCTCGCTCCTTCCTGAGCACACCTAATTGCGGTTGCCCTACCAATACCACTGGCACCGCCAGTCACAACCACTACAATACCCTCTAATTTACCCATTCCTCCCACCAACGCTACTTTATTTTTTGGGTTAGTTTATATATTTCCTGCCAAAATAAAAATGCATTCTGGTTAAAACAGTAGCAAGCATCTCCCAGGCAATACTATAAGATATCCCGTAAAACTTTGCATCATTTTAAGATCATATCTGAGGTGATGCTAAAAAGGGGAGACTAGGACTTTAAAACTTGCGAGGATGAGGAGACTAAACAATCGAGAGGACCAAAGTGAGGTGGCCGATAAGGGGGAAGCTATTCATAGGCTATGCGCGGGCTTATGAGAGCGACTTTTCTCCCAAGAGAATCAGCTACTTTTATTGCGCTAAAGACTTTTTCAGCGTTAACCTCAAATGGCTCGTTATGGATAGGAGATGTTGGAGCAACCGCCTTTTCAGAGACCCTCCATAAATCTTCTTCAGAGATCCCTTCAATTCCAAGCTCTTTAAGGTTTATTGGCAGACCAATCTCATGAACCCATTTCATGAGATCAACAATCTCATGGAAGGGTCTATTTTCTAGCACCAGCTGTACTATGATGCCGAAAGCGACCAGCTCCCCATGATATTGCATTGGCCTCATTTTATTTTCAAGTAGTGTTAAGCCTTCCGAAATTCCATGCGCAGCTGCGCAGCCAGTATTTTCAAATGCTAGACCACTCATTAAGCATATCGTTTCAACACATAGTTCCAGCGATGGCGTTACAACATGGTTTCTCGCAGATTCCATGCCAGCAACACCATTTTCACGTAAAACCTCATATATGAGCTTGCAGAGCTCGAAGCCTAATCTTGTTGACCTTAGTGGCTCAGAAACGTTAGGGTCATAGTTTAGCCATACGAAATTGGATTTACCAGATTGCATAACAGCTAAACCCTCGAAGAAATGTGAGAGAGCGTCGCCCATGCCGCACGCTAGAAATCTGGCTGGCGCGCTAGCTATTATTTTCGTGTCAACTAAGATTAAGTCTGGGTTTCTTGGCCAGAACTTGAGCTCAATGAACTCGCCTGGATATGGCTCCGTATATATGACTGAAATAGCGCTTGTTGGGGCGTCGGTAGACGCTATTGTGGGAATTAAAATTATTGTTTTATGGGTTTTATTTCCGATGGCTTTGGCCGTATCAAGAGCTTTCCCGCCGCCAGCGCCAACCGCCATGTCTACATTTAATTCTTCTGTAATCTTACTTAGTCGATTGATCTCCTCCCAGCTGCACTCCATGTTAAATAGCTCAAAATATGCGTCTACCCCGCTATCCTGAAGGCTTCTTGATAGTGGTTCGCGTAAAAGTTCCATCACAACTTTATCCGCGAATATTATGGCTCTTTTACCATAATTTTTGAGGAGCTTGCCGGCGAGAGCTAGGCTGCCCGGGCCCTGCACATATCTTCGGGGGCTTATGAACCCTTTTGTATATGGAACTGTTGAATAAATGAGACCATATCTCTCACACTCATTTAACGGCGTATAATCAGCCTCCGCCAGCTATCGAGGCAATTGTAACCTCATCTTGATCTTTAAGATCCGCATTTAAGCCTCCTATGTGGTCCACGTTTCTTCCGTTTATCAAAGCAATTATACCTCCCCTACCCACATTGAATTTAACGCCTATTTCCACCTCAAGCCTATTTAAAAGATCCTTAAACGTCACTTTATCACAGTCACTGAAGTGAAGCCAAACCTCCCGCTTATTGGTCATATTATAAGGTCGCCCAACAAATCTAACAAGGATTCTTACCATCAGGCGATCCCCAGGATAAGAATGAGAAAAAAGAATATTTTAAGGTATTTCTAGCTCAGCCAGCTTCTCCTTTGTCGGAACTCCCCGCTCATCCCACCCTCTAACTCTATAGTAGTCTTTGAGGAGAGGCTCAAGTTCAAATATTTGACCTTTTGCGGGCTTCCTTGGATGCGGCTCTTTAAGTAATCTTTCGGGTAGAGTATCATATTTGCCATCTACGCCCTCTCTAACATTAAAGAGTCTCTCGAGGTTCCATATTCTCTCGCCAACTTTCCATAGATATTTCGGATCCTTAAACTCTTCGATGCCGGTGGTTGCGTACAATACTCTGCTATAGAAGACTGGGTTAATTACGTCATGGTTTACAATGAGCTTACAAAATACTGCTGTCTCACAAACTGCCATCTCATCCTGCACATATTTAGTTAATTCCGCTTTCCCCTCAATGGTGAGGGGGTCAGCTTTTCTGGGAACCCCGAGTATCTCAAACTTATTCCAGCTTATGGCATGGCTTGCGCCTATCGTCCCAGTTACGAGACCTAAACCATGCCCCTTCAGCGCGCGTGGATCGTAGGCTGGCATTTCTAATCCTTTAACATGCATTGCATATTTTTCAGCTCCTCTTCCAATAATTTCAGCGGCCTTCCTAACTCCCTCAGCCAATAAATTCCCGAGATTTCCTATTCTCAAGGCTATACGCCTTACAAGCTCAACAATGAGTTCTGGTTTACCCCAATCTAACTCCAACCCATCTGTTTCAGTTTTATCTAGAATGCTTTTTTCGCATAATTCTATAGCGAAAGCTATGGCCACGCCAGTGGAAATTGTGTCTAAGCCGTAGAGGTCGCAAAGCATATTAGCATATGTTATTGCCTCTATATTATTGACTCCTATAATGCCTCCGAGGGACCACTCGGTTTCTAGTTCAGGAAATTCCCATGCGATGCCAGCGTAGGGGCCATTAGTGATTTTGAAGATTTTCCCGCATCGCATCGCGCAGCCGTAGCAGCCCTTATGCCCAATTATATAAGTCTCCAATATTTCAGGCCTAAACCTCTCTATGCCCTCCCACTCTCTCTGCTGAAAGTTATAGGTTGGGAAGTTCCCCATGACATACCACACGTAAGTGCCGGTATTTGTTCCAAGTTTCCTAAAGTCTGCGGGGGGAACCGCAGGCCACTCGCGATAAGCTTTTATCTGCTCTTCTACCGCTTCGTTTAAGGTCTTCTCATCATAAATCTCTGGTCTTTTAGATCCCCTAACAACTATGGCCTTTAAGTTCTTTGAGCCCATTACGGCTCCTCCCCCACCTCTGCCAGCCGTCCTCGTATCGTCGGTTACAATAGATGATATTTTCACAAGCCTCTCGCCAGCTGGCCCTATAGTGACAATTCTAGCCCTCTTATCAGTCTCTTCAAGAAGAATTTCCTTTGTAGCCCACGTATTCAAACCCCAAACTTTAGCGGCATCCCTAAATTCCACATTATTGTCGCTTATCCATATGTAAGTGGGCTTTTCAGCTTTTCCCTCAATTACTATAGAGTCATAACCAGCAAACTTGAGCTCGGCGCCAAAAAAACCTCCGCCAACACTTCTACAATATATTCCCGTCAGAGGAGATTTAAACTGCGCCACCCATCTTGACGCAGATTGAACCTTCGTTCCAGTTAAGGGGCCTATTGATAATATTAACTTATTTTCTGGGCTAAGCGGATCAACGTTGGCTGGAAGTTCATCCCATAACATTTTAATGCCGAAACCCCGCCCACCAATGAAATGTTTAACGATCCTCTCCTTCAGCGGCTCAATGGTAAAGTTCCTTTTTGTCAAATTTATTCGAAGTATTCTACCAGCATACCCATAGGACTGCATCTCCCACTTCACCCAAGGAAAGACTAAGCATTATTAATTATTATATACTTTGCTATAAGGCACAATTTTTCGTTCCCATATTTATAGTATGATCTTGTTTCCCGATCATAAAAGGATAACAAAGTGTATGTCAATGGAGTATATTTTGCTGCTGAGATGAGCTCTCCCTTACGTTCACTTTAGACGACCAGGAAACTTAACAGAGTCTTAGAATGAAGAAAATCTTTTAAATTAGCTGAACTCCTTGTATGGAAGGACGTCTCCTATGAAGGTTAAAGAGAAGAAAACTTCTTTCAGAGAAATATTTCATGCTTTTTCAGTTTTACTTTTAGTAACGCTTATTTTATTGATCTTGCTCTTCACGCTAAACTCATTATTCCCAGACTTAAAAGGAGTGTAAGGGATTTGGACCCTAGAGGCTGGCGCCGGGTGCGGGATTTGAACCCGCGAGGCGCAAACGCGCCACAGGCTTAGCAGGCCTGCCCCCTACCAGGCTAGGGTAACCCGGCTATGATTTTTTATTGATTTGGCGCATTTTAACCTTTTCGCTTTTACTTACGCTTTTGAGGAACGTTAATTTTTTGGATTTAAGTAAGCATACAATAGTTCAGGGCGCACTGACGTAAAAACCTTTAAGAGTTATATGTTAGTGCTTAAGGGCGCAGTTCTTTTTGTAAAGTTCGGTAGGAGCAGCCTTTAATGAGGATAATAAAGGTTTACATTAGACTTTCAATTCTCTTAGAAGTTCACGATATGCTGGGGAGAATCCATAGCTCTCTAGATTAAAAATATTTAGAGCGAAACTTTAAATTTTGTCTTATGATGAGATAATTAGGGATCATTTATGAAGTTTGGGATAAGTCATTCTCCTTTTCAGTGGTGGTCTAACACTAAACGGCTTGAAGAATGGGTACTGAAAGTTGAGGAAATGGGGTATAATGGAATCTTCGTTCCAGACCACTATAATCTTCCATTACCACCCAAGGAACAAGTAGTGGTAGATGCTTGGACCACAATTGTCTATATATCAGCTAAATCCTCTAAAATTAAGATTGGGAGCATCGTTACACCTGTGCCAAGGTGGATCCCAAGCCAGCTAGCTAAAATTATTGCGTCAGTAGACATCTTATCAAATGGTAGAGTTATAGCCGCTTTAGGCGCTGGCTGGTGTAGAGATGAGTTCATAAATTATGCCCCTAAAGGCGCCCTTGATTTCGATGACCCAAAAATTAGATTTGAGAAATTCTTAGAGGGAACGGAAATTATGATCAAGCTGTGGACCGAGGAAAGCGTAACCCTTAAGGGAAAACACTATGTTTTAGAGAATGCTGTGCTTTACCCAAAGCCTATTCAGAAGCCTTATCCCCCTCTTTGGTGTGGTGGTCATAAACCGCGGATGATAGGGGCTTCAGCAAAATACTTTGATGGTTGGATACCATCTAAATTTGAGCTACCCCCGGGTTTTGGCTCACCATCCTCTGCAATCTCCAGCCCCGAACAGTATAGAAGTCTCAAAAATAAGATTACTGAGTATCTTAGAGAATTTGGGAGAGATGTGAATAAGTTTACTTTTGCTCTTCTTGGCGAATTTCCCAGCGCCGAATTGCTCGAGAGGTATAGGAGTGCTGGATGCCAATATTATATATTCGACCTAGTCCCTCCAGGAAAACCAGTCCCAAGCCCATCCCAATGCATCGAGATGACAAAAAAGTTTGCCGAAGAAATAATTTCCTGCTTTTAAAAATCGGCTACAATAAAAATATTTTTCTCTGACCTTAATAATGGCATTATTATGCTTAAACTCCTTACGTTATGTGGATGCCGTGGACAATAGATGACAAAATAAACTAAAGTATTTTAATTTTAAGGAGCACAATCTAATCCTTAGAAAAATTTGCGCCGTCAATCTAGAGATTATAGCATCCCCAAATATGCTTTTTTAACCTCACTATTATTAATTAATTCTTCGCTATTGCCCTCAGCCACAGTTATGCCGCCACTAATAAGGTAGCCGTAATCCATGATTTTAAGTGTAAGGTGAATATTCTGCTCAACGAGTAAGATTGTTATTCCCTCCTCTCGCAGGTTACTTATAGTGCCCAGGATTTCTTGCGTTATCTTTGGAGCTAACCCTAAGCTGGGTTCATCCAACATCAATAATCTTGGATTGCTTATAAGAGCCCTTGCAATGGCAAGCATTTGCTGCTCACCGCCACTTAAAGTGCCAGCCTTTTGCTTCTGCCGTTCCTTTAATATTGGGAATAAAGTGTAAACCCACTCTATTCTGTCCTTAAGTTTCTCCCTTGCCTGCTTAATATAAGCCCCCATCTCCAGGTTTTCTAAAACTGTCATACCCCCAAATATTTTTCTCCCCTCAGGAACCATGCCTACGCCCATTTTTACTATTTCATCAGCCCGTTTTCCAGAGATTTCTACGCCATCAAGCGTTATTGCTCCGCTCCATGGCTTTAGAATACCTATTATAGTATTTAGTGTTGTTGTCTTTCCAGAACCGTTAGGTCCAAGAAGACAAGTTATGCTTCCCTTTTTAACCTTAAGACTAACTCCATGCAGGACCTTAAAATCCTTATATCCGCCAACCAAGTCTTTAGCTTCCAGCATAAAAACTCTTTTCACCTCTTAACAAATCTAAGTGCGAGCTCACGATCCCCAAAATAAACCTCTGCAACCTTCACATCCTTTGATACTTCCGCGGGTTCTCCTTCAGCTATTTTTCTTCCCTCATGAAGCACGACGACCCTGTTAGATATGTTCATTACAGCGTGCATTAAATGCTCAATCATTATAATAGTCATATCTCTTTCCTCCCTTATTTTCTTAATTAAATCGAGCATCCTAAAGATTTCTGAAGGTGGTAGACCAGCTAGACACTCGTCCAAAATTAAAAGCTCTGGGTCTCCTGCAAGAGCCCTTGCAAGCTCCAATCTTCTCTTTTCATGAACGTTTAACGATTTAGCTTGTAAATCTCTTAGTTGATATAATCCTAAAATTTTAAGTATATTCTCAGCCTCACTCTCAGCATTGCCCATCGAAATTTTTCCATATTTTCTACCATTCAAGACACCTATTAACACATTTTCAAAGACCGTCAGATTATTAAATAAGCGTAATATCTGATAAGTTCTTGCGATGCCTATGCGGCATCTTAAATATGCCGGTATTCTGGTGATATCTACATTCTTATAAATAATCTTACCTGAGTCTGGAAGATATAAACCACTAATTACATTAACAAGTGTAGTTTTTCCGGAACCGTTTGGACCGATCAGTCCCAGTATTTCTCCCTTAATCAAATCTACTGAAACCTTGTTCAGAGCTATTATCCCGCCAAACCTCTTAGTTATGTCGCACACCTTTAATAAGACCATTTTTATTTCCTCATCTCAAGATTTTACTTACTCTCTTACTTCTATCTTTAATGTAACCTACAACACCTTCAGGTGCAAACAAAACCATTACAATTACTAACAAGCTGAATATCAGCATTTGAAAGCCTGGGGCATATCTCATAAGAACATCTTTTAGAATTTCATATATCAGCGAACCGATGATCGGACCGAAAACCGACCCAGGCCCCCCAAGCAAAGTTACAAGGATGGATTCACCTGAATACATCATATTAAATGCTCCTGAGGGGGTTACCCAGAAGGTTTTAAAGGCCATGAGTCCGCCCCCAACGCCTGGAAAGAAAGCACATAGAACAAACGCAATCAATCTACATCTAAAAGCGTTAACGCCAGCAGTTTCAGCAGCATCATAATCTTCTCTTAAAGCCTTCAACGAATAACCAAATGGGGAGACCGTCATTCTGAATGTTATAAGTGTAAT
>JAWAZE010000009.1:0-54299 GCA_038817885.1 Bathyarchaeia archaeon | reverse complement strand
GTTTCAGGCTTCTTAGAAATGTATAGGCTGATGCTTCAGAGGGCGATAGACGAAATATGGGCTAGGATTAGGTGGGTTGAGAAATTCGATAGATTTGGGAGGCATAGGATCATCCCAATCATACCTAAAGATGGAGCGTTAAAGAACCATTACATAAGGGATTTGTTGATGAAGGATTGGGCCTACTCAAAGCACTACGTTGATTCAGCTATTAAGCAGGCATACAGCATCATGAAGTCTTGGAGGAGAAATTATGTTAGAGGAGAGAGGAGTGGGGGGAAGCCCACCGTCAAGAAAAGGTTTGTTAGAATCAAGGAGACATTATATAGCTTTAGGGATGCGGGTTGAGGAGTGATAGGCAGCTAAACGCTGCCATAAACCTATACCTTCAGATGGAGGGGCTTTCTCCAAGCAAAAGGCTCTTTAATGAGCTGATGAAGGCTTGGAGCGGGTTCACCCAGACAGGGGAAGAGGCCGATGAGGGCTCCTATGAACCCGTGAGGAGTCCTAGGCTGGTGAACCCCAAGAGCTACGCAAGTCTATCTAAGACCACGTAGCTCAGAACCCTTCGAGGGACGTAATATTATCAGTAGTCGGTGGTGGGGTTGGCGCTGGAAAGGTCTTTGGGATACATGAGTTCTTTGATCAGGTAGGGGCGGTCCTCGGCCCACTCATTGTTGCCAGCCTAATACTCTATACAAGCAATAATTACGGCGCCACCTTCGCCTACCTATCAACACCATTCATTCTCCTACCGCTTTTCCTAACATATGCTTACAGAAGGATCAGGTTGAGGGGGGAGGTTAATTTAGGGCTTAGGCATAAAAAGATTGGCGGAGACTTTGGAGGGAATTTTCCATTTTATGTGCTAGCAATATTACTGAATTCTCTTAGGCTCATGTCTCTTAAACTAATATTATATAAGGCCAATACGATCCTTAAGCCAATGAATACGTTATGGGCCGTTCCATTAATTTACATGCTTATACAGGGTGTTGATGCACCCGCAGCCCTTTTCTCCGGAATAATATATGATAAACTTAAAATGAAGGTTTTTGTGGTCCCACTTATCCTATCAATAATCCCAACCCTCCTCGTAATGGGGGAGACGGATCTAATCAGGTTAATCGCAGCAGCATTAATTTTTGGCCTGGTTCTCGGGGCTTAAGAGTCGACTTACCGTGCAGCGGTATCAGATTTAATCCAGTCATCCTCTAGAGGGACAGCCTACGGCCTATTTTACGCAGCATATGGTCTCGGGATGCTCGTTAGCGGCGTAGTATTTGGCTTAATGGTAGACCTGAATATACCATATATTGTGGCAGCCTCTACTCGATAGTAGCGGAGTCCGTTGCCCCGATCCTATTCCTAAAACTGTGCTTAAAGCTAAATATGACCCCCTAGGCATTAGTTTTTCAGCAGTCTCACTCGCCGGATAGCTTCGCCTCCTTAATTCTTATTGCTGGAAAGAAATGGCCTCCCCCAAACACTCTTCCCTCCTTAGATATCAAATCAATGCATTTTAGAAGGTCTAGTACATTCCCGCCAATCATTAAGTTCTTTACCGGAAAAGCTTTCTTTCCATTCTCTATTAGGAAGCCCTCATCTACGGTTGTTGAGATCTCGCCAGAAACCATGTTAGGCGAAAAAGACGCGCTAGTGACCAATATTCCCCTTCTGGTCTCCTCAAGAATCTCATTTAAAGTGCTATCACCGGGTTTAACCCTAACATTGCTCGGTCCTGCACTAATGTAACCCTTATAGCCGTCTCTAATAGCGTGCCCAGTAGATTCAACATTCATTATTCCGGCAGAGTAAGAGTTGTGGAGGAAAGTTAGAATGGTCCCGGCTTTAATGACCTCTACCGCCCTTCTCGGAACACCTTCGCCATCATATGTGCTGCTTGCAACAGCCCTTGGAATAGTCCCATCATCGATAACTTCAAGGTTCTCTGGGGCTACCTGCTTTCCAAGGAGGTTTGAAGCGAAAGTCCTCCCCTTAACCGCTTCCTCGCCTGAGAGAGCTGAGAATAGACTCATGAAGAGTGTGCTGGAAGCTTCCGGAAGAAGTATAAGCGGTAGTACCTCACTCTTAATCTTCTTTGAGCCGAACTGCTCTACGGCCTTCCCAGCGGCTCTCCGCCCAACCAATTGGGGATTTATGTCAGATAAATACACGCTATAATCAAACTCATATGAGCTCCCAACGTCGCCGCCACTCCTGTATACTGACTGTATAGAGGCGGAAGCCACCGTCTTATCATCCTCAATATCAACTCCCGTCGAGGTCACCAGACGGAGCTTTGTGTATCTTGCATTGAAACCGCCGCGGTACATTCCACCACTGCGCACACTCTCACAAGCATTAATCATATCCCTTGGGATTCTACTCGCATCCTCTAAGGTTAAATTAACTATCTCTTCATCACATAGCTCCTGAATATTTTTCGCTTTTGATGGACCCGGTATGCCCTTAAAGTGCGGGTTCGGTTGAGCGACCCTAGCATATTTAACAGCTCTCCTGGCAGTCTCTTCAACATCGTTTTCATCTAAGCTTTGGGTGTAGGCTACGCCTAAGCCCTTATTTTTGAAGACCCTTACACTCAAGCCAACATTAACTTTCGAGTTTGCCTCCTTTATCCCCCTGCCAAATATATTTATGCTTAAACATCTCGAGTATACAACCACAACATCGAAGAAATCCACCTCTAGTCTCCGGAGAACCTCTATGGCCTTTTCAGCTGGTGTGAAGATGTCTATGCTTCCCAAACTGGATCAACTCCTCCCGCCAACGATAATTCCGTCGATTCTAAAGTGTGGTGCACCTCCATCCACATATATACTCTGACCAGATTTACCGCACATCCCTGGCATTTCTAACCGCATATCCCTTCCAACAGCAGTTATATTCTTCAGGGCTTCAAATATTAGGCTGCTTATAGCGACATCCCTTAAATGCTCTCTCAGCTCGCCTCTCTTAATTAGCCAAGCCTCCTCAACCTTACAGGTGAACTGCCCCTTCTCCGACTCAACATAACCATACTCTGACCCGGAGAGATAAAGGCCATAATTAATGTCCTCCATAATCTCCTCTAGGATCATGTCCCTTGGTGCTAAATATATGTTAGACATGCGCACTATCGGCGGGTAATGGTGTGATTGAGCCCTAGCGCTTCCCTCCGGCTCTCCCCCAAGCTTAGCCGCGGTCTCGAGCGAATGTAGGAACCCGACCAGGACCCCATCCTTTATAATTAGATGCGGCTTAGCCCTGACCCCCTCATGATCGTAAGTGAAGCGCCCATAACCCTTAGCGGATGGATCATCAATTATCGTCACAAGTTCGCTCGCTACCTTCTGTCCAAGCTTATTAGCCATTATTGATTGGCCGCCGTAAACCAGATCCCCCTCACTATTATGTCCTATAGCCTCGTGAACAAACAGACCTCCCACTTTTGGATCGACAACGACGCTAAATTTCCCTCTCGGCGGGGCCTTGGCGCTTAATAGGCTAACTGCCTTCTCTGCAGCCTTAATGGAGAAATTCTCAGGGCTCGTTTCCTCAATCAGCTCATAGCCAGCAACATTTCCTAAAACTTCATATCCACTCTGCATGAAACTGCCTTCTCTAGCTATAACTCTACATGATATTATTGTCCTAGGTGTGATCTCCTCAACGAGAGTTCCAAGAGAGTTATGGACTATAACTCTAGTGATAATATCCCTATAAGCTACGAGAGTATCTTTAACTCTATTATCGAATTCCCTTGCAGCCTTCTCAAGATCAAGGACCTTCTTAACCTTAATTTCGGGGTCAATATTCTCAGGTTTAATCTTTACGCCGTGAAGTACTTTGTCAGCTGACGGCTTAGCATTAGCTATCTGGGCTTCTTCGATGGCGTAGGCTGATATAGATTTAGCCCCGCTTATAGCATCCCTTACGGTTCTCTCGGCACTCTCCTTAGTTAATACATTTGTGGATGCGAAACCCCAGTGTCCACTGGCAATAACCCTCACGCTTATACCTCTCAGTATTCCGGAAGATAATGCCTTAGCAATGCCATTTTCAACGCTTATACTGTTGATTCTCTCTTCAAAGTACCTTGCCTCGCAGAATCTTGCTCCTAGGCTAAGTCCCACTTCAACAGCGAACTCAAGTAGATCCATACTTAATGATAAAACCTCCATAAAATCAATTCCACAGGTTCTCGATTTTCTAAATTGGTGGGGGAGTAAGTTTCCTTTGAGGTGCGGGCATCTTAGACCACTTTAAGAAGCCCTGTGATGGCGGCTCATCAGAGTAAAGTCTCTTTCTATATGCTTCAAGGATCTGGTTTTCCCCTCCCAGAAACTCCGCGGCAGTGAAAACTCTATGGCCTACGCTTAAAGCGTACTCGATTATGGGTCTAATAATGCTTTCCCAGTTCTCGTCCCTCAGGATATGATGATCAAGAATGACCTCAGGCACATATTTAACAATAGTCTTTAAGTTCTCTAAGGCCATATTTATATCCTCAACCCTCATTCTGAAGCTTGTGAGATATGTTGGCGGCCCATCTATTATAGCCAGCTGGGGCTTGCTCTCAACAATTATACTTAAGGTTTCACGCGATACTGGCCCCTGAACATCTGGAGCAAATAATATGCTTTCATCCCCATATTTTATTACTGCCATTAGAACCCAACCTAAATCCGATTCTTCAGGCCCATGGAAAACGGGTTTAGAGAAAGATATACTCGTATCGCCAAAATTAAATGTTCTTTCATCGGCGACCATGAATCTCTTAGCATGATTTCCGCTTGTCCTAGCAAATAACCATCCACGCCTCCTTTGGCTGAAGTTCACATTCTCCTTAAAGCTCTTTGCCAGCAATATCTTATCTTTATATGTTCTCTCAGCTATTTCAGTCGAACACCAGTTATATGCCCAGTCAGTATATGAGGGGGTGTGGTGGTCAAAGTGATAATGACTGACCGTTATAACATCAGCCTTCTCAGCGAACCTGATTATCTCCTCCCGCCTCCTCTTAAGAGCAATATACTCGCGTGGGTGGGGCGGAAACCCATAGCGGTTCGGGGCGAGCGAGACACCAGCATCTAATAATATCTTGATATCTGGAGTCTCAACGTATGTGCACATAGATCTAACCCCTAAGCTCTCAAAGGCAACTGGCAGGACCACTATCTCCCCAGAATACCACATTTTAACACCGTAATATTAGATAACAAGGTTTATTAAAAAGCATATTAGGATTTAGCGATAACCGCATTTATCTTAAAACATTTCCTCTCGAAGAACCTCATAGGTAACCTCAACATCAGGGAACTTTGCTTTAATATGTTCGATTATTTCTAAAACCTGGCCCTTTCTACAGTTTATAATGATTACTGCGTTACGCTTATCTTCATCACCCATGATCCTCACCAAGACATAAACGTCCTGAAGCAAGGGGCTCAGCACTCAAGATCTACATCACAGTCTTAAGCTCAGGAGGGTCAGACTCGTCATCACCCAGAATAAATCTCAGAAAAACAACAATATTAAGTTAATCTTTAAAATAATCGTTTTAAGCAGGGTTTTATTATCATATTTTTATGATGTACATGACTCGTTGCCCAAGATGTGGTGAAAGAATACCAAGGGAGAAGGACGTTAAGTTTTGCCCAAACTGCGGTGCTTCCATACTCGCATCAGTAACCAGAGTGGAGGTGAGGGTTGCACTTATTGTAGTGCTTCTAATACTATGTGTTTTTGCAACAGCAATCGGGGCCTCTACCAAAATTGAGGTTGAGGAAGCGCGGAGATTGAATCGGGAGCTGAATAATTTAAGTGACGCGGCGAAGACTATCGGCCCCCAAGTGATTTTTGGCAACAATTTTATGCATGCGCTAATAATGTTTGTCCCTGTGGCTGGACCTTGCTGGGGCTTCTACGTTCTATATAATACTGGAAGGTTTATAGCTGCCCTAAGCACCACTGAGGGGATTAGTCCAACCCTAACAATGCTTACGCTATTCTTCTTCCCATTCACATGGATGGAGTACATCTCTTATGCATTAGCGATATCCGAGAGCTTATTTCTGGCATATTCCATAATTAAACGAGATTTAAAGAGAGAGTTTGCGGTAGCATCCAGTCTCATTGTCCTCTGCTCAATAATCTTACTGATTGCCGCATTCATCGAGTTCTCACTAATATCTCTTTTGGAGATCTCCTAAAAACTTAAAGGCTCTAAATATATCTACTTTTTATCGATAAAAACATAGATTGAAGGGATGGTTTTGAACTACGAGCTTTGGACTGAAAAATATCGGCCGCGCACCCTAGACGATATAATTGACCAGGACGAGATAGTTGCTAGGCTTAAGAACTTCGTTAGAGCAAAAAACGTTCCGCATTGTATATTTGCTGGGCCGCCAGGGACTGGTAAGACAACGGCCGCGCTTTGCCTAGCACATGACCTTTACGGCGAGAATTACCACGAGTATACTATGGAGCTTAATGCTAGTGATGAAAGGGGTATAAATGTTATTAGGGAGACGGTTAAAACGTTTGCGAGGACTAAGTCTATAGGTGAGGTAACATTTAAACTGCTGATTTTAGATGAGGCGGATAATATGACTGATGATGCACAGCAAGCTCTGAGGAGGACTATGGAGCGCTATAGTGAGACAGCCCGCTTCATTTTAATAGCCAATTACAGCGGCAAGATAATTGAGCCAATACAGTCAAGGTGCGCGCCCTTCAGATTCACCTATCTGCCAGCCGAGGCCGTTGCTAAGAGAATCAAGTATATTTGTGAGAAAGAGGATGTTGAGATAACTGAGGATGGAATAGAGGCTATACTTGATCTCAGCGGGGGAGACCTGAGAAAAACTCTGAATATTCTTCAAACAGCTGCATCCACAGGTAAACCCGTTACAGCCGACCTGATTTACGCGGTTGTGGGTAAGGCTAATCCAGCCGACATTAGGGATATGATGCTCACAGCTTTAAGCGGGGACTTTATAGCCGCTAGAAATAAGCTGAGAGAGCTGACGCGGAGATACGGGCTTGCCGGGACTGACATAATAAGGCAGATACATAGCGAGGTATTTCGCCTAAATATTCCGGATAATTTTAAGGTTAAGTTGTCAGATATTATTGGGGAGATCGATTATAGGCTTGTTAGGGGTGCGACAGAAGAAGTACAGCTCAGCGCGCTTCTAGCGAGGCTCGTTGAAGCTGGCTATGAGATGAAGAAAGGTCTTAAATAGTTTGGGCGGTTTACATGTCTTCATCATCTCCAATACCATGGACAATAAAATATAAGCCTAAATCCCTATCCGAAGTTATCGGAAACGAGGAATCAAAGAAAAAGATAGTTGAGTGGCTGCGTTCTTGGGAGAAAGGTGTACCAGAGAAGAAAGCTCTCTTCATCTACGGCCCACCTGGCATCGGAAAAACAGCAACTGTCGAAGCTCTAGCAAACGACTTCAACGTTGAACTCATAATAACGGATGCAAGCACCTACAGGACTGAGGGAACCATTAAGCGCCTCGCCGGGAGAGCATCTCAGATGGGCTCCCTCTTCGGCAAGAAGAAAGTTATAGTCTTTGATGAGGTTGATGGTATAACTGGCACGGCTGACGCAGGCGGCCTATCGGAGATAGTTAAGGTTATAGAGAATACTAGGACTCCGGTAATATTGATTGCAAATGATGCCTGGGATCCTAGGTTCGCACCTTTAAGGAACATTTCCCTCCTCATAGAGTTTAAGAGACTCTCGGTAACCGAAGTTACGAAGCATTTAGCGAGGATATGTGCTAAAGAGGGGATTGCCGCGGAGGAGAAGGCCTTAAGATTTATAGCTGAGAGAAGCAGCGGCGATGTGAGGTCAGCTGTGCTTGATCTACAGGCTCTTGCCCAGGGCAAAGACAAGCTGACATATGAGGATGTCTCTTGGCTCGCTGCACGCGATAGGAAGGAGGAAATATTTAATGTTCTTAGGGTTATCTTTTATGCCAAAAGCGCGACATCCGCAAAGATGGCTGTCAACATGGCTGATGTGGATCTAGATATGCTCTTTGAATGGATATATGAAAACATTCCATATCATATTAAAAATCCATCAGAGCTCGCCGCGGCAATGGACGCGATCTCTAAGGCAGACCTCTATAGGGGAATGCTTAAGGAGACGGGCGACTACTCTTTCCTAAGATATATTATAGATTGGATGACCGTCGGGGTGGCCTTTTCTTGGAGTAAGAAGGCTGCTGGTTGGGTCCCATTCAGATTCCCTGAGCGTATAAAAACCGCATCCATCACAAAGGAGGAGAGGGAGATTTTTGAGGAAATTGGCGGGAGAATTGGGAAAAGATGCCATTTATCTAAATCACGTGCCATAGTTGAGGTTCTACCATATCTGACTATAATACTCCAAAACAATCCGAAAGTGGGTAAGAAAATAGCTAAATGGCTGAACCTAACCGATGAAATGGTATCATTTATAATAAAAAGAGCTGGCTGAGATCCAGCTACTCACGAGCATGCTTTATAATGTGCCCGGCTTCTGGCAATACTATTTCTTTAAGCGCTAGGAGTGCACCTTGCGGCGAGCCCGGCAGGCAAAATATTATTCTCCCCTCAGCGACTCCGGCGGTTGCCCGAGTTATAACAGCGGCTGAGCCTATCTCCCTGTAACTTAGCATCCTAAATATTTCGCCGAAACCCGGAATCTCCTTCTCAATCAGTGGGCGGATAGCTTCTATCGTTATGTCTCTTGGGCTTAGACCAGTTCCTCCACATGTTACTATAGCGTCAACCTTACGGGACTTGAGGGCCCTCATAATAGCTTTTTGTATCTGCTCTCTATTGTCCGAAACTATCTTCCTCATAGTCACTCTATGCCCATTCTCTTTGAGAACCTTGATTATCAGATCCCCGGTTTCATCGTCTAATTCCCCAGTCTCAACATATTTCTTATACCTAGAAGTGCTGCATGTTATTACTGCGAAGTTTAGGCTTTTTGGGGCTTCGGCCTTATGCTTGGAGGCCGTCTCACTTATCATTCGCCCTTCACCTTTTTGATTACGCGTATATTTTGGATTGATGTGTATAGATATTGACCCTCAGGGTCCTTCTCATATTTCTTAACCATATCCCAGATAGTTAAAAGAGCTGTAGAAGTTGCGACAAGGGCTTCCATCTCAACGCCAGTCTGAGCCCTAGACTTAACAGTCGCCTCAACCTCAAGAGTGCTTTCATCAACAATCTTTACGTTAATATCTACATCTGTTATGGGTATTGGGTGGCAAAGGGGTATGAGTGCTGAGGTATTCTTCGCCGCAAGTATGCCAGCTATTTTTGCAGTATATATTGGATCACCCTTCTCAACAGAGCCCTCTCTAATCAGCCTAACAGTCTCCGGTCTAAGCTTTATCTGCCCCCTAGCGGTGGCCTCGCGATAAATCTCTGGCTTAGTGGTTATATCGATCATGCTCATTGCCGTTCACATCACATTTATCCTGATTTTACTGTTGCTGAAACTTAGAAATCTCCTCCTCAAGCTTACTTATATACTTTAAAAGTTCTCTGACGGATTGCTCAAGGTTTAAAGCGTGCGTTTTAAAACTTTCTAGGTTCCTCTTAAAGTACTCAAGTCTCATGTAAATCGCTTCCGGAACATATACCTTCGAAATATAGTTTTTAGCATCAGATATCTCCTTTAATCTCAAGACTTCGGCTATGCTCCTCGATGGTTCTCTTGCCACATCCTTAGCTAAATTTATGAAACTCTGACTTTGCGCCAAAGCCTTTCTCAAGTATTCAAAAGAAATCTTTAGTGAACTTTGTGCCTGCTCAGATTCTTTAAGACTGTCAACGAAACTATTTATTGGCTGAATAAACTCTTTAAATACCCTCCTTATTGATGGCGCCCTCTCCGGCTTAAGGATAAACATTAAATCCCTAATCTCCTCACTAGTCATTTTTATATTCTCTATATAGTTCTCTGAATCGGCTAGAAGCTTTGAGGGAGGAGCCTCCTCATATAAGACATTGGCCAAAATATTTCTCGATATTCTCTCCAATAAATCCTCAAGATAAGATATTTTAGACTCTAAATTCTTAATCAATAACAAAGCATATCACATCATAAAATATTCTCTTTAGAAAGATAAAGATTTACTTCATACTTATCTATGATCCATTTTTATTTCTTTTCAAGGAAATATTTCTTATGATGGAAAGAAAGATTTTTGAGGTCTCTGATGATATCCCGCTTTTAGGGTGTATAGCCTTTGGCTTGATTGATAGGGGAACAAATGTTATTCAAGCTCGCCCGATAACAACCTGCCCTCTCTCATGCATCTTTTGTTCAACAGACGCCGGTCCAAGATCCAGATTTAGGTGTACAGAATATATTGTACCATTAGACTATTTACTCAAAGCGTTTAGGGGAATAGTTGCCTTTAAAGGCGGCCGGAATATTGAAGCTCAATAGATACTGTAGGCGACCCAATAACCTACCCAAATATAGTTGACCTAGTCTCCGGCCTAAGCCAAATTAGTGGCGTAGAGATTATTTCTATGCAGACGCATAGATCAATCCTAAGTGAGAGGCTCCTTGATGAGCTCTCTGATGCTGGTCTAACCAGAATAAATATTTCGTTGGATGCGATTGATCGAGAGCTTGCGCGGAAGTTATCTGGGACAGATTGGCACGACCCTGCGAGAATAGTTGATTTGATGCGCCATATAGTATTAAATACAAAGATTGATCTGCTTATCGCACCAGTATGGGTTCCTCAAATAAACGACTTTGAAATTCCAAAAATAATTAAACTTGCGTTAGATTTAGGGGCTGGGAAAAGGTATCCTCCTCTAGACATACAGAAGTACCTTGTGCATAAGTATGGGCGGAAAGTTAAGGGCGTTAGGCCAATGGCGTGGGGGGAATTCTATAATAGTCTTAGAAAATGGGAGAAGGAGTTTGGCGTTAAACTTGACTTAAGGCCGGAGGACTTTGGAATAAATAAGCGACCAGGCATCCCAATACCATACAAGCGCCTTGAGATTGTACGCGTTAAGGTTGTTGGGCCAGGATGGCTTAAGGGCGAGCTACTTGCAGTAGACTTAAACGGGACTAGAAGCATAACACTTATAAACGCTCGTGGGATCCCGGTGGGCGCTAAAATAAAGGCTCGCATAATATTTAAGGATAATATTTTTGTTTCCGAGCCAATCCCATAATTATTTGTGTATCTCTCAATAGGGGTAAGGAGATGTCATGCGCATAATCATCGACTGGAATGTTGCTAGAGAATTTCCAGGGCTGAGGGCTCTAGCGGTTCTCATAGAGAACTCAAGGATCACTACAGAGAACCCGGAGCTAGAATCCCTTATGGTGAAAGCTATCGAGGATGTTAAATCAAAGTATAATATTGAGTCTCTGAATGATGTACCGAGCATAAGGGCCTATAGGGATTTCTTCTGGAGGATTAAATTAGACCCAACTAAGAGCAGGCCGTCTGCTGAAGCACTTATAAGGAGAATACTTCTTGGAAAACCCTTACTAAAAATTAATACTTTTGTAGACTCGCTAAATATTACCTCTATCAAATCTGAGGTCGCGATAAGCTCCTTCGACGTTGATAAGCTGGTTGGCGATACAATTACTATTAGACGTGCGCGTGCAGGCGAGGAATTTTACGGAATAGGTATGAATAAGCCAGCAATGATGAGGGGCTACGAAATAGTTCTCTCAGATGATAATGGCTTAATTGCAGTTTATCCGCATAGGGACGCGGAGCGGACGAAGATAACCGAGGAGACTAGAAGGGCTATCCTAGTTTTCTGCGGTGTGCCTGGTGTGGGAATGAGCATGCTAAATAGGGCGATAAACATGGCGGTTGATTTAATCATAAAATTCTGTGGTGGAAACGCATCGCCTATAGAAGTTGGGGTTCGCTAGCAGTTTTCTAAGTAAATAAATTTTTATGATGTTTGTTAATACACGTTTAGGGAGATAACACTTTCCGTTGCCAGAAAGCCCTTTACGAATCTCCCAATAATAGAAATAAAAAGAGATGAAGGGCCGTGAATCCCACAACTATAGAATCGCAGAAAAAATTTAGAGCTTTTATAGAGAAATCCGAGGAAAAAAGGAAATCTAGAATAGTTTTGGCCCTTGATGTGATTGAAGAGAGCCCCGAAAGAATATTTTCTAAGAGCATGTCCATAATTGAGCAGGTTCATGAATATATATGTGCTGTAAAGATAAACCACCATCTTGTTTTACCTCTGGGTCTCTTTGATGGAACGAAAAAGATTATTGATTGGGCTAAGGAGCATGAGCTCCCAACGATAATTGATTGTAAGGCTAACGACATTGGAAGCACGAACCGCGTGATAGCCGAAAATTACTTTAAAGCGGGCTTTGATGCACTAGTCGCTAATCCATTTGTCGGATGGGAGGATGGATTACAGCCAATTTTTGAGGTTGCCAATAAAATGGGGCGTGGGATCATACTTCTAGCATATATGAGCCATAAAGCTGCTTGGGAGGGGTATGGGCAAAATGTTTATGACGCTATCTCTGGGAGAGTTAAACCTCAACATATTATCTTTGCTGAGAAGGCCCTTTCTTGGGGCGCTGATGGTGTTATAGTTGGTGCAACACACCCAGAAAGAATAAGAGAGATCTACGGCATTCTAGGGGACTCTATACCAATATACTCGCCTGGGGTAGGCGTGCAGGGCGGGGATATATGGAAAGCTGTATCGGCTGGCTCACACTACCTAATTGTTGGGAGATTAATAGTTGAAGCTGTTGATCCAGCTAAGTCCGCCAAAAATATCAGAGATGTTATAAACGAAGCTCTAAGAAGATCTGTGGAAAGATTTTAGGTTGCAGCTGACCTTAGCTGTCCGTCCACTAGTCATGATCTTCCTAAGCGACGGGCTTCCTCATCGGTCAGCTGCACAATTGATTTATTGTTATCCAATAAATTAAGTGTTTCCATCCGTCATGGTTATTCATTTTGACCATAGTTCGCGTCTCAAAAGATCTCTAACAGCAGTCCTTATAGCTGCGCTCCTACTAGGATACATATTCTGCCTAACGAGTTCATCAAGCCCCTCAAGATAAGCCTCCGGAAGCAAGACTGTAACTAGCTTCATACAAGCACACCTCCAACAGCACCATTTAATATGCTATGCCACCAACTTTAAAAGCATTTTAGATTTAAATTCGCTAAGTAATCGGCTCTTTTTAAGAATTTTCGAAGATATCCTTTATACAAGTTTTACATTAGACTAGTAAAATGGGCTGGTGTCGTTCAGCGCACTTTGATACATATTTTCATAGCAATTATTTATGTTATGTTTTAGAAAAATATTTTCAATAATTTTTTCGTTGAATTTACTCCTCTTTTCCCTCGCCTTCTTCCCCTTCTCTCTCCTTTAATAGCACGGACTTTTCTATAGATGCCCTCTGCATAACATCCTCTGTAACATGTATCTCTGCACCAGCCCTAACAGCGAGCGCTATAATATCACTTGGTCTTCCATTAATGATGCTCTCGCCCCTTTCACTTTCAAGAATAACTCTCGCCAGAAACCTGTTCGATTGAAGGTCGTAGATCTCGCCCCTCTTAACTCTAACGTTCATTTCGTCAAGCAGATTCATCATGAAGTCATGGGTATTTGGCACTGGCAGATGCTCCCCACTTAAAGCAACAGCTATTGACGATGCCTCCGCCCCACCAACCGCTATAACCAGGACCCTCTCCCTATCATCTTCCAGAAGGAGAATCGGAGTCGGACCAAATGGTGTATCAACCTGTGCAATCCCAGAAACCCGAACTCTAACGGATTCCTCCATCAAATTACTTCCACTAATTGTTGAGTTAAACTATTGGCCGATCCAATAAATATACTTTTCTATATAAGATATAAGGTATATATACGGTCAGCGCCATTTACCTGGAAACTTTTCCCTTCTTTAAGAGATCTTTTCTAAGGCCTTACTATTCATTTATTACTAAAAATGTTTTTATTGCTAACCCATCAATCTAGTAAGTGTGTGGTGAAAGAATGTTAAAATCTTTCGATCCAAAAGCTTTCGTTGAGGAGAAAATTAAGGAGATTAGGCAGGTTATTGGTAATAATAGAGCGCTGGTTGCCGTCTCGGGCGGCGTTGACAGCTCGACCTGCGCAGTATTGACCTATAGGGCTATAGGCGATAACCTAGTTTGCGTTTTCCTCGATGACGGCTTCATGAGACTTAATGAGCCAGAGATGATTTCTGGAATACTTTCAAAGCCGCCCCTTAACCTCCCAATAAGAGTTGAGCAGGTTCAGGAGCGCTTCCTAAATGCCCTTGTTGGCATTAGGGATGCTGAGGAAAAACGTAAGGCCTTTAGGGCAACCTTCTATGAGGTTTTGGGCGAGATAGCGAGGAGGGAGGGATGTGACTTTCTTGTGCAGGGAACTATCCTCGCCGATATAATTGAAACTAAAGGCGGTATAAAGACTCAGCATAACGTTCTAGAGCAAGTCGGCATAAATTCACGCGAATTATATGGTTTTAAGGTCGTTGAGCCGCTCGCAAACCTATTAAAGTGGCAGGTTAGGGAGGTTGCTCGCTACTTAAAGATTACACCTGAGATAAGTGAACGCCAACCTTTTCCAGGGCCAGGACTCTCTGTTAGGGTTGTTGGTGAGATTAGACCGGAGAAACTTGCGACTTTAAAGAAGGCAACGGTGATTGTTGAAGAGTATTTAGCCGCTTATAAGCCAAGCCAGTATTTTGCAGCTATAATAGATAATAGATTTAAGCCTAACCCAAATCTTAAGAGGGTTAAAGATATTGCCGCAACTCCCCTCGGCGTTAAACCTGAACGTATTTTAGTTAAAGTCTTTAGTGACAAGGCTACTGGAGTTATAGGGAATAGACGAAAATATGGCAATATTATTGCTGTTAGATGCTTTAAAAATGGAGTATACATGCCGCCGCTAGGTAGCCTACTGGAAATGCAGAAGAATATCATTAAGTCTAATCCATCCGTTACAAGAGTCTTATATCTGATTTACGACTCTGGCTTTAAGAGATCATATTCAATAATAATTAGGGCTATTAGAACAGATGACTTTTTAACAGCTGACGTTACGGAGATTCCGTGGGATTGCTTAATCAGGTGTGCCGAGAGAATACTTAAAGATTGTCCTGATGTTTCTGAAGTATATTATGATGTGACACCAAAGCCTCCGGCAACAATTGAGATGGAATGAGGGCTCATTCCTATTACCTTTTTATAATTGCTTAAATATTATTAAGTTCTGGTGTGCACCATGAGGGTTAGGGTTCATAGGATAGAATCGTACAAAGACTTGGATGGGAGCCTTGGTAAGCGCGTAGAGCTTGTTCAGGAAGAGACCACCCCAAGGTTTATTGTCAGGCCGGAGAGCGAGGAGGCTAGAGTGGTTCAGGATATGATTAGAGTGTTACAGCAACAGATACCATTATTTAGTGTGCAATCACAAATAACTATGCCAAAAATAATTTTGTTCCTAACGGAACGGGAGTATGAGGAGCTCGGCGTAGACTTTGACGTTAACCGTGTATATGAGGTTGAGCTATCTAATCAAACTATAAGGTTTAAAGAGATTTAGCCAAAGAGGTAAACTGAGCCATACTACAGATCCTGGGGGCGGCATGATGAGGGTTAGAGCCCATGTCTTTGTGAGCGGTAGGGTTCAAGGGGTCTTCTTTAGATATGAAACCAGGTTAAGAGCTATACAAAATAATGTAACCGGATGGGTCCGCAATCTGTCGGACGGCAGGGTAGAAGCCGTTTTTGAGGGCGATAGGGAGGCTGTGGAGGCGATGATAGAATTTTGTCGGAAGGGGCCGCCGGGGGCTAAGGTTAAGAATGTAGAAGTTATATGGGAGAACCCAACTGGCGAGTTTAAGGATTTTAGAATTAGATATTAGGTGAGTATTAAATTTTTCTCCTTGTCACCAAAAGGAATATTAATGCTAGTTTACTTTTATTGCTTGTCAGCAAATTGGTAGGTTAGTGAGTTAATGGGGTGGGATATATTGAGTGAGGGTTGGATACAGGCATCAGAGAGAGCCCTTGAACAGATAAGGAGACTAATTGAGAGGAAGGATATGGATAGGCTTGAATTAGTTCAGTCGATGCGCTTCATCTTACTGGCGCTCCATAGAAGTCTACTTGGATGGATGAACTGGGTGAATAATCCGGATATAATGGTCGCCTTCACTAAAGATGAGCTTTTTGAGATGAATAAAAAGTTAGCGGAGTTCGTTCAAGAGTTCATAAAATATGATATCGAGATCACAAAGCAGGGCGCTAGAAAGAGCAGTATAAGCTTAGAGGCGAGGAGAGAGGCTGAAGAAAGAGCCAGGAGAGAGCCAGGAGAAACCTTTTATATCTAGATTTAGAGATTTAACAAGGTCATTAAAACGGATTTTCATTCATCTCGGTATTCTAAAATAGGATTCCCTTTTATGACTGATATATTCTCCACCAAATTGCTCACGCACTATTGATGCAACTCGAGTAAAATTCTCTGAACCAAGATATCGTTTGGGCTTGATAATTATATAATCATCCGCTACTTCAAATAGAAGTAGTTCAAGTAAATCCTTTGGGAAAGCCCTCCGTACCTCCTCTATGTCTCTCTTCTTTAGCGGTTGACCCGTAGATCTAGGGGTAAACTGGTTCTCTTCAATATTAGTCTTAGAGTAAGCTTTGAGCGCACGCGAAACCTCCTCAAGATCCTCAGAAATAATCTTCAGGACACTAAGCAGATCGTCTATGCGTCTCAAAATATCCTTGACGCTAACATCATCTTCCCCCACTTGCAGCAGCCCCCAAAGTCTCTAAAAGTTAGTTACATGATATTAAGCAATATTAGTTCATTGTGCTGAAAAATCATTAAGTGTTAAAGATTACTCTAAACTTTAGGTCTAAAGGTTAAGTTTATTTTACTTGCCGCCTATTCTATTCCTAGTGTACTCTTTGAGGGGTCTTCTAAAATGCTTAAGATTGATGGAGGGCAGAAGAGTGGCAGTGGGACGATCCTACGCCTGTCAGTTGCCTTTGCCAGTATTCTAGGTGAACCTCTACATATTTATAATATCAGGAAAAAGAGGAGCGAGCCAGGTCTAAGACCCCAGCACCTTGAATCAGTCCTCACTGCCGCTAAGCTTTGTAATGCTGATGTTAAGGGGGCTTACGTTGGCTCTCAGGAGCTCTGGTTTGAGCCTAGGGAGATAAGTGGTGGTGAGATAGATGCTGAGATAGGAACTGCTGGTAGTATACCAATGCTAATAATGACTGTTCTGCCGATATGCGCATTCGCTAAGAGACCAGTCGTATTAAAGATCTCTAAGGGCGGAACCGACGTTAAAAATTCTCCAACAATAAACTATCTAATAAATGTCTTACTAAGGATCCTTGAGAAGATGGGATTAAAAGCAGAGATCGAAGTCAAGAAATATGGATACTATCCGAGGGGTATGGGTGAAGTCATATTAAGGGTTCAGCCCCCTGGGGGGCTTAAGCCCCTAAGGCTTGAGGAGTTTGGCGAGATAAAGTCTGTTAATGGTATCTCTGTTTGCACTTTCCTAGCGGATAGAAGAGTTGCTGAGAGACAGGCTAGGGAGGCTGAGAGAATCTTGAGGGCTAGAGGTCTAGACCCGAAGATCCGCATGGTAAACGATTTCTCGAACCCCCTGCAGAAGGGTAGCTCACTCGTCCTCTGGGCTGAGACAGATAAAGGGGCGCTTTTAGGGAGCGACTCAATAGGAGAGCTTGGAAAAGCTAGTGAGACCGTTGCTCAAGAGACTGCGAAAGGGCTCCTTGAGGAGATTGATGCCAGAGCAACGGTGGATGTGCACATGGCTGATATGCTGGTTCCATATATAGCTTTTGCTGATGGCGAGTCAATATATTTAACTCGGATGTTCTCCGACCATCTCGAGTCAAACATATGGCTTGCTGAAGAGATCCTTAATGCCAAATTTGATGTTAAAAAAGTGAATGGTCTCTATAGGATTGAGGGAAGGGGGTTAAAGATTGGCTAGTGAGATTTTTAGAGCTAAGGTTAGAGGAGTATACACTACGGCTTTAACAAAAATACTGCTCGACAACAATTTCAAAATAATTCAACCTTCAGAAGTAATAAGAATGAGGTTTAATTTACCAGTAACCTTGGAAAGTGATCGTCAACCGGATATCGAAATATTTGACAGGTTCGATAAGCAGGGCGTCAATATTGTTGGCCGCGCCGACGCAGCAAATAAGGTTGCTTCCATATTACTAGATTTACTTGATGACGTAATAATCAGACGTCAGATACAGGTCTTCACGGTGCAATCTGCTAATGGCGATAGCGTGCAATCGAGGCTAAACCAGAATTTATATGAAGCAATAATAGAAGCAATGTCTGCGTCACCAGACATGAAAATACGTATTGATGTTGAGTTCCCTGCCCTCTCAAAGAAGAAGCTTGATGAGATTAGGGGTTCTGTTGTACCAACTTTGAGTGGACATCACTACTATAAGGCTTGCGGTGGGAAGATAGCTGGGATGCTTGAGATGGCTGAGAAACTTATTGAGGGGGGCTATTCTCTTAGGGAGGTTGAGCGACTCTTTGAGGAATGCGTGTCACGTGAATACCCTCATGGGGACTTGAAAATAAATATAGAGCATGTGAAAATCGATGGGAAAACTTTTAATCTTGGTGAGGCGCGGGTGGCCGAATTTGATGAAGAGGGGCGGCAGATGAGACTTATAAGGGTCTTCTCCTCTCAAGGGACTTATGATGGGCTTAATGTTCTGAAGGAGACGGGAGACTATGCGGTCACAACTTTTAAGATTGGCGACTGGTTCCTCAAAACATCGTATTTTTCTAAGAATGGTGAATATAAGGGCACCTATGTGAACATCAGCACTCCAATAGAGCTTTACCCGACAAAGATAAGGTACGTTGATGTCGAAGCCGACATCTGTATGTGGCCGGATGGAAGAATCAAAAAGATTGATTTTGAGAAGCTAGACGAATTTGTGAGGATGGGATATATATCGGAAAAGCTGAGGAAGATAGTTCATGAGAAGGCTGAAAAAATAATAGACACTTTAAGCGTTAATCTAGAAATCGAGACTAAAAATTACCTGTCGAGAGTGCAGTAAGATATTTTGATGAAGTTCTGGAGTAAAGAATATATGTCTGGACCTAAACTTTTCTTTAATTGGTGAGAGTTATTGGTTGAGGCATTAAAGCTGAAGCTTTCGATGCTTGCGGCATTAGCAGCGATAATAGGAATATCAACGCTAGTCATAGCGATAATACTCTCATATCTTGGGGCCAATCTCATAATTATAGGGGCCTTCGTAGTCTTAATAAATGTTTTTCAGTGGCTTATAGCACCATATGTGATTGATGCAATCTATAGAACTAGAAAAGTTTCCAGAAGTGAGAGGCCCGAGCTCTACGAGGTTCTTGAGAGGGTTAGCGCTAAAAGCAGGATTAAAACACCTGAGTTAAGGATCGCTGATATTCCGATACCAAACGCATTCGCATACGGCTCACCCCTAACTGGCAATAGGGTGGCAGTTACGGCCGGATTACTCAATATTTTGAATTTAGATGAAGTTGAGGCGGTTATAGGGCATGAGGTTGGACACTTAAAGCACCGAGATGTTCAAGTGATGATGTTTGTATCCTTATTGCCAGCAATATTCTATTACATTGGTTATTCACTCCTGTGGTCATCAATATATTATGGCGGTAGAAGAGATAGCCGCGGGAACGGGAGCCTACTTGCGTTAATTGGCTTCCTCAGCATAGCAGTATACTGGATTCTAACTCTGTTCACGTTATATCTTAGCAGGTTAAGAGAATACTATGCTGATAGACATAGTACTTCGGTCGTACATGATGGTGCAAGAAAACTTTCACTAGGTCTAGTGAAAATAGTTGAGTCTACGGTAAAGGTGCGTACACGATATGCTAACATGGGGAGCTTAAGCTCCTTTAAGGCCCTTCTCATAGCTGACCCGGATAGTGCAATAAGGGACTTAAATGATCTCTCAAGATATGGTTTCACAAAGACTGAAAGCGAGCTAGTGACTAAGTATTTAAGACGAAGAGTAACCTTGGCAGATCAAATAGCAGAGTTATTCTCAACGCACCCAAATATAGTGAAGAGATTAAAGGCTCTCTTGGGGTTATCATAAACTTTTAAGCCACCTTTAACAGCCATATACTCTTAATACTCTTAAACAGACTTTAAAATTCTTTTAAAACTAAAGCAAATTAGTTTTATGTTGTTATACTTAAGTGTTAGGTGAGCTGATGAGCTTGAATATTGAATTTGAGGTTCCTTCATGGGATGAAATTTACGAGATGCTGCTGGCCCTGGCTGATATGATAAGGAGAGATCTCTTTAGCCCAGATGTTATTATTGGTGTTTCGCGTGGCGGCTGGCCACCGGCGAGAGTCATGTCAGATCTACTTGGGAATGTTGAGCTGGCTAGTGTCCGCGTCGAATTTTATCGCGGCGTAGCCGAGACTGGCAGTGAACCAATCATAACTCAGCCCCTCTCCCTCCCGGTTAAGGGTAAAGGTGTGCTAATTATGGATGATGTCGCGGATACTGGGAAGAGTTTAAAGGTTGTTAGGGATCATGTCATTGAGGGCGGCGCGAGAAGCGTTAAGATTGCAACGATCTACTATAAGCCCTGGAGCATAATTACTCCAGACTATTATGTTAAGGTTACGAGGCGCTGGATAGTCTTCCCGTGGGAGCTTAAGGAAACTGTAAGGAATCTTATTACAAGATGTAGGCGTGATGGAATGCCAGTTAATGAGGTTAAGAGGAAGCTAATTGAGGGTGGAATGAATCAACGTTTACTGGAGAAGTTTATAGCCGAGGTTCTGGAGGAGATGAAGTGATTGATGGAAGCTGAGATTCTGGACAAGCACCTTATTGTCGAGGGCTTTAAAAACGTTAAGATTGATAACATAGAAAACACGCTTAACATGATTAGAGCCAAATTCAGGGGCTGCCATATACAAATTTTAGATGCAGATTATGTGGCCGGCTTTGAGCACATATTTTTCGCATCACTAAATGCGCTTAAAGCCTTTAAGGCTGGCTATAATATATCGAAGAGCTTACCGATAGAGATTCTTCTATTCGCTTCCGGGCAGGATCAAATTAAAAATGCCATTGAGCTTCTCGGAGTTAAGGAGACAACACAAAATATCGTTGTCGTGATTGTTGCTGAGAAGCGTGACGAAGCTCTCTCAGCGTTAAATTTTATTATAAACGCTTTTGGGTGGGAGGCGGATCAAAGCGTGATCAACCTAACTGACGAAAAAATTCCTCATATAATAGGCGCCTTCAAAATTTCACAGCCAGAGCTAGAGGCCTCGATGAGGGGCTCTCTAAAGGATGCCGTAGAAAGCATCCTTATTGAAAGGGCTGCATTATTAGTTGCACAGCGCTGAAGCGATTTCAGCCGATCTTTTCTTTAGCTACTGAGAGTATATCTGTCGGCTTTATAACGGATACCCCAGTCAATCTTCCTAGAACCTCTATAAGAATTATTTTGTCCGGGTTATTTAGGTCCACTTTTCGGTTCAAGTTTTCTACAGCAGTCTCTATTATCTCTCTGCTTGAGAGCTCTGTATGTCTCTTCTCGACCGTCACGCGGAAAGTCTCGTTTTCCTTAATCTTACTATGTAGGCTTGCGGCAGATCTCCTAATTTCATCAATCCTGGTTCTCACAACAACCTCTATTGGAATAACTTTTAAGACATAGCGAAACTCCCAGGGCCTCTCTCTTAGAATCTCCCTTAATCCCTCTATAACCTTAAATGGATCCAGTTTAGTTTTAGCCACAACCAGGCCGGCAACCTCAGTCTTATCCACCAGCGCCTCCCTATCACCAAGCTCGCCGAGAAGAAACCATATCTCTGAGCAAGCGTTATTCTCATTACCCTTAGATGTAGAGATAAGCAGGTTAAAATCCTCCATCATCACCAAATCCTCCAAACTTTTAATCATATTAGCGAGCCGAATATATCCTTATCTATATCGTGCATACAAGATTTTGGTCAGCGGAGGTTAGTTCAGGGCTTCATTGCCTATTCACTGAATAGGCTCCTTGCCGTCACCACACATCATCCCAAAAATAAGTAGATGATAGTCAACTATTTATCCATAACCATTAAATAAAGATTATTTCGGGGGCCCCAATGTCTCTTGACGAGTATTTAAGGAGGAGGGATTTCAGCAGAACGCCGGAGCCCTTCGGCGTGGTCCGGGCTTGGGAGAAGCCTCATGGTGATGGAAGAATCTACGTTATCCAGAAGCATGCTGCTAGCCATCTTCATTACGATCTTAGACTTGAGAAAAATGGGGTCTTAAAGAGCTGGGCTATACCGAAGGAGCCGCCGACTGTTAAGGGCGTTAAGCGCCTAGCAATTCAGACGGAGGATCACCCAATAGAGTATGCTAATTTTGAAGGCGTTATTCCGGAGGGAGAGTATGGTGCTGGGACGGTTGAGATGTGGGATAAGGGAGCATTTGATATTGAGGAGTGGACCGACGAGAAAATAGTTATATATCTGCATGGAGAAAAACTTAGAGGCCGATACTGTCTAATAATATTTAAGAAGCAGGAGAACAGCTGGCTCTTCTTCAAAGCATAGCTTCCAAGAGAATCTACAGATATTAGGGTATTATTAAAGAGATAGCCCGCTAAATTATTCGGCAGCAATTGAGGGTGATAAATTAGTAAGTGTAATTACATTATAGCCGCTGATAAGAGAAGAGGGACGAAAAAGTGGAGTTTGAAGTTATTTTCCAGCCTGGAGGAAAGCGTGCAAAATGTTCTCCTGAGACAACGATTCTGGAAGCTGCAAAATCCATAGGCATAGATATAACGGCCGTTTGTGGGGGGATTGGCAAATGTGGAAAGTGCCGAGTGATAATTGAGACCGGAAGGGAAAGTCTAAATCCGCCGACGGAAGCTGAATATAATTTTCTATCCGAGACTGAGCTGTCCATTGGTTATAGACTCGCATGCCAAGTTCTTGTGAGAAAGAATCTGCTCGTTATGATACCAGAGGAGAGCCGTACAGGTAGGCAGAGACTGCTGGTAGAAGGAATAGAAGTTCCGGTTAAACTTGAGCCATACGTCAGAAAATATTTTGTTGAGCTGCCTAAGCCAAGCCTTTCAGACCTTAGGTCTGATGCCGAGAGACTGCTGGATGTCTTGAGGGTAAGATATGGTCTAGGGGACTTAATAATTGAGCCATTAGTTCTCCAAGGCCTTCCCTCAGCTTTAAGGGAGGCTGATTGGAGGGCCACCGTAGTTGTTTGGGGTGGTAGGTTTATAATTGCTGTTGAGCCGGGCGATACGACTAGTAGGCTTTTCGGATGCGCTGTTGATATAGGCACTACTAAGATTGCTGGATACTTACTTGACTTGAATAATGGGCTTGTTTTGGCCGTAGATTCTCTTATGAACCCGCAGGTGGTTTATGGCGAGGATGTGATATCAAGAATATCTTACGCCTCCAGGGGCATTAAAGAACTGAGAGATCTCCAGAAAGCTGTTGTTGAAAGTCTCAATAAAATTTTGAAGGGTCTAATGGACAAAACTGGCGCAAGCCCAAACGAGATATATGAGATGACAGTTGTCGGTAACACGGCGATGCACCATCTATTTCTCGGAATAAACCCAAAATATGTAGCCTTGGCACCATATCCGCCAGCTGTAAGGAATAGTATTGACGTTAAGGCGCGGGATATTGGCGTCGAGATTAATCCAAATGGCAATGTTCACGTATTACCGGTGATAGGCGGTTTTGTCGGAGCTGATGCCGTTGCAGTCATACTTGCAACGAAATTATATGAGAGAGATGACATATGCATGGCTCTAGATATAGGTACAAATACCGAGGTTATTTTAGGAAACAGGAGCCTATTGATGGCGGCTTCATGCGCTTCCGGACCAGCCTTTGAGGGCGCACATATAAAGCATGGTATGAGGGCTTCAACCGGGGCTATTGAAACTATTAGGATAGATCCAGAGACCCTTAAAGTAGAATATAAGACTATAGATGGTGTTAAACCTCATGGGATATGTGGCTCAGCTATTGTTGATGCTATCGCGGAGATGCTTAAAGCGGGGATAATTGATGTCAATGGGACATTCAACAGAGAAATTAAGTCACCCAGGCTAAGATGCTCTGAGAACGGGTTAGAGTTTGTGATCGCGTGGGGTGTCGAGACTGCTACTGGCAGAGATATTGTAATCGCCCAAAAAGATATTAGGGAGATTCAGTTAGCCAAGGCTGCAATACATGCTGGCTGCGCGATACTAATGCATAAAATGGGCGTTACAGAATCGGATATAAGCGCTCTCTTCTTAGCTGGAGCGTTTGGTACCTACATTAATCCTGAAAGTGCGAGGGTTATAGGAATGTACCCAGAAATTCCTCTGAGTAAAGTTCATGTAGTTGGTAATGCCGCCGGAACTGGCGCAAGGATCTGTTTAGCCTCTAGGTTCATTAGGGAGAAAGCTAAGGAGATTCATAGAATTGTCAAGTATATTGAGCTTAGCGCCGAGCCGGAATTTCAGGCAGAATTCCTGTGGTCGCAGTTTCTGCCCCATGCGGACTTTTCAAAATATCCAGAAACAGTTAGTATGCTTAGGAAGCTGGGTAGGGAGATTAAGAAGCCCCCACAAATATTTGGCTTGGGGAAGAATGCGAGAAGTTCTAGCTAGTGGGATAATATTCCTTTCTGAACCTCCCGAACATTTCATCCATAAGCCTTCTCAGCTTCTCACCTACCTTCACGGGATATGTCTCGCTGCCCCTAATGCGCCTATATTTCTCTGGCAGAGCTGCCAGCTGTTCAGCGCAGTACCTCCTTATCTCCTCTAAGCTTGGAAAATCATAAACTATTTCGCCCTTAATTACTATCGGCACAAGAAGCGGCTTCGCTCCTTCAACCTCTTCATCCCACATGGTTATAATGTCCTCCACAAACTGCCCACGCTCAATCCTTCTCCAAACCTGCTTCCTTCCAGGTAAAGTAGCCTTACCCAAACTGCTGGTAAACTTTGTTGTCGGGATCATCCTTCCACCTTCATCGCTGGTCTCGGCGAGCTTAAATATTCCGTCTAGGGCTGAGACCCCGCCCTCCCCTGTTAAGGAGTTGTAATTTGCGCCAGTTACAAGTTTTGTTCCAACGCCGAATCCATCTATTGATGCGCCATGGGCTAGGGCATGCTCTATAATAAACTCGTCTAGACGGTCGCTCGCGATTATCTTTGCATCTGTTAACCCCGCTTCATTAAACATCTTACGCGCTATCTTACTCAGCTCAATTGGATCCCCACTGTCAAGCCTTATCCCAGCGAGTCTATAACCCCTCTTCTTCAGCTCTAAGCCCACCTTTATGGCATTCTTAATTCCCTCAATAGTATCATATGTGTCCACCAGGAGAACGGTATTATGGGGGAAGCTCTCCGCATACTCGATAAATGCCTCCAGCTCGGTCTCCTTAAACGACTTTGTCTCCCTATACCGCTCCTCAATAAATTTATGGGGTATTGTTCCAACGAACGGTATGCCCCACTTCATGGCGGCTATGACGAGAGACGTTCCATCGAACCCGCCTATATAAGCGGCCCTAGCAGCTAAGACAGCAGCATCCCTTCCATGAGCCCTCCTAGCACCAAAATCTACAACGGTTTTAGGCGAATAGAACACATTTCTACCCTTCGCCGCATAAACTATTCTGGAGGCTTTCGTGGCAACTAAACTCTCAAAGTTTATAACGTTAAGCAGATATGTTTCAAGCAATTGCACATCTATAGACGGGCCAGTAACGTTTATCACAGGCTCGTTTGGAAATACTGGTGTCCCCTCTGGTACGGCGTATATATCTCCCCTAAACCTAAAGTTTTCTAAGTAACCAAGAAACTCTTTGCTGAGATCCCTGCCAGCGACGTTCTCAAGCCACTTACGATGCTTTTTACCTAAACCTCTGTTGAGAATCTGAATATACGCAATAAATTGCTCTAAACCCGCGGCGATGATATATGAGCCTAAATGTCTCGGAATCTCCCTGAAAAAGTAGGTTTCAGTTATTATATTATTTACACCATGATCAAAATTGCATTTCCCAGATGTCAGCTCATAATAGTCCGTAAAAAGAAAGAGATCATCCTCTGATAAAAGCCCAGTTTCAAGTTTCCTCACTCTATCTCCCATTTTTGAGCCCTCTCCTCCATCGCCGTGTCTAAAATATCAAGAGAAAAACCAGTAAGAAATATTTAACTAATTGTGGCTATTCGCCAACATAAAATTCTATGAGTAATCTTAATTGCATTCTTTAACTCGCCATTGAGAAATGAAAAAGTTTTATCGTACTGAAGAAATGCGGCATATATTATTTAAAGATCCTGATGATAATAATACTATTGGTGATAAAGTTTACGGCGGAAATTATCTTAGACAACGTTGATTTCAGCAGGTTTTCAGTTATAGTTAAAACATTAAGGGATTATGAAAATGTTGTAGCGCAAATTCTGAAGGAGACTTTTCCGGGAATCGAGGTATTGGCAAGACCACTAAATTTTTCTGGACTTGTTTTAGCCAGCGCGGATGCTCCGGCGGAGGATTTAGCCAAGGATATTAAGTTGAGGATCCCTGAGGCTGAAAGAGTCTTGCCAGTAAAATGTTATGTGCCAGCTCACATAGATTTTATAGCCGATGCTGCCAAGAAGATTACAGGTGAACTTATTGGAGCAAAGTCCTTCGCTGTAAATACCGTCAGGAGGGGGCGTCATAACTTTACAAGCATAGATGTTAATGTTAAGGTTGGAGCAGTAATAAAGGATACTTCAGGCTGCCAAGTTAACCTTGATTTCCCAGATAAGGTTGTCTTTGTGGAGATCATCGGCCCCCACGCATATTTAGGAGTTACTGATGGAAGCGAGTTTCTGAAGAAGATGAGACCAGGGAAGATTCATGTTAGAGAATACTTCAGGAAAGTTTCAATAGTTCAAATGCCATATCTAGGTAGTTTAGAGGCTTCTCATGAGATGGGCATTAGGATTGGCCGTGAAGTCCAGACGTTTGAGGTTGGCGAACTTATCGTTGCGCCAATAGGGGCTGTTAAGGCCGATGAATTAAACGCGTTTCTTAAAGGAGTTTTCGAGGGCATCGAATCCAGATATCAAATTCAGGTTAGAAGCTACGCGCATAAACCCCGCAAAACTGAGGTTTACATCCAAAATCTCTATGAGCTTGTCCGGGAGAGATCAAAGGAGCCCATAATAGTTTTTGAGCCTGAGGGGGAGCCAGTTAGCTCAGTATCTACAAGGCTTGCGGATCTAGTGATCAATAATGAGAGGGTGAATTTCCTTATAGGCTCTAGGGAGGGCATACCGCTAGGAATATTCCGTCACGCGAACATTGTTGTGGATCTTTGCCCAGGGGTGACAATAGCAACTGACCTAGCTGCCGCATCTGCGTTAATGGCATTAGCATTCTCCGTTCACCAAAGATTGGCAGAGGATCTGAAAGAAAATCCTTAAGTAGAAAATAAATTTTTAGAACTAACGTTTAGAGTATCTTAATCTTTTATAAAATGCGGAGCCTATCATCCAGAGATAATATAGTATTCCAAAAATCCCTAGAAATATGCATAAACAGTATATTTCTGGTGTGAGAGCCAAATTATATAGTGGGTTTATCGTTACGGGGTAAAGCGGTTTAATATCGCCATAAAGCGGGGAATCAAGGAGAACATGAAGCACTGCTCCAGAAATACCCGCCATGATGAAAGACTTGAAACTTAAGTTGCTTTCAGATTCAAGTAGAAAAAATCTATAAAGTGGATGGAGGAAACCTTCAATCAGATACATGATGTAGCCGAGAGCTAAGCCTGTTAGGGCGGCTAATGGCAGGGTATGCAGGTACCCATGAAGAGGAAATCTTAAGCCTAGGATAAGCACAAGAAGAGGTTCTAGGTCAATAAAAATATTTGCAAAAATAAATGTTGGAGGGTGTAGATACCTGTTTAATGGTAAACCTAAACCTATGCCAGGGCCTAGATGAAATATTGTGAAGGGCATGTTTGCCCCATTCACCCCTCTGTGAACGGGCGGCCTCTGCCCCTCTTAACCTTCTTTTTTGATGTAGCCATCCTTTTAATTGCATCCGCCACCTCGTCGTATAATGTTGGGAGATCCCACCCATACGTAGTATAAGTGAAGTTCTCTCCGGCAGCCCTTATGTTAACGTTAACCTCATAGCGTCTCCTCTGTCCCTCCACGGACGAAGTCTTAATCGTGCTCCTAGCCTCAATTATAGGGGGTAGAAATCTGCTCAAACTATTAACTAATCTGATGAGTTTTGTTTTAGCAGCCTCTGCCTCGAATGGGTCATCAGGTAAACCAATTATATATACTGGAACATTAGTCTCCTCTTTAGCCAATACTAGTTTTGTGAAATCTCTGTAGGTTATTATGCCATGCAGCTCCTCTCCAAGGGTCACAAGCGAGTACGAGCGGCCCTCAGAGAGCATCCTTTCAGCGACATTCCTTATTGGCATATGTGGTTCACATTCAAGCGGATGCGGCTCCATTATGGCTTCAGCCGGAAAGTCTAATAGTTTAAGCGTGTCTGGTACACCAGCAACATACTTGTCGCCTCCATAATTGGTAATCAGATTGAAGACTATGTGCTCAGATGTTAGTATGCCGCGAACTTTTCTATCCTTCTCGACTGGTAGGTGATCTATCTTCCTTTGAACCATTATCTCCCTCGCCTTCGAAACCTTCTCACCTGGGTTTATGGTCACTGGCGACGGGGTCATAACCCTTGAGGCCTTGACATTTCCTAAAGCACTATCTTTAATTTTGCTGAGCATGGTCTTAATATCAATCTTACCAATAATTGTGTTGCCCTGAACTATGGGGAGAGCTCTCAGCCTATAGTCCGCCATTATCTGAGCTGCTTCAAAAAGCCTTGTATTTAATGAGAGCTTAGGAACAAAATTTAGGAGATTTTCAACCTTCATGCTCACCGGATTTTTAGCCTTCAAAATATCCCTTATAGTAGCTGCTCCAACCTTATTACCAACCCACGCAAAGACTTCATAGGAGTTCTCCTCCCTCATCAGGCCGATAACCCTTGAGACTGGTGTAGAGGGCTCAACAATAATACACTCTGATATAAAGTCTTTAACAAGAATATCCTTTTGGAAGGCCAAAATGATCCCACAAGATAATTATATGCAAAAGTACTTTTATAATTGGCGCCTTTCCCCGAAAATTTATGACCCTGCAAAATAGGCTACATAAGATTAATGAGCATGTAATAGCGCACAGTACTTCCAAACCACCTATTGAAGCAAACGCCATCGTAATCCCGGCCGAAATCAGTAGCGGGTTTCCCCGTGTCTCCAGAAAAGTTTCATTTTATCGCCCACTCAGCTAAGAGAATAAAGGATTTTAAGATTTTTGCCAAACCTGCGTTCATAGAAGGGATCTCTCACAAATTTGGGAAATTTACATAAATTTCATTTCTGACTTGAGATAACCTCCAATCTGAGCATTTCATTTAGTAGCTTTGGTTTCTGCTTGAAGTATTCTCTTACCGGTTCAAGGATTTTGATGAGGGCCTCGGCTACACCATTCTTCAAATCTAATGGATGTATTTCGCCGCGCAGATAGGCATCCCTAAGATCTTCATATTTCTCAAACGTGATTGGGCCGCCATATTTAGACGGGCGCGGGATATTTATAACTCCTAGTTCGGGGAAAACTATGTATTTTGCATGCTCAAGTATCGGGTTTCTCTCCTCCTGTTTTAGTGGGCAGTACGCTGCCCTAATCTTAGCCCTAATCTCATCTGGAGAATCATGAATGAATATGCAGCTTTCAGGCTTGCTCTTAGACATTTTTAGACCTATCTTCTCGCTTATTTTGGCATCTTCATCAAATCTTCCCCCCGAAACCTCGGCGGATTGGGGCTGTAGGCCTGAGAGGAGTGGCGTATGTAAGCATACTGGCTTCCTCCAACCCATTTTTTCAGCAACATCCCTGGCTAGCATATGCGCCTTCCTCTGGTCTATACCACCGCAAGCCATGTCCAGTTCTAGGTGAAATATGTCCGCTGCCTGCATGCACGGATAGAATATCCACGCAGTCTCAATGTCCGCGGCGTCTAGCTCACGCCCCATTATAGTGAGAGCTCTCCTAACCCTTAACAGTGATGAGCTCTTCGCTATTCTAATGACTTTCTCCCAATATTCTATATCCTTAGCTATATCTGAAGCCCAAACAAATCTTACGTTGCCAGCCGATGTTACCCCAAGAGCCTCAAAACACTGCTTAAAATATTCGCCGCAGAGGCGTATATTCTCCATAACACCGCCAAGCTTGTTATTTATCCAGCTATGCCAGTCAGCCAAGAATATTATAAAGTCGAAGCCAGCTCTGGCAATGTCCTTAATCTTAGATCCACAAACAAGCCCCATACCAATATGCATCAGACCTGAGCACTCAAAGCCCCAATAAGCCTTAGGCCTAGACTCTGTCTCTAAAATGGCACGTAGCTCATCAACGGTAACTATCTCCTCAACATTCCGAGTTACTAAACTCATCTGCCTTTCAAGATCCAATTAGTGTACCCCGCCATCATTGCTACATAGCATAAAATATTAGGGTTTATTTATTAAATTATTCCTCAGCACTGAGTCATATTACTCATTAACGAGCAAAAATCAGCCCACAGGGAACTAAGCTTCTCAACATCACAACATCACTTTTAGGCCCTCGCAGAACCATGCGCTCAGAAATGTTTATCTTTCATATTTTAAACAGAACTCTAGATGTCGGAGGAGTAATATATGCAGAGGAACTACAGGATAGCGGTTCTTCCAGGCGATGGGATAGGTCCGGAGGTTATAAATGTGGCTGTTAATGTCTTAAGGGCTGTTCAGAGGGTTGTAAGCGGTTTAAACTTAGAATTCATTTATGGCGAGGCTGGATATAATTGTATAGAGAAATATGGAACGAACCTTCCCCAGGAGACAATAGAGATTCTAAAGGGGACGCATGCCTGCCTTAAGGGGCCGATGACGACTCCTGAAGAGCCAGGTGCCCCTCCAAGCGTAGCTGTGATGATTAGAAAAATGTTTAATTTATATGCTAATGTTAGGCCGTGCAGGTCCCTGCCCGGCGTGTGGTCGCTTAAGCCTAACATAGACTTGGTTATAGTTAGGGAGAACACTGAGTGCTTATACTTTGGTAAGGAATATGAGGTGGCTCCTGGCAGGGGTGTGGCCCTTAGAGTTATAACTAGGGAAGCCTCTGAGAGGGTTGCCAGATTAGCATTTAGGCTCGCCGAGAGACGGAGACGCTACCTAACCTGTGTCCACAAGAGGAATATTCTGCGCATAACTGATGGCATCTTTAGAGACGCCGTATTCGCGGTTTCAAAAGAGTTCCCATCAGTTTATGTTGATGAGGATCACGTTGATGCTATGGCGATGAGGCTGATTAAGGAGCCGGAGCGCTTTGATGTTATAGTGACAACGAATCTCTACGGTGACATATTGTCTGATGAAGCCGCCCAGGTAACTGGCGGCATAGGGCTCGCACCAGGGGCTAATATAGGCGATAACTACGGTATGTTTGAGCCCGTTCATGGCTCTGCTCCCAAGCATGCTGGCAAGAATAAGGCTAATCCAATAGCAACGGTCCTGGCGGCAAAGATGATGCTTGACTTGTTTGGAGAGTATGATGCTGCCAAACGCGTGGAGAGAGCTGTTGAGAGGGTCCTAAGTGAGGGGAAGGTTAAGACATATGATTTAGGCGGAGATGCCACAACTGGAGATATGGGAAACGCGATAATCGAAAAAATTCTTGGAGAATGATATGGAATTTACATTTATAATTTTAGAGAATGGAAAGTGTGTTTTGATTTTCCCAAGACTTTACAATCTCATTCGAAACGTTTCCTTATAGAGGTTTATTGCGTAATTTATTATCCTTTTTGCCTCCTCAGAATCCCCCCATGATTTGAATCTAACCCATTTTCTCGGCTCAAGTCTCTTATAGACCTCAAAGAACTCTCTTATCTCTACTAGCTTGTGTGGGTGGATGTCTGCTATGTTCTTTACTCCATCAAATCTTGGGTCTCGGATTGGCACCGATAGGATTTTTGGGTCCTCGCCCTCCTCATCTTCCAGAATTAATACACCTATAGGCCTAACCTTAACTACACATCCGACCTCAAGCGGCTCATAGGATAAAATCATTATATCAAGTGGGTCATTATCATGGTACCATGTTTGCGGAATGAATCCATATTCAACTGGGAAGACGACTGATGAGTGCAGAACACGGTCGAGAACGAAAGTCTCCCACTCCCTATGATACTCATACTTGTCCCTAGACCAACTAATAACCTCAATAACGGCATTAATTATATTTGGTGGATCATCACCTGGCGGAATATCACGCCAAAGATTAACCATAAATATACACCTATGAAGAGTAGTAATCAATATTATAAAAGCGCAAATTAAAGATATTGCTCCAAAAAGATATTCTTACTCTGGCAAAAGAACATAAAATACTCCAATTAGATAGTTTGGCGGGCATCTTCAAAGTATTATTGGAGACTAAGAAATATATCCAGGTAAAATTTAAGCATGGGATAATATTAAAAAGGGAGCGCGTTATTCTTGTTTAAGAGGGTAATGTGATTTGGAGTGCGAGGTAAGCGTCCCTAAACTTGATTTTGAGAAGGCTGTTACTAAGGCCGTTAATTTTATTAGGAGTGTGGTCGAAGGTTCCGGTGCATCTGGCATTGTTTTGGGTTTAAGTGGTGGTGTAGATAGTAGTTTAGTGGCGGCTCTATGCACCCAAGCCATTGGCTGCGAGAGGGTTCTAGGCATTATAATGCCCACAAACTTTACACCAAAAGAAGATGTCGAGGACGCCATTGAGCTGGCTAAGCTCCTTGGAATAAGATACGTTATTGTGAATATTGATGAAATATGTGTTTCCTTTGTAAAATCCTTAGGAATAGATCCAGGCGACATAAGAGTTAAGATGCCGCTCGCCAATCTGCGTGCTAGGATTAGGATGGCAATACTATATTTCTACGCGAACCTATATAATTATCTTGTAGCTGGAACAAGTGATAAAAGCGAGTACCTGATAGGCTACTTTACAAAATACGGTGATGGCGCAGCAGACTTCTTTCCAATCAGACACCTCTATAAGACCCAGGTTAGGGAGCTCGCGGCCCGCCTAGGCTTACCGGAGAGGATAGTTAGGAAGCCAAGTAGTCCGCAGCTATATCCAGGACACAAATTATCTGATGAGCTGCCAGTAGACTACTCAATTGTAGATCCAATCCTCATCGGGCTGCTTGAGAAAAATCTTACGAGCAGGGAGATCAGCAGGATTTTAGGTGTTCCAGAGGAGATAGTTGGGGCCCTCATGCATAGATACCTCAAAAGCATGCATAAAAGGTTAAATCCTCCCATGCTAGAGGATAGAAGATGGAAGTAAACGTTAAGTAGCCATAATAAACTGTTCATATATTCATTGGCTTGGTGTCTTCATGAAACTCTCAAAGAGAATGAGCATTATTAAGCCATCCGGAACAATAGCTATGGCTGAGAAGGCCCGTGAGATCGCTAGGAGCGGGCGGAGGATATTTAATTTAGATGTTGGGGAGCCAGACTTTGATACGCCTGAGCATATAAAGAGGGCCGCTATAGAGGCATTAATGAACGGCTTCACACATTACACATCAAGTTTGGGGATGATTGAGCTCAGAAGGACCATTTCAGAGCACCTGAAGATTAGAAGAAATTTAGACGTAAATCCGGAGAAGGAGATCATAATTACGCCAGGGGCTAAGCACGCGATTTTCTGCGCCTGTATGGCTACATTAGATCCAGGTGATGAGGTTCTGGTTCTAGCGCCGACTTGGCCGACGCACTTCACGTGTGTTGAGACTGCCGAAGCTATTCCAGTAGAGGTTCCATGCGGGGAAGTATATAGTGTTGATGAAGAGCTGCTTAAAAAGAAGATAACTGAGAGAACGAGGATGATTCTCATAAACTCCCCCAATAATCCTACTGGCGGAGTATTGAGTGAGGATGACCTGAAAGTTATCGCTGATCTTGCGGCAGACCACAACTTCATGGTTCTTTCAGATGAAATTTATAATGAAATAGTTTATGATAATCTTGAGGCCAAGAGCATGCTTAGCTTCGACAATATCAGGGATAATGTGATCGTCGTTAACGGATTCAGTAAAACTTATGCTATGACTGGATGGAGGCTTGGCTACGTTATAGCGAACAAGGATATAATTGAAGCGATTAACAGGATACAACAGAATACAACAACGTGCCCAGTAAGCTTCGTTCAGGTTGCTGGTATAGCGGCTCTTAAAGGGCCGATGGATGGCGTTAAAATGATGGTTGAGGAGTTTGATCGCCGAAGGAAATATATTGTTAGGGCGCTTAACGAGATTTCAGGCGTTAGATGCATCATGCCTAAGGGCGCCTACTACGTCTTCCCAAAATTCTACGGCCTAAAAATGTCTAGTTTTGAGATAAGCATGAAGCTCCTTGAAGAAGAATGTGTATCTACAACGCCTGGAAGCGCTTTTGGCGAGTGCGGTGAAGGCCATATTCGTATATCCTATGCAACCAGCCTAGAAACAATAGTCGAAGCCATAGAAAGAATTAAAAGATTTGTTGAAAAATACTCAAGTGCGTAGAGAGATTTGATTGGTGGTGATCGTTAAATATGTTGTTTGATAGCAGGTCTATTGAGTTTCTAAAGAGACTTATAGAGTCGTTTGGTCCCTCCGGTTTTGAGCGTGAAACAGCAAGGATTGTGAAGGAGTATATGAAGCCCTACTCTGATGACATTCTCGCTGACAAATTAGGTTCCGTGGTTTTTGTCCTTAAAGGGGAATATGAGAGGCCGCACGTTCTTTTGGCTGGACATATGGATGAGGTTGGCTTCGTTATATCTGGCATAGATGAGAACACAGGTTTCCTAACATTTAATCCACTTGGCGGATGGTGGGATCAGGTACTACTCTCTCAGAGGGTTGTGATTAGAACTGAGAAGGGCGACATACATGGCGTTATAGCGGCTAAGCCACCACATCTATTAACCGATGAGGAGCGCCAGAAGCCATTCGATAGGAGAAATATGTATATTGATATAGGTGTTACGTCCGCTAAAGAGGCTGCTGAGTTAGGGGTTAAGATTGGCGACTCCGCGGTTCCCTGGTCCCCATTCATGTTGACTAACAATGGAAAGGTTGCTATGGGTAAGGCATTTGATGACAGAATAGGCGTCTTTGTAATCATGGAGACTATGCGAAGAATAAAAGAGAATAACATTAGACATCAGAATACGATCTACGCGGCCGCAACGGTTCAGGAGGAGGTTGGGGCTAGGGGAGCTCAGACGGTTGCCCATATAGTTGACCCAGACGTCTGCATAGTTGTTGAAGTGGATATTGCTGGCGACGTTCCAGGTATAAAACCCGGTGAGGCTCCGACAAAGATGGGTAAGGGGCCGAGCCTGTGCACCTATGATAGCAGTATGATCCCGAACCAGCCGCTTAAAGAGTTCGTCATCAAGGTTGCAAGGGAGACCGGTATTCCGCTTCAGCTATCTCAGATAGCTAGGGGTGGAACGGACGCCGGTAGGATTCATATTAGCAGAGCCGGCTGCCCAAGCGTTGTTATAGGGGTGCCTACAAGGCATATTCACAGTCATGTCAGCCTAGTAAACTTAGAAGATGTGGAAAACGCTATTAAACTTGTGATAGAGCTCGTCAAGAGACTTGATCGAGAGACCGTTGAGAATTTCATAGCCATTTAGCCGAATTTTCCACTCTAGTTGTTAACCATCCATATAATTAACGAGCCCACCGAGTTAATGGACTATTATTCTTAAAGAACTTTGAGATTTATTTTGATCAGAACAGCTCGATCTCAAAGCTCTCGGTCCCTAAAGTTTGTTGAACCCTCAGAATCTATTGAATATGCGGAGCTCTGGAGCCAGTAAATTAATATGAAAGCCTGATAATGTTAAAAAGAGGGTTGATCTTCTAAATAAAAGCCTAAGGGTTTTATAAAGATTGGATTATGCTCCTTTTCCTTTATTGCTAATAAGCTTCCATAAATCTAGCTGGTAAGAAATAGATTAAAATGGGATTTGATGTTAAAAAATATAATATTAGTCTGGCGTGATTATAATGGGTTTAAATAGCTTTCTTTATGAAATAAAGGAAAATTTGTTAAAAAAGGATGAGATGCGCCAAGAAATACAAAATTTAGCGAGGAAGACAACCAGGTTAGCTAAACAGGCAATTTTCTCAATTCATAAGGATATGCTGGAAGAGGCTGAGAACCTTCTTAATGAGGCGGGCGTAAATATAGGCAGGCTTATTGATTACTTAAAGTTGCATCCTGAAATTTGCGCTGGGCTGATAGAAGCACCACTACAGGAGTACTCTGAAGCTAAAATATTTCTCGACCTTGTCAAGAATAAAACTTTTATAGGCCCTAAAGATGTCGGCGTTCCTGGGGAATCCTATGTTCTTGGATTAGCTGACGTCATAGGCGAGTTAAGGCGGAGGGCCCTTGACTTAATAAGGAGTGACAATGTGAAGGATGCTGAGAGATGCCTAGATCTAATGGAAACAATATATAACGAGCTAATGGGATGCGATGAGCTACAGGCATTGATACCTGGACTTAGGAGGAAATGTGATATAGCGAGAAGAATTATGGAGGCGACGAGGAGCGACATAATAATGGAGATTAGGAGGGTAGTGTTAAATAATGCTATTAGGAATCTGCAAAAGGCTTTAGAGTCAATAGTAAGCCATGCTAAAGATGAGTGAGATCAAAATACCCCCAGACATGAATTTCTTTCTGGAAAAAGCTAGGAGGGCCCAGATAACTTTATCTAGAATGGTTATCAGGGAAGATCAAATAAGCATGCCGATAAGGTATGTCTGTGGGATAGATGTGGCTTACGCTGGCGAACACTCTATTGGAGCTGCTGCGGTACTAAGCTATGAGATACTTAAGCCCATAGAAATTAAGCTGGCGGTAGTTAAGACCAAGTTCCCCTATATACCGACGCTACTATCTTTCAGGGAGATGCCCGCCGCGGTAGCGGCAATAAAGAGACTTGAAATCAGTCCAGATGTGTTCCTAGTGGATGGGCAGGGGATCGCCCACCCATATCGATTAGGCTTCGCAAGCCACCTTGGGGTAACTTTAAATATCCCTACAATAGGGGTTGCAAAGAGACTTCTATGTGGGGAGGTTTTGGGGGAGGGCGACATTTGGAAGCCAATAGTGCATAATGGCGAGGTGGTAGGCGGCGCAGTCTATACGAAGAGTGGAGCCAAGCCAGTCTATATTAGCGTAGGTCACAGGGTTTCCCTTGAATCGGCTATAAAGATAGTCTTAGCGTGTACGAGGGATCATAGGATTCCGGAACCATTGCGCCTAGCTCATATATCTGCCGAGAATGCGAAAAGAGAATTTAAATAGAATGCTGTTCTTTTTAGAATTTATTGGAGGTCTTTTAGGTGAATATTGATTCTAGGCTGATGGAGGCGATAAATAGAATTAAGGATGAGTTGCTGAGAAATAAGATGCTGGATTTGCTGAATAGCTTATCAATTAGAGTTGGTGAGAAGAGTTTCTCTGGCCTACCACTCATCGAGTCTCCGGCAAGCAAAGCCTATCATCACAGCTACCCTGGTGGATTAATTGATCATATTCTGTCAATGCTTAACATCGCCATGGCATTATGTGACTCCGTGGAGAACATTTATGGGGGAGAGGTAAATAGGGATTTCATCATATGCGGGGTCATATTGCATGACATATTGAAGCCATTAACTTATGAGCTAAAGGATAATGGAAAATATATCTTCTCACCGCTTGGGGAGCGCCTAGACCATCTAACATTAGTTGTGTCAGAGCTCTTAAAGAGGAATTTTCCCATAGATTTGATCCACATCGTGGCTTCAAGCCATGGGCAGGGGAGTCCGATCTCACCTAAAACTATTGAGGCTTTAATATGTCACATAGCGGATGAGGCTGACTCGAAGCTGAATGGGGAGATATTGAATGCAGCAAAATACTTAATTAAGGAGACGACGGGAGAGACATGGGAGGGGATAAACTCTAGAACGGCCATGAAGATTTTAACTCTGAAGGCTAAGGGGGGCTGGGAGGGGCTTAGAGCTGGGATCGAATCGACCAAAAAGAACCCGGATACTGAAGTAAAGTCTTGGCAACAAAAATCTGAATAGATCGCTCAGACTAGTAATAATTAATTTACCTGGGGAGAATTACCTTGTTATTGATTTTCTAGGCTCCTATGGATAAGCTTCTCTAGGGAGGACGCCTTTTTAATTAAGCGCTTGGCAAGCTAATCTCCAGTATTTCGGCACTCCGCCTTTCCACATCCAATACCGCAATTGTTGCCCGTTCAGTTAAATAGCCGCATGCTTCGCCTGGGTTTACGACGAGAGTTCTGCCGACATTATAGATTTCAGCTTTGTGAGTGTGTCCGTGAACGACAATGTCATAATAGTTTGAATTAATTAATGCTTTAAGTAATATATCGTCCTCCCCATGGATTAATGCTATTCTTAACCCACCAATATTTAGCTCAGCAAACTTTCCGTGAAGTTGGGCGCCGATCTCTTCAAATCTCTTCCTTAAGAGGTTATGGTCCCCATCATTATTGCCTAAGACGCCGATGAGCTTAGCTTTCAGGGGTTCAAAGCGCAAGACTGCGAAGGGCGCAATATAATCACCTGCATGGAGCACCACATCAACATTTTCATTATTAAGTCTCCTGACAGCTAAATCGATTGCCTGTAGCCTATCATGGGTATCAGCAACTATACCAATCCTCTTAGCAGTGAACATGTTATCCCCACACCTTCACCTGGAAAGCTAGTCCTCTACTGATCCGCTTCTAGCCGCGCCCGGCCTAGCTACCTTATATTTTGTGAAGCCGCAGTGACCGCATGCATACCGATCTCCATGATCCGCCATAAAGTATCCTGGGCCACACCTATCACAGAATGGTAGAAGTCTTTTGAGCTTTCCATCCTCAATCTTATAGTATGAGGAGATAAACTTCTTTTCTTTTCCGGATTTACCCCCCGACATTTATTTTTCACCCCCCTTCTTTTGAGGTGTATTTCTAATTATTATATGTTTTGACTCAATGGTCCGGGCCTTTTCAGGCGAATCATAAACGTGCGCCTCACCTATAGCGGTCGTTGTCCCAGTTATCGTCTTTATTCTCTTTATATAAACTCTATTAACATCAACCTGAAGCGCGTTAGCTAGGTTTTCTCTGACACCAATGCATAACGGCGTTGGATCCTTCTCATGCGACACCATAAAGATAACTTCGTTTCTATCAAGCAATTCATTGCGTTTATTGCTCATTATCTTAATCTTCAATCTCATGCCCCCAAGATCTATTGACACCGAATTCTTCACTTAAGATCCGGCTTATATTCCATTCTCCCTATAATCTCATACATTTTTTCTTTAGCTTTCTTATTAACGTTTATTATTACTGCCCCCTCTCCCGGCTGCCCATACATGACTATCGAGTTATCCGGGGCGAGTAGGACTGCAACAATGGTTAAAAGGTCTTCCTCCCCATCAACTAGTACTTCAGCCGGCCCATTAGAGTTAATTGCTTCACGTATAACTTGCCAGGAGGCTTTTGTTATCGTGCCAGCCGGGTTAGATAGGCGTAAGATTTTATTGGCTCCATAATTTATTGGCTCAATGGGTTTACGCATAGACCTATTATCTACAATAAAAACGTCAACCCTCAGGCCCCCCTCAAGAAGACTTCTCGAAATGATGTCTCCTACAGCTATAATTTTGCTTGGCTTATTATCCTTGATAATCTTACTTATGGCTTCTAAAACGTCCCTAGTTTGTCCTTTAATAAGTAATCCAATAGGCTTTTTCAAATAATCTCTGAGGCCCGGTGTAAGTACGTAGTCTCCCACTCTACCTCACTTTAATAGCATATCGACCTTTCTTACTAATCTTCAGGGTTTTAGCTATAACTGAGTTCTCCGAATCAAATATGAAAACTACGCCACTAAAGTCTTCGCTTAAGTCCGTTGACCCGCAGTTTGGGCATATTTTCTCCTCGGTTATGTAATGGCACCTTCTGCAAGCTCTCTCAACCATTATAAATGCCCCTATGTTTCTTTTTTAACCTTAACCTCCTTAGTTTCCTCAGTCTCTAATTCTCCTCTAGCTCTCTTCAGATCCTCTTCAACCCAATCAGGCTTTCCTAAAAATGGTTGTCGGGTGGTCACTCCAATTTTGCCAAATCCAGCACCCTTACTCAACGAAACTGCAGTTATTCTAACACGCATTCTATCACCGATGGTCACCTTCCTTTTCGTCTCCTTTCCCATCAAGACCCCCTGCTTCTCATCATAAGTTAAGAAGTCATCCATTATCTGAGAAATGTGTAAAAGCGCGTCAACCGGACCTATTCGAATAAACGCTCCAAAATCCGCAATCTCAACAACTTCTCCCTCAATAACTTCCTGAATTTTTGGTAAAAATGTTAGGAGCGAGAAGACAACTTTATGGTGCGTCGCCGCATCACCAGGAACTATTTTTCCAATCGGGGAAACTTGAACGTCTGTAACAGCTACTAAGTAACCTAGCTCCTCATCTATGACCCCCACATACTTCATCTTAAGTTGCTCTAATGCAATCTTCTCAAGGGGTTCGTTAAACTTGTTAGGTGGTATGCGGATAGTATCTTCAATGGTTACTAGGTTAAACGTATTGGCTCCTCCCACTAAAAGATATTTTCATCAAGCAAATTATTGAAAAATGCTTATTAAAAAGTTATTTAAAAACTTTTTTGGGCTTCATGGCTACTCAAATCTTCTATCTACCATATCCCAAACCTCGGGCCCTGTTCCTATGAGCGTTACCGGTATTTTTATCTCGCTCTCTATCTTCCTAATAAACTCCCTAGCCTCGGCGGATAGATCGTTGAATGATCTAGCGCCCTTACATTCCGGGAATACGGCATCAATTTTAGTTACGGCTGCCTGCGTAGCGCTATTAAGCATAACCGCCCTCTTAGCCAGATCGAAATTAAATGGGGCAGCCCTCCTCCTCCTACCAGTTACAGAGGCGATCTCAGCCCAACCCCTCCTCTCAGCCTCCTCCCAAGATATTTCACCGGGAAGCGGCCCGGCTCCAACCCTAGTGACATATGCCTTAAAGACGACTATAACATCATCAACCTTCTTTGGTCCAATACCGACATCTGAGCACGCGGCTGAGGCCGTGACATCCTTTGAGGTAACGTATGGATATGTTCCATGCCAAAGGGATAGAAATGTTCCCTGCGTTCCCTCCACTAGAACGTTTTCGCCACTATCAATAGCATTATTCACTTCCAGCGGCACATCTCTCAGAAACTTCCATAGCTCTGGTATATCCCTAGCTATCTTCGCCCTCCTCATCACCCGATCAGCATTGCATGGACCGGTTCCGCTTCCAGTCGTCCCTATCTCAGATGCCAGGTGCCCAGATCTATCCGCTTCTATATGCTTCAGCTCAATGATCGCACATTGAGGATCGAGCCCAACTCTCTTCTCAACGTTAAGGAGATTAACCTCATTTAAGAAGACGTTTGGATCAACTATGACGCCTGGGCCTATCAGTAAGCGGCATCTCTCATAAACGAAGGCGCTTGGAACCATGCGGACCTTAAATGTTTTATCTCCATAAACTACTGTATGCCCGGCATTAGGTCCGACGCCAGCTCTCACGGCTACACTGAGCTTGTCCTTCAAGGCTAAGTATGAGATTATTTTCCCCTTACCAGTATCGCCAAAGAAACCGCAAACAATAACTGTGCATGGCATACTAAGCCACTTTCCTCTAACCACTAAAGAAAAAATTTCCTATAAAGATTTAACATTTTTCTAATAATGGTGGAAAGAAATAAGGATATTAGGGTTTACTGGGCGGGTGGAAAATGCAGGTGGTTAGGATTATACCCGTAACTGAGATGCCAATAATTAAGGAGGGGGATGATCTTGGGCTCCTCATATGTGAGGCTGCTGCCAAACAGGGAACGCCCATTGAGGACGGCGACATAATTATTGTAACGCATGTAGTGGTTTCGAGGGCCGAGGGGAATATAGTAAACTTAGATGATATATCACCGTCAGAGTTTGCTAAGACTGTGGCTGAGAACCTCAGTAAGGACCCGGCGCTTGTTGAGGTTATCTTGAGGGAGTCTAAATCGGTTGCGCGCATGGGTGGTGGCCACATAATAGCCGAGACGAAACATGGTTTCATATGCGCTAATGCTGGCGTGGATAAGTCTAATGTACCCGGGGAAAGAATTGTGGCCCTCCTTCCGAAGGATCCAGATCTATCAGCTCGGAGGATAAGGAGTAGGATTAAGGAGATAACTGGTAAAGATGTCGCTGTAATAATTTCTGATACTCATGGTAGGCCTCTGCGTGAGGGTGAGATAAATGTTGCTATTGGGGTGGCTGGAATAAGACCTATCTGTGATAGGAGGGGTGAGAAGGACTTGTTTGGGTATACCCTTAAGGTTAAGCGGACGGCCATCGCTGATGAATTGTGCTCGGCGGCGGAGCTGGTTATAGGGCAGGCCGATGAGGGGATACCAGTGGCAATAATAAGGGGCTATCACTATGAACGGTGTGAGGACGCGACCGCGAGGGATCTTATCATGCCTAGAGAAAAAGATCTCTTCGTATAATAAGCCTTTAAGTTATAAGCCCTCTCTTAATCAACACCTCAGCTTTTTTCAGGTCTAGGGGGGTGTTAATGTTCATGAACGTATACGTTTTCGGATCTATCTCCTTAATAACCAGAGTGGATATATAGCGAACATTCCTCAACAACGCTATCATCGCCTGCATCCTATAATTGCCCCCCTCAAGGGATTTTTCAACGGCATTCAAGGTGACCTCAGTCCTATATACGGCTTGGAGCGGTTCTACACAGCCATCGGGCCATCTGGGAATAACTGCATTAACACCAACAGCCATGTCAAATAATAGGTCTATGAGTTTCTCGGAAATGAATGGTGTATCGCATGGCAGAATAATTGAATACCTGCCCCTCGCATTTAACAATCCAGTATAGGCCCCTCTAAGCGGACTTTCTGGAAAGATCTTATCATCAACAATTATCCTGCTATCTTCTGGGAGCGCTTGAGAGTACAAAGGAACCTGGGAATCGTATTTCAGGCAGACTAAAATCTCATCAACAGAACCCTGAACCCTGCTGAGGACATATGCTATCATTGGCCTGTTAGCCAGATTGATGAGACCCTTATCTTGCTTAAAGCCTCCGGTGATTCCGCCGGCAAGTATTATAGCGGTTCTATCCACTATTTTCTCTCCCAATCTCTTATTCTGGCGATGACATAGTCAATAATCTCGCTAGCTATATTAATATCTGTTACGCTCTGTAGCCCCCTCCACCCCGGCTGGCTGTTGAGTTCAACTATGAAGGGGCCTTCATCACTCTCTAAAATATCTATGCCGCTAACCTCACAGCCAATAACCTCTGAAGCTTTTATAGCTAAGTTCTCGATCTCTTTAGTCGGCTTATAGGAGACCGGCGTAGCCCCTAGACTAATATTAGTCTTCCAAGTGCTGGCAACCCTACGCATAGCCGCTATGACCCTACTACCCAATACAAAAAGTCTCAAATCATAGTTTCCATGCGGGATAAACTCCTGGAGATATATAACCTGGTGGTGGAACTCCAAAGCTCTAAATATTCTCTCGGCGACATCTGGATCCGATACCCTCGTCGAGCCTATTCCGCGCGAACCAAATACTGGCTTCACAACAACGTCCCCGCCGAGCTCATAAAAGGCTTTAAGAGCCTCCCTTGCACTCTCAGTTACTATCGTCTGAGGTACTGGTAAGCCGGCCTCCTCTAGAAGCGCTAGAGCATAATACTTATCTACTGAGCGCTCAATAGCATGCGGTGGGTTGATTATGTAAAGACCTAGCCTCCTTAACCTATGTAGGAGATCCATTCGAAAGATTATTTCCTCAAGGGAGCCGCGCCCAATTGGCCGAACAATAATGGCTTTCAAGTCCCTTAAAACATTTATATCGCCAAAAGAAACCTCCGGCTTAAGACCCACCTTAGCTACTAGGCTCTGAAAGCTGAAACATACTGATTGGAAACCACGTTTAGCAATAGCATCCTTCAACTGCATTGTGCACCAGGAATCTTCATTCCTCGTTAATATACCTATCTTCTCCATAAGTCTCCTCGCGAACACCTTTCTTACTCTTTTAGTTCAATATAGCCTAATTCACTCTTTTAAAGTAAGCGGCTCATTCTAAAATTCGTGGTGGCTGCCATGTTAATTGCTGGTCTTAATATATGGGATGATGAGCCCATTATTAAGGCGAAAGGGTTAATGGGTAGTTAAAGCGCATCGCCCAGAAGATATAATAGATGCTGAGAGGACGCTAATACCCTTTGGCACAAGACTGTTTGGAGCGAGCCTCTACGGGGATGCCATTACATTTACATTCCATTAATAGTTTAAGGGAAAGACTTCGCACTTAAACTTAAAGTTGGGAGAGAGCTACATAATAGCGGTGTTTAACTTTGGAGGTTTATGTTGGTACTTCCGGCTGGCTTTATGTCTGGAATGAGAGTGGAAGCCTTGACTGGTACGTCAGAAACTCCGGCTTAAATTCAGTTGAATTAAATATGAGCTTCTACAGATTTCCCTTTCAAAGCGCCATTAAATCTTGGAGGACTAAAGGCTCGGGTCTTAGATGGGCGATTAAAGTGAATAGGTTAATAACCCATGTCTTTAAGTTTAATCAGAGAGCCTTAGGCAGCTGGGAGAAGTTTAGGAGCCTCTTTGAGCCTATGGATCAAATAATAGATTTTTACCTGTTTCAGTTGCCGCCGTCGATAAAGTCATCCTCCATCCCAAAACTAGAGTATTTTATTGATAATGTCGGCTTGGGAGAGCGCTTCGCCTTAGAGCCAAGACACATAAGCTGGTTTAACAATAGTGCTGTTATTAGCTGGGCATCTAAAATTGGCATAACTCTAGTAAGCGTTGATTCGCCTGATTTCCCCCTAGAAGTCTTTAATACAAATGGTGTTGTCTATGTTCGAATGCATGGGAGAACCGCATGGTACTCTCACTATTATACAGATGATGAGCTCCTAGAAGTTAAGGAGAAAGTTCTGGAGACCGGGCCGAGGAAGATCTATATCTTCTTCAATAATAATACGAATATGCTTGAGAACGCCCAGCGGATGCTAAGGCTCTTTAAATAAGATCTTTAAATTATTTTTGCCTCAAGATAATTCGTGTGCGCCTTAATAACCTTAACATTAATGAATTCCCCGAGCAGATTTCTTTGGCTCCTTACGACTATCGGCTTATAGGCGTAGTTCCTCCCGATCCATGAGTCACCAACTCCCTTCTCATCAATCAGTATCTCCCCCTCCCACCCAACCCAGCGCATATTCATTTCAAGTGATATTCTGCTTGCCAGCTCCGTCGCTATTCGACTCCTAGAAGCAACCTCTCTACTATCAATCTGCTTCATCCTCGCAGCTGGTGTATTTGGCCTTGGGAAGAACTTCGATATATTAACTATATCTGGCTTAACATCCTTTATTAACTGCAATGTTCTTTTGAAGGCCTCCTCGCTCTCCCCTGGAAAACCACATATTATGTCCGTTACGATAGTTATGTCCGAAATCTCCTCTCTAAAAGAATTAACTATTCTCTTAAATTCTTCAACAGTATATTTTCGGTTCATCATTCTTAAAACTTCATCGTCTCCGCTTTGGACTGGAAGGTGAAGGAACTTAAATATGCGCTCGCTCTTATATATATCTATCAATTCTGGGAGCATCTTTATAGCGTGGTTCGGGTTCATCATCCCAACCCTAATGAAGAACCTTCCATCAATACTACAACACTCTTTAAGCAATTCAACGAGGTTTGTTCCAATGTCCACCCCATACGCTCCATTATCCTGGGAGGTTAACCAGATTTCTTTGGCTCCATCTGAGAGAGCTAATTTAAGCCTATTAATTATAAGGTCCTTTGGGTAAGAGAAGATTCTCCCCCTAGCAAACCTGACACAACAATAGGCGCACGCACCCAAACACCCCTCGGAAACAGGTATAATCTCAATTACCTCATTAAGCCTAGCTTTAGGCTGCTCCGGCTTTATTACCGGCTTCTCCGAGAAAAATATCCTATTCTTTTCGCCACACTCCGCAGCTTTTAGTGCCACGAGAATCTTATCAACACTATAAGGGTCTAATATTGCTGAAACATTTGGCGCTGCGCTCATTATTGCCTTCAGATCTATTTTTGGCAGGCAGCCCGCGACAATAAGCGGCTTATTTAGTCCGTTAAAGGAGCGTATCCTCCCAATCACACGATCTTCTGTAGGCTTCTTTACACCACATGTGTTAATTAAAATTATATCAGCGCGCTCGGTACTATCAACAATCTCATAGCCCGCATTAATTATGTGAGCAAGCATTATCTCTAGGTCGGCTTTATTCGCAGCGCAGCCGTAGCTCTCAATATAAATAGTTTTCCCTAAACCCTTAACTTTTTCACCAATGCTTAGCCTTATTGGGATTATTTCCTCCATAATTTAAGCTCTAAAACAAAGAAGGGGAGATCATTGATATAAGCTTGCCCACATAATTTTACAAGGAATCATCTTAACTTATATAGTTCGGAAGATAATAAAATAACTGCATTTTTGGCAATATTTAAAAGTCCATGAATGGAAAGCTTTATAAGATAAAGGCATAAAGATGTTTAAATCATATTTTGCTATTAATATGCAGGTTTTATGCTCTTAATACGCAACTTTTTCTATGGTGATCGGCGGCATGAAATTGATAACAATCTATCTTCCTGAACCATATTTAGAGGCCTTAGATGAACTAGTTAGCAGGAAGCTTTATCCCCACAGGGCTGAGGCTATTAGAGCTGCTGTACGCGACTTAATTGAGCTCGAGCTACGGAGAAGGAAAGGCCATGGCAAAGCTAGCAGATAGAGCCCTTCAATATATGTGGAGTGAGAACTTGCAAGGGGATCTGAGGGAGCCCGGCTACTGCCGAATAATAGTTGTTGGTGTTGGGGGCGCAGGGAATAACACCGTAAGCCGACTTATAGAAATGGGTATAGCGGGGGCCGAGTGCATAGCAATAAATACTGACCTACAGCATTTAAACGTCACACGCGCCCACCAAAAGATTCTTATTGGCGAGAAGCTTACCCGCGGCCTAGGCTCCGGCGGCGATCCAAATATCGGCAGAGCGGCTATTGAGGAGACTATTGAACAGGTTGATAAAGTCTTAAATGATGTTGATATCGTTTTTGTGACTGCTGGTATGGGCGGTGGGACTGGCACGGGCGCTGCACCAGTTGTTGCCAAGGTTGCCCGTGAAAAGGGCGCTATAGTTATTGGCGTTGTTACAATGCCATTTAAGATCGAGAAGGGTAGGATTAATATTGCTCTTAAAGGGTTAAACGAGATGCGAAGGGAGTGCGATACGGTTATAGTTATTGATAATAATAAGCTGATGTGGCTTGTACCCCACTTGCCAATAAATGAGGCTTTCAAAGTTGGTGACCAAGTTTTAGCCAACATGATTAAAGGCATAACCGAAGTTGTGTCTATGCCAAGCCTAATAAATCTCGACTTCGCCGACTTTAGAACTATAATGAAACGTGGCGGTGTCGCTATTGCCGGCATTGGGGAGTCTAATGCACCTAACAGGGCTGAGGACGCCGTCCAAAAGGCCCTTAGAATGCCCCTCTTAGATGTAGATTATAGTGGGGCTAATGGAGCCTTAATTCACATAACTGGTGATGAGAACCTGACTATCGAGGAGGCGAATATGGTTGGCGAAATAGTAACCCAGTTAATGAGCGATGATGCCCTTGTCATATGGGGTGCTAGGGTCGACCCGAACCTTAAAGGTGCCCTCAGAGTTACGCTCGTGATGACCGGAGTTAAGTCGCCATACCTACTCAGCGGATATGGTTCAAAGTCTCCAGAACTATATGAACTAGACCCAGAGGCAAATAAAAGATCTGAGAGTGTTGAGAGGATCAGCGCAAGCGATATTGGGCTACAGAAAATCCCGGTCCTTGAGAGCTAACGTCGTCTTTTTCTCCTTAATCTAAAGAAATTTTTCATTCTAAGTTTAAATGGCATTCCGGTGCCGAGCGGTGTGGTTAATCCCCTTTTTATCGACTTAATGATCGAATCTACGCTCTTTTCATCGTCCTCTATGAGCGTATATGCTAAGCCGATGGCCTCCACTACATGCGAGTCACTTCCAGCGGTCTGTGGCAGATTATGTTTTTCAGCAAACTTTTCGCATGCTTTAACTAGTGGCTTGAATGGGAAGAGCGATGAATTTATAACTTCTATTGCATCCAAGCCTAAAGACAGAACTCTTGGGTTTAGACCTATTCCATCTTTAAAGAAAGTTTGCGGATGGGCCGCTATAGCTATCCCACCAGCCTCATGAATCCTCTCAACTGTCTCCTCCACACTTAACCCTCTTGGAATAGTCTTGGTAACGTTCAGACCTATTATATGACCTCTCTTGGTAGAAACTTCTATGCCAGGTATTATTATTGGTCGTTGTTCCGGCTCCAGCTCAAAAAGAATTCTGCATGCTTCTAAAGCCCCCTCCACGGTGTCATGATCCGTTATGGCAACGCCATCTAAGCTCTTCCTTCTGATTTCTGCAAAAAGATCCTTTAGGGATATACTGCTATCACCTGAATAGCATGTGTGGACATGCAGGTCGATTTTAAGCGGCAACTTAATCACTATCTTACTTTGCTTCCAAGCTTTACTGGTTCTTCCGGACCTAGAAGGACTACCTTGCCTTCATCCTCAGCAGCCAGCACCATAACCTCAGATTCTATGCCAAACACATGCTTTGGCTTTAGATTCACCACCACGGCAACATATTTCCCCTTAAGATTCACCGGCTTATAATATCTCGCTATTCCGGCTACTGCGGTCTTAAGAACACCGCCAACATCAACCGTAAGTTTCAATAGGTTTTGGGAGCCCGGTACCGTCTCAGCCTCAATTATCTTTCCGATGCGAATATCTATTTTCAAGAAGTCCTCATAAGGTATTTTTTCTGATCTCTCCCTAACTTTCTCAAGCATGTTCTGTAAATCCTCCTCAGATGCGTTCACCTTAGTGAATAATGGCTCAGCCCTCTTAATATTATGCCTTGGAGGAAGATGTTTATAGGCGTCGTCCCAGGAAACTTTGTCCGGCAGGTTCAGCATCTCACGGAGCCTACGTGCAGTTACTGGCATAAACGGCTCTAATATAACTGATAAAGCTTTAACTATCTGGGCTGAAACATATAATGTGTTCACAGCCACTTGCATGTTTGACTTAATGGCCTCCCACGGTCTTCTCTCATTTAAATATCTATTTCCAATGCGGCTTAACTCGATTGTCTCCCGAAGGGCTGCTTGAAGCTGACAGCTCTCAAGCAGTTCATCAACAGCCTTAACCTTCTCCTTAACTGTATTCAATATATTTTCATCTAAGCTATCTAAGTTCATTGGTGTTGGAACCACGCTATCAAAATATGTATTTATGAATTTGAGGGCTCTATGTATGAAGTTTCCAAGGGTATCATTTAAATCAGCATTCACCTTCTCGATTAATATCTTCCATGTAAAGTCAGAGTCTTTTGTCTCCGGTCTTATCGCTATTAGCGTATACCTCCAGTAGTCTACAGGGAACATTTCGAGGGACTCATCTATCCAAATGCCTATTTTCCTACTCTTTGAGGACTTCTGGCCGGCAAAGATGAGCCACTCATTTGTGCAGACGTTCCATGGTAGGTTATAATCCTCATGCGTAGCCATCAGGAGGGCTGGTAAGATTAGCGTGTGGAATGGTATATTGTCCTTACCTATAAAGTATAGTGTTCTCGTGTCTTTATCGAACCAGTACTCACGCCACCCCTCATTATCGCCACGCTTTCTAAAAAACTCTATTGTTGCAGAGACATAACCTAAAACAGCATCAAACCAAACATATATCGTCTTGCTCTCGGCGCCCTTAAAGGGCGCAGGTATACCCCACACGTTATCCCTAGTTATCGGCCTAGGCTTCAAGCCCTCCCTAAGGAGGTTTAGGCTGAAGTTCCTCGCGTTCTCTGGGAGCCTTTTATTCTCCTCTATATATGCTAAGAGCTTATCCGCGAATTTCGGCATATCAAAGTACCAGTGCTTAGCAGTTCTTATTGTTGGCTTACCTCCACATACGGCGCATCTAGGCTTGATCAGCTTGGTTGGCTCCAGAAGGCGCCCGCATTGCTCACACTGGTCTCCGCGCGCCCGCTCATAGCCGCAGTATGGGCATACCCCCTCAACGAACCTGTCCGGTAGAAAGCGCTGGCAATTTTCGCAGTATAGTAACTCATCCTCTTTAGTAAATATATAGCCATTCTTCTCTATCTTAAGCATAACACTCCTAACAAATTCCTTATGGATCTCACTCTCAGTTCTGGTATAATTGTCGAATGATATCTCCCATCTCTTAAAGAGCTGAGAGACAAGACTATGATTTCTATCGGTTAGCTCTTTAGGCGATATATTCTGTCTTATCGCCTCAACCTCTATCGGCGTGCCATGCTCGTCCGAGCCGCTCACGAAGAGGACTTTCTCTCCCTTAAGCCTATAATAGCGGGCGACAACATCCGCTGAGAGAATGGGTAAGAGGTTTCCTAAATGGGGTATATGGTTAATGTATGGCCACGCGGCGGTAACTAAAACCTTGCCGAGCTTAACGCACCCCCCAATAGCAAAATAATTTCAAGGTCTTGTACTTAAATAAAACGGCTTTTAAAAATATCTATGTTGTGTAGAACTTGAATTTTTTGTTTTAGGTCACTTTATCTATTCTTTTCACGGTTGTCTCAGTACCTATATACGCTGTGTGCGTCATCCCCAGAAATAAGCCTGTTTCCACAACCCCCGGAATTCTCTTAAGTCTTTCATTCACTTCATGTGGATTTTCAATAACCCCAAAATCCACATCCAATATAAAGTTTCCATTATCAGTTATATATGGCGCACCCCCCTTAACTTCGCGTAAAAACGGCCTTCCACCAATCTCCTCTATCTTTCTTGACACCAAGGGCTCCGCGAACGGCAGCACCTCAACTGGCACAGGCTGACCCCTACCAAGCTTATCAGTTAGTTTTCTCTCATCCGCAACTATTATCAGCCGCTTAGATGCGGCCGCAACAATCTTCTCCCTCGTTAAGGCCCCACCCATGCCCTTTATCAAGTTTAGATTCGGATCTATCTGATCAGCTCCATCAATCGTTAAGTCTATTACTGGATGCTCATGTAAGGTTGTTATGGGTATGCCTACCTTAACTGCCAGTAAGAATGATTGGCATGAAGTTGGTATTCCTAAGAGGCGTAAGCCCTCCTCCCTAACCCTACGCCCAATCTCTTTTATAGCGTAGGCCGCTGTGGACCCTGAGCCGAGCCCTATAACGGAACCATCCTTAACGTTTTTAACGGCCTCAAATGCAGCTCTTCTCTTGGCATCCTCAACCCAATCCAGACTCATGTTATTCCTCAACCTCTATTTGATTTAGCCTACTAAGAACCTTCTCTATCTCAGCCACTATTTTTTCAATACTCTTATCTACATCGCCTCCCTCGATGGACTCGATGGGCTTCTCTTCAGCCTTGCTCTCCTCGGTATCCCTTGGTCTGACAGTCTCCCTCCGCCGTTTCTGTGCAGATGATCTCTCAACCTGCTCCTTGGTCTCTTCCGCTTTAACCTCCTCTTTTACTGGCTTAACTACATGCCCTGTAGGCTTTAAACCAGCTATCTCCCTCAGCTCCTCAATTCTCCTATTAATTGCCTCAAGTCTTTCAGAGAACGTTTTAATGAATTCCTCCTGCATCCTCTCCAGCTCACTAAGCGCTATAATCGATTCGCCGCGAGCCACCTCCTCCTTTATTCTCTCTAAATCCTCCTCATACTTTTTCGCTAAACTATCTCTCTCCTCCGGGGTTATCTTTCCCTCGGCTTGAGCCTCGTAGAGCCTTCTAATAGCGTAACTTAGAATTTCCCTTTCGATATTAAGTACCCTTAATTTATCCTTTACTTCCTTAGCTAATCCCTCGGAGACGGATCTACCAGCAGGTAAAATCTTCTCCATTACCATAGAGTTCCTTGCCTGTTTAATTTCATAATGCGTTTGTCTTTTTCTTTCCCGCTCAATCAGAAGAAGTACTACAGATGCTACTGTTGCAACCCCAAATATGATGGTTAAGTAAAACCATACTTCTTCCAGCAAATCTCCAGCCCCTTGCTCTACATTATAGTTTCACAAAAATTGAGAAAATATAACTTTCTATGACATTATATCTCCCTATATATTAGCATAATTTTCTCCCAGCGTCTTAAAAATGCTTCAAAGGACGCTATAGCGAATGGTAATGGAAGATTGGCAATAGATGTCGGGGATGAAGAAGACTAATATATGATGCCCGCTTGGTAAACGACCCAATTTTTCACATCATCATAAAGGCGGGATTCTATTAGCTCCTAAGCTCCCATTCCCACCAAAGGTTTAATAGGAAAGCCATCCGCGTCTAATTTTATGCCCATATTTACCGACAAGTGGTACAAATGCTACTCCACCGAGATCCTCCTCAATTACTCTACCATTTTCTAGCTTCCTGACACGTATAAGCGTCTGATAGAAGCCAACTTCACCCACTGGTATAACCATTACTCCCCCCAGCTTAAGCTGTTCCTTTAGTGGGGCTGGCACGAAGGGAGCTGCCGCCGTCACAAGTATCCTATCATACGGCGCCTCCTTTGGATATCCCCCAGAGCCATCCCCGCATATGACGGTGACTCTATCACCGTAACCAGCCTTCTCAATGTTCTCTCTAGCGTACTCGGCCAGCATCGGTATAATCTCTATGGTATAAACATGCCCCCACCTCTCCCTTGGAACATCGCTCGGCGCAACTATCTCAGCTATCGTTGAGGCATGCCAGCCAGACCCGGAGCCAACCTCAAGAACCCTATGTCCAATATCCAGCTCAAGAGCCTCATTCATTATGGAAACCATGTCTCGCCGGGCTAACCAGAGCGATTAGCCCTGTGGCGCAGAAACAGTCTGCCCATAACCTATCGGAAGCGGCGTATCAACCGCAGCGTAAGGCCTCTGGTCCTCTGGAAGAAATAAGCTCCTAGGTACAAGCCTCATAGCCCTAATAACCCTAGGAGACCTAAGTATACCGGACGCAATTAATCCTTCAATAAGCCTCTCCCACTCACCCCCAGACAACATAACCCCCAATCCATACAAATAAATGGATAAACTTAAAACATTAATGTTTAACTACCAGAAAAACTATTATAGAAACTAAGATAATAGTCATCCTTAGCCCATAATCCAAAAACGCGGCCGTCGTCTAGCCTGGTCTAGGACATCGGCCCCCCGCGCCGGCAACCCGGGTTCAAATCCCGGCGGCCGCACCAAAATCTCCCAAAAATTCGCTCCTCTGGGACGGTCCCGGGACCGTCCTGGGACGGTTCTTTGAGGCGGTGACCTTGAGCGTAAAAGACTGGGCTGAAGCCTATAGGATTGCGGCTCACATTTTAACCGGAGAGGCTCAGGGCGCTATCGTTTGGGATGGAGCTGTCCGCGAAAAATTTGTCCAATGGATGAGGGCGAACGAGAGGAGCGTCGACCACATACGCAACTGCGTCGCATACCTGAACAAATACGTGACGAGGATTGAGGGTCCAGAGGATATAATTAAGGTTTTCAATCAATGCGAGCGGGGCAGGAACCACCTTGAGCGGGCCCTCAGGGCGCTCCTAAACTACTATGAGGCCGCTGAAGGGTTCGACCCGGAGCTCCTGGATAGGCTGAGGGCCGCCATACCGAAGGTTAAGGTTGGAGTCGACTTAAGGGAGGTTGACGAGGGCAGGATCCTCGAAACCTTCAGGGTCCTCAGGGGCCTGCAGCCGG
>JAWAZE010000008.1:0-54417 GCA_038817885.1 Bathyarchaeia archaeon | reverse complement strand
CACTGCGTTTGAAGGTATCAGTGCCCATCATTATATATGCAGGTACCCAAGGTAACCCCGACGCAGCGGCCTTAAACCTCCACTGTAAAGCGGCGTTGCTCCATTCAGCCACAACTTTAACCCTCCCATCTTCAACAGCTCTTCTTGAGGCGGGGGAAAGGCCGCGTAGCTCATGGCCAAAACTATATGCGGCTTCAACTTTACTTACACAACCCGCAGCTATGAGACAATCCAGGTCATGAACGGCCGTCTTCCCGGCGACGGCTAAATTTCTCTTCTTTTGGCGGATAATTTCGTAAACAGCTGCCATAGAAACCCTCACATGCCCGAATCCTCCAAGGGCCATGTAACTTCCATCATTCACAAACTTTGTTATAGCTTCCCTTAAACTCATCACCTTCTCTTCCATAGCAGTATTCTTATTTTTTCTAACCCATTCCCTATGGTCTTCAGGGTCGCACCAACCCAGCAGCTCCCCACAGCCTTCATCGATAATATCCATGTGGTACACCAACCTTTCTTTCACAATATTTAGATAAAAATATTTAACTCTTCGCACAAATAAGTCGAATCTGATATTTTAGAGAGCCTGCATCTAAAAAAAGAAAAGTGTTTAAAAAGATGTTATGATGTTGCTAAGCTATTCTTTGAAGTTCTGGTGCTATTTTTTCAAAGTAACTTAATGATTCTGGGTTAAGTATGGAGTCCCTATTAGTAACTGGTCTACCATTTATTATGTTCATGACGGCTATCTCAACCTTCTTCATATTAAAGGTATATGGTATATCTGGCGCCTCCATAATTATTGCGGGAACATGCCTTGGGGAAGCCTCTTCACGTAGTGCCCTCTTTATCTTATCCTTCAATTCTTCTGTTAAAGTGTAACCCTGCTTAAGTTTAACAAAGAGTATGATCCGCTGGTCGCCTTTCCAATATTGCCCAACGGCTAAGCTATCCGCTATTTCAGGCAGCTTCTCTACAACGCTGTATATTTCAGCAGTACCTATGCGAACCCCCGATGGCTTTAGGACTGCGTCCGATCTCCCCAAAATAGTTATTCCACCTGTATCACTATGGAAAATTGTCCAATCCCCATGTCTCCAAACATTCTTGTTCGGATAAAATCTAAAGTATGTGTCTAAGTACCTTTCGTTATTTGGGTCGTTCCAGAAGTAGAGGGGCATTGAGGGCGCAGGCATCTCGCATACAAGCTCACCTTCCCTATCGTAAATTGGGTTGCCCATTTCATCATACACCTTTATTTTCATTCCTAATCCCGGAGCCTGAAGCTCGCCTGCATAAACTGGAAGAGTTGGGCTTCCAATGGCAAAGCAACCATTAATATCTGTACCGCCAGAAATGGAGTTGAAATGCAGGTCCTCTTTAACCTCCTCATACACCCATTTAAAGCCATCTGCTGAGAGGGGCGAACCAGTCTGGGATATTTCGCGTAAAGATGACAGGTCGAACTCTTTTCCTGGTCGTGCATTAGCTCCTCTTAAAGAATTAATATAGCTTGCACTACATCCGAAGATGGTCACCCCCTCTTCCTCAACGATCCTCCATAGCGTTCTCCAATCTGGGTAAAGAGGATTACCATCATACAAGACTATTGTTGCGCCTACCGCCAATGAGCTCATAAGCCAGTTCCACATCATCCAGCTTGGAGACGTAATGTACACTATTTTATCCTCTCGCTTTAAGTCCGTATGTATAATTAGCTCTTTTAGCTGATTTACTAGAACGCCACTACAGCTCTGAACCATACATTTTGGCTTACCTGTGGTTCCAGACGAAAACATTATGTAAATAGGATGATCGGAGGGAACTTGCTCAAACCTGATTTCCTCCTTACATGATAGAAATTCCCCGTAAAGAATTGACCTAGGTACTATGCTAATATTGGGCTCATCTTGGAGATAGGGGACCACGATGACCTTCTCGATCGATGGGATACTCCTTACGATTTTCTCAACATTATCCAGTACGCTAAAGGATTTACCTTTATACCAATAACCATCAACTGTAAATAGAACTTTTGGCTCTATTTGCCCGATACGGTCTATGACGACGCTTGCCCCCAGCTCTGTGCCACATGATGACCAGATTGCCCCAACGCTGGCTGCCGCAAGCATGGCGATGCAAGTCTCGCTTATGTTAGGCATATATGCGCATACACGGTCTCCGGGCGAAACACCTATTTCCCTAAGCGAATTAGCTAATTGCGCAACAGATCTATATAGTTCTGAATAAGTTAATTTGAGGGATGCTTCATTCTCGCCCCTAAATATAATGGCTAAGTGGTCATCTCTATATCTCAGCAGGTTTTCAGCAAAGTTTAATCTAGCCCCAACAAACCACCTTGCTCCAGGAAACTTACTTAAGTCATCAACAACCTTAACATACATCTGGGAAGATTTTACCCCAACAAACTCCCAGACAGACGCCCAAAAACTTTCCGCATTTTCAATAGACCAATTGTATAGCTGAAAGTATGAGCCAGACGCGTATGGATCTATGTCAAGGTCATAGTTTTTATTTAAAAAGTCAATAAACCTTGTTATATTAGCATTCCTTGTATATTCATAAGTAGGTTGCCATAACGGTTTCTTCATAAATATCCATTATAAATATAAGGAAAATTAATATAAAAATTTAATTTTATTATAAGTTTGCGTTGAGTTTAAGTTATTAGAAAAAGATTAAGTCCATGTTGTCACTCCGCCATCTATGAAGAGCACCTGGCCCGTTACAAAGTTTGATGCGTCAGATGCAAAGTATATGATTGCCCCTATGAGGTCGTCTGGGAAAGCCCATCTACCCATCCTTATGCGGGAGAGCATCATTTTTGATAGCTCGGGGTCCCTCATTATGTGGGCGGTCAACGGGGTTGCCACAACTGTTGGCGCTATACAGTTAACTTGAATGTTAAACGGAGCCCACTCGCATGCCAGCTGTCTAGTAAGCATGATTACTGCAGCCTTACTGGTACAATATGCAACATAATTTCTCGGCATGCCAAAAGCCCCCCTGACAGACGATATATTAATTATCTTCCCTCTTCTCTGCTTTATCATCACTTTGCCAATCTCCTGACATGTCAGAAAGACTCCGGTAACATTGGTATCCATAACCTTCTTCCAATCTTCAAATGGGTATTCCTCAGCGGGTTTAGGAACATTTATCCCCGCATAAGTTACCAGAATATCTATATGTCCAAATGTATCTACAACCTCTTTCACCATTTTTTTAACATCATCTGGATTTGTTACATCACAGCTTATTGCTAAAGCCCTCCTTCCAAGCTGCTCTATTTCTCTCTTAACCCTCTCAAGCTTACTTATATCTCTGGCCACAACGACAACATCTGCGCCAAAATCTGCGAGACCTAGAGCTGACGGTCTACCTAAACCACCACTACCACCGGTAACTACGGCAACTTTACCAGTTAAATCGAACATTTTTCGATATCCCATTGAACCGCTCTTTATGCGCTCCTCTAATATGCGCTCATACTCTTCTGGAGAGGAGAAAGCCATAACTATTCACCACTCTTAACCCTTAGGATAGCTGGCGATAACCAGCATTGTAGCTGGCATATTTGTCTTATTTATTAGATAGCGCTTTTCTCCAGCGGGTATATATAAGGAATCAAATGGTTTTAGAGATATTTCTTTTCCATCCTCGGTTACCACAGTCATCTCCCCTGAGATCATAAAATAGACTCTCTCAAAGTTAGCTGCGGACATCTCAGCTCCACCGTTAGGCAGAAAGTGCGACAATCCAACCCAGAAGCTCTCTACACCAGTTGTCTCCTTGTGCTGTAAGCGTAAGGCAACCATCCCAAAATGTCCTGCCGCCTCATAGGGCTTAGCATCCTTCAACTCAACCTTCTTCATTTCAATTTCACCCTTAAACATATCCTATTTACAATTAACCTAATTAATATTTTTTCGGTTCTTTTGGCAATCCAAGCATTTCTCTTGCTTGCGCTGGCGTGGCTATTGGGCGATCAAGCTCTTTAGCTATCCTGACAATTCTTTCAACGAGCTGAGCGTTACTTTTTGCCAATTCTCCTCTCCGATAGTATATGCTGTCCTCAAGTCCAACCCTAACATGCAGCCCCATCGCAATGGCGATTGTTGCAAGGGGTGTTTGGAATGGACCTATTGCTGCAACGCTCACAATCGAGTTTTGTGGAACATGATACAACATTGATACTAGGTTTTGAGCTGTTGGCAAAACAGAGCTCGGTGGCCCCATAACGAATTGGATGAGATAGGGTGGACGGACCAAATTCTTCTCTATCAAATTATAAACCAATTGAAATTGCCCCTGATGGTAAACCTCCATCTCAGGTTTAATGTTCTTTTCCAACATTCTTTGCGCGAACATCTCAGTCTCCCTCCAAGAGAATGTAGGCGGCCAAATGCTGTCCATTAAAACATCCTCAGGCCTTCCTGTAAGCGGCGGCTCCCTCTTCTTTAGCAATGCTCTCCAGGCTAATGGACCCATATTAAGGCTAGCTATCTCCGGGTCTGCTTCAAGCGATTTCATACGCTCTTCTGTCGATAACCCAAGTCCACCTCCAGTCGTATTATTAATTATGATGTCTGGGCATAGCTCCCTGATCTTCTTGTTTATTTTATGGTAATCTTCTGGGTTTGTTGATGGTGTAGCGTAGCCTGTTCTTGGATCTCTTGCATGTATGTGAACTATAGATGCGCCGGCTAAGTATGCCTCATAAGCGTGTTGGGCTTGCTCATCAGGAGTTTCTGGTAAATTTGGATTAACCTCTTTCCCATGAACACCTCCAGTCAAGGCAACTGATATTATGAGCGGGGGAAGCGTCCCCCTCCTAACACGTTGCACGTACTCAAGTGGATCATTATAGTTCCATGCCATATGGGACACCAAGCAGAATATTTAATAGATTCCTCTATTTATTTTATTACTTATTTATTTTCAGTAGGCTTTCTCCTCGGCTTTAATAGGCCTCTACTTTTAAGTTGCTCGATGAGCCACTCATCTCTACGCTTAATCGCCGCTCTTATAGATTCACTAGTGTAGGTGTAGAATCCCTTCCCAGTCTTTATCCCCAGTTCACCTAGCTCTACCTTTCGTTTTAGGAGGTCTGGCAGCCTGAATTTTTCCCCTAAAGTATTATAGAGGTATGTGTAAGCGTAAAGGAAGGTATCCATGCCGCCGAGGTCAACTATCTCTAATGGTCCCAATATTGGGAGACGAAGGCCCAAGGTCATCTTAACTGCTGTATCTATATCCTCCGCCGACGCTATCCCCTGCTCTAGCATTGAAATAGCCTCTATGACAAGCGTTGCTTGGAGCCTTACCCCGAGAAAGCCAGGCGTATCTTTGCATACCACTGGCACTTTACCAAGATTTAAAATCAAATTCCTAGTTACTTCAATTGTTTCTGGAGACGTCTTTTCACCCTTAACTATTTCAACTAGCGGCATGAGGTATGGTGGGTTCCACCAATGTGTTCCAACAACTTTCTCCGGTCTTCTCGTTACAGAGGCCAATTCTGTTATACTGAAAGTTGAGGTATTTGAGGCGAGGATTGTGTGGTGCGGTGATGCTTGATCAATCTCCCTGAATACACTCTTCTTAACGTCCATGTTTTCTACGACGGCTTCAAATACGAAGTCCACATCCTTTACTGCATCAGAAATGGTTTCCTTAAACTCTATTCTAGAGAGGGCGGCTTCAGCTTCATCCCCCGTAATAATCTCATTTTCTATCAAAACCTTCATGTTTGATTTTATTTGTTCATAGGTTTCTTTAAAGAGCTCTTTACGCCTCCGCGTAACTATCGTCTCATAGCCTATTAGGGCACAAACTTGGGCGATACCATGTCCCATAATACCAGCGCCTATCACAGCGATCCTCCGAATATTAAATTTTTCCATCATTATACCCCCAAAAGGTAAATTCTGCAAAATATAATATTATAGCATTGGTTTATTCTGAAATGATAAAAATTAGGGATTATAAATTTGTTGTTAAGAGCCGTGAAATTATTTCTTTTCCACTATCGCGATTAGCCTGACTATTGATCCGTCTCCGCCGAGCCACCTTAAAGGTAGCCCTATAATAGTACATCGCATACCTGTCACCTTATCTATATCGCCGCCCACATTTTCATAGCCCATTATGCCATGTGTCAATAATAGTCTATGGCAAGGCTCCCAGTATGGAAAGTCCTCTCGAACGTCCCGCCCTGTCTCCCTCTTATATTCATCTGCAAGCCATGGTAAGACACGGTTCCTCTCATCTCCCTCTCCCTGGGACCAAACCTCTCTTGTTCCAAGTGGGTGATCTAAGGCTTGGGTATCTATGCCTACAGCTTTAACTTTCTTTTTAACGAACCACTCTCCAGCCTCTTTATAGAAGCCTGGCGCATAGCAGAAATATTTTACTGTGTCACCCCAGTAGCGGTGCCATCCAGTGTTAACTATTACTATGTCTCCCTCCTCTATCGGCGGGTCAGCTTTTTCAAGATCCTCAGCCGTTATTATCTCCCATTTTCCCTTTGGTATTGAGACTACGACGCCCTTCCCCATATACCTCTCTATTGGTATTTGATCAGTTGTTGGGAATCCCTCCTCGACATGTACTGGCGAGTCAGCATGAGTGGAAACATGCATCACCGTTGTTATTCTCTGGGATAATACGCGGGACTTTGCGTGATAATGTATTCTCTCAATCTTTATATCCTCAAAATAAGGCCAGAGAGGGACGCCAGGCCCGAAGGGCCAGGAGAGATCATAAACTTCAACCTCTTTCCCCAGAATCTCAACCTTCGGCTTCTTTAAAGTATCCTCGGGTTTACCAATAAGCTCCGGCTCAAGCATTCCGTGAATATATTTTGTATCCACCTCAAACTTCTTTTTTGGTTTTGCCATTCAAAACGCCTCCTAACTTAATAAAAGAATGATTGTGAATATTAATAAATTTTTTGATAATAACCTCCTATTTTAAATAGAATTTGCGAAGAATTGAAGCAATTTAAGAATGATGGTGACTTTAAAAAATGTGTTTTACCCGTGTTTAATTTATTAAAGAGGGGCTCCTTACCCTAGGCCAATATGATCTTTGCGTCTGCTGCTTTTCCTCCCTTTCTCCACACTATTATTGGGTTTAAATCTAATTGACTTACTTCATCATTCTCCACCACAAGTTTAGAAACACCAAGTATTATCTCTAATATGACTTCTATATCAGCCGGCTCCCGCCCTCTATAACCCTCAAGTATTTTATATCCCTTTATTTCTTTAATCATCTCCTCCGCCTCACTTCTAGTTATGGGAGCTACTCTAAAAGTTACGTCCCTCATAACTTCAATGAAAACGCCACCAAGTCCAAACATTATGGTTGGACCGAATTCAGGATCTCTTATCGCCCCAACGACCACCTCTACGCCGCTTGGCAGCATCTCTTCGACCAAAACGCCCCCTATTTTGGCATTAGGATTAAATTTAACAGCATTTTCCATTATAAGTTTAAAGGCCTTTTTCACCCCCTCATCATCAGATATGCCCAACATTACGCAGCCAGCGTCACTCTTATGGATTATATCTTTTGATAGTATCTTCATGGCGACTGGGAACCCTATCTCCTTGGCGGCTTTAACGGCCTCCTCGGGGGTTAACGCCACTCTATATTTTGGCACTGGCAAGCCATATGATGCGCATAAATCTTTCGCTTCAGTCTCAAGCAATATAAAACGGCCCTCGTTAAGCGCTTTTTCAATTATCGGATTCACAACGATACCTCCACACAACCCTACTCTTTAAAAGACTTTTTCTGCTCTATGCGTGATTGATGAAGCATGATTGAAATAGCTTCGGCAGCTCTTTCTGGCATAAAGTAGTTTGGTATCATCTTCTCACCAAGCATCTTCATCGCTTCTTTCAACTCGTCGCCATACATTATACTCGTCCAGGAAACCACAATCGGCTTCTTAATCTCATCTGAGATGTCAATAATCATCTTGGCAATTTTTAGATGTTCCGTGAGCGGGGTTATCAGTAGGATAGCATCTATACATGGATCTAACGCAGCTACTTCTATAATCTCTCGATAAATGTTCAGGTCTTCAAGCGCCGAAGCAGTCATATCTATAGGGTTGGCGAGTGATGCGAAGGGTGGAAGTATTTTTTTAAGCTTTTCGATGCTCTCTCCGCTTAAGCGCGGGATCTGAAGTCCAAGGTCACCACATATATCTGCGGCTATAACAGAGGGGCCGCCTGGGGATGTAATTATGCCAATCCTATTGCCCTTAGGTCTTTTAGGAGAAGCTAAAGCCATCGCATAATCATATAGCTGAAAGAAGGTTTTCGCCTGAATTATGCCGACCTGCCTACAAACGGAGTCCCAGACTTCTATTGAGCCAGCTAATGCAGCGGTATGTGATTTGGCCGCCATTCTGCCCGCCTCAGACCTGCCAACTTTAAGCGCAACAAGAGGTTTCTTCGTGGACTTACAGAGATCAATAAATCTTTTACCCTCCCTCACCTGCTCGATATACATTGCTATAACGTGCGTCTCAGGGTCTTCTATAAAATATTCTAGGAAGTCAGTTAAGGTTGTAGCGGCCTCGTTACCGGTACTAACACCCTTATTTAGATAAAAGCCTCTAAAGCTCGAGAAGATCTGAAAACTCGCTAAGAGGGAACCGCTTTGGAAGATCGCCGATATTCTTCCAGTTTTTTCATACCTTGATTCCGCCTCAGGGAAGGTGCAGACTCTAGCTGGAGCGCTGAATACGCCTAGACAATTCGGCCCAACCACCATCATTCCACTTTCATTAGAAATCCGCCTTATCTCCTCCTCAACTGTTCTCCCATAATCCTCGGAGACTTCTGAGAAACCAGAAGAAAATATTATTGCTGACTTAACATTCTTCTTAACACATTCATTTAAAATCTCTAAAACTTTTTTGGCACCTACTAAAATTATGGCCATGTCGACATCATTTGGAACGTCAGAGATACTTGCGTAAAACTTATGGCCAGAGAAGTCCATGCTGGCGAACTTTGGGTTCACTGGATATAGTTGACCACTGTATCCGAATCTTATAATGGTGTTAAGGATTATGGAGCCGAGTCTCGTTAGATCTATATGAGCGCCAATTATTGCTATTGATCTTGGGTAAAATAATGATCTAAGAGACTCTGTATGCTTTATCATACCGTTACGCACCTAGCTCACGCATTTTGCTCCTTCCTCAAACGCCTTAACATTGACTTCTTTCCACTTCTCACCAAATCTTCGAACCATCGCTTTAATTAACGACTCCTTACTTATCCCTAGCTCGCCAGTTGCCCACGTAGAGCCTAATATAACAGTATTTGCTGTAGCTGCCGGTAATCTATTTCTCTTAACTATCTCCATCGAATTTACGACATATACTCTCTTCGTTATCTTTGTAAGTTCTTTCATAGCATCATTCATGGTGGGGCACTTTATTCCCCTAATTATTGCTAGAGGAGGAGGTAACTCCACGCTATTTATTACTGCTACACCCTCACGCTTGAGATAATGTGCCACCCGGATAGATTCCAAGACCTCCAATGAAATCAATATATCAGATGTCCCCTCGATTATTAGAGGAGAGTAAATATTTTTTCCAAATCTGACATGACAGATTACTTGACCTCCCCTTTGAGCCATCCCATGGACTTCCGAGACCCTAACCTCATAACCCTCGAGGACAGCAGCATCCCCAATCAGCGCGGCTAACGTTAATATTCCTTGCCCACCAACGCCGGATAATAGTATGTTCATCCCTCAACCCTCACGATGGCCTTGTAGGGGCATATATATTCGCAGAGCCCACATCCAGTACATGAAGATTCATCTACTAGGATTTTCCCATTAGATGGTATTAGAGCTGGACAACCAGTAAGCTTTATACAGGCGGCGCAGCCAACGCATTTTTCTACATCAACCCTGCTCTTGGCAAGCTTTATCTTTCCGTCCCTAGCCTCCCGCAGGAGAGTTAATGCGCATTTCCTTCGGGATACTACTACTGCTGGACCTAACCCCCTCTGCACGTACTCTATGGCCTTCATTATTGTGGAAATCGTTAACTCAAGGTTGTAGGGGTCCACAGTCTCACAGAAGGAAATACCGCAGGCCTTTACCAGATCCTCGGGGAGAATTGTCTTCACTTTTTCACCCATAGCGTTGAACCCTGTCACCGGGCTAGGCTGGTGTCCAGTCATAGCGACGAGCCCATTATCCAAGATTACTAGGACGAAGTTCGATGGATTAAACGTTGCGTTAATAAGGGCTGGTATACCAGCATGCATAAATGTTGAGTCCCCGATCGTAGCTATAACAACTTTTCCGCTAAACTTAGATAGACCGCACGCGATCCCTATGCTCGCGCCCATACATAGGCTTATGTCTATAGCTTCTAATGGTTGGTAGAAGCCAAGACCATAGCAACCTATATCGCTCGGGTATACTGCGTCAACCTTCATTTTCCTCGCAGCCGACTTAATTGCGTAGAATGTATTTCGGTGTGGGCAACCAGCGCATAAAATAGGTGGACGTGGTGGAGCTTCAACCTCAAGGCTAAGCTCACTCCTAGAGATTGATTTTTCACCTAGAAATCTAGCGACCCCCTCCAAAACTATTGATGGAGTTAGCTCACCCGCTAATGGTATCAGATTTTTCCCCTCGACTCTTGAGTCGATGCCTAGCTCACAACATACGGCTTTAACATAATTTTCAATAAAGGGCTCAAGCTCCTCAATCACTAGTACCCTCTTTTTGTCCTCAAGGAAGGATGCCAGTAGCCGTCTAGGCGGGGGATAGAGGGTTGATAACTTTAATACGGACACGTCTTTTTTGACCCCTAATGCATCAAGCGCCTCCATAGTATAGGCGTAAGCGAGGCCGGACGCTATTATGCCAACTTCAGAGTCTCCTTCAATAGAGTTGAAGGGCGAGTTATTAAAGAATTCTTCAATAGACCTCATCTTTTCAATCAGCTTCACCCTCATTCTCCTAGCATTAGATGGGAGACAGCTCATCTCTTCAGGTCTTCTTTCAAACTTTCCTTCCACGGCAACACTTGGTGTAGATCCAAGTCTCACGTTTCCTCTACAATGACTAAGTCTAGTAGTAGTTCTAACCATAACTGGTATCTTAAACTTCTCTGAAAGTTCAAAGCTATATATCACGATGTCTTTAGCCTCTTGCGGTGAATGTGGCTCCAGTATAGGTATGTACATGTGTGGACCATAGAGCCTATTATCTTGCTCGTTCTGTGAACTATGGCAGCTTGGATCATCGGCTGAGACCACTATAAACCCGCCCCTAACGCCCGTGTAGGTTGCCGTGAAGAGCGTGTCCGAAGCTACATTCACACCCACATGCTTCATAGCCGCCAGAGACCTTAAATTACAGAAAGAGGCTGCTAAAGCAACCTCTACGGCGACCTTCTCATTAACGCTCCACTCAACGTATATTCCGTGCTCTTTAGCCCACTCCGCCAAAACCTCGATTATCTCCGATGAAGGTGTCCCGGGATAACCCGTGGCGACGCGGACGCCAGCCTCAAGCGCCCCACGGGCAACAGCTTCATTCCCAAGCATTAAAACAATTTGCTCCCCACACATTAATAAGTCCCTTTACATCTTTTTTAATTATATATGGTATAGGGATCTACCATTATATATCTTCTTTTCCAGCCTCTTTTCATCGCCGTATAATCCATGAAAATGGATTACAAAAGGCTTTCGCAGCCTTCCCCATATAATGAAGTTAGCCCGCTGTATCCAAGTTCTATTCGATTCTAAGTTTAAAGTGGTGGACGGAGAGAAAACCAGAGTCTAATAAATATCTTTTGGGTTAAAGTAATAGTACTGTAAAAGCGCATAGAGTTATCGTCATTTCCCCTTACGTTTATAAAAGGATAATTCTCTCTTATTGATTGTTGGGAGAGGTGATTTGATGCGGAAGCTGGTATTTATAGCTTTCCCCATTAATGTTCTAGAAATATATGAGCCGCTGAAGAAAGAGAAATGTGAATTAATTCTTGGCGCGGAGCCAGCTCCCCCAATTGTAAGTGAAAGGAAGAGATATAATGAGGATGAGATTATTGGGAGATGCAGAGACGTGCATGCCATTTTAGCCTCCCCCATGCTAACATTAACCGCGAGAACCTTGAAGTTGTTAGAGAAACTCATTTGTATCTGTGGTAGAGGAATAGGTTTCGATAACATAGACATTAAAGCAGCATCTGAGCTAGGGATACTGGTTACAAATGCTCCAGTCAAAGAAGACTTCATAAGCGTAGCCGAGCACACGGTAGCCTTAATTCTCGCTTTAACTAAGAAACTAAGATTTATCTCAGATCTTATGGCGAGGGAGGGCCCATCAATATATTATGATGAACGCGTGGACACTATGATCTTAAATGAAAAAACTGTTGGAATTATTGGGCTTGGGAGAATAGGCTCTAGGGTCGCGAGGCTTCTTCGCCCCTTTAATGTGAGACTTCTTGGTTATGACCCATATATTCCTGAGAAGAAGATAAGAGATATGAAGGTTCAGCCAGCAAGTTTAGAGACGCTTTTGAAGGAATCGGATTTCATCACGATACATATTCCCTTAACACATGAAACTTACCATATAATCGGGGCAAAGGAGTTGGCTATGATGAAGAAAACCGCCTACATAATTAATACTGCTAGGGGGGCGGTCATAGATGAAGCAGCGCTCATAGACGCTCTTAAAAGTGGTACGATTGCGGGCGCCGCCCTGGACGTTGTTGAGAAGGAGCCGATATCAATTGATAATCCCCTCCTAAAAATGGATAATGTTCTATTAACCCCCCATATAGCAGGCCGAAACAGCACATCACTTATTGAAGGTGAGAAATTAGCCGTAGAAAACTGCTTAAAGATACTAAGAGGCAGAGTGCCCAAATATGTAGTGAATCCAGCAGCTATCCCGGTGTGGCGAGAAAGATGGCGAAAAATTATGAAAGCTGGTTAATGAAACGTTCAATATCTCGACGGCAAAATCTCTTTCGATCAAATTCATCTCGAATCATTAAATGTGATCTTTTGCTATAAGCGGTAATCTGATACGCGGCTCTAAGAATTACTTGCATTTTATTCTTTATGAAAGAGACCGTTTTAAACATTATTTTGTTTTTCGATTTTATTTCGCGGTCTAGCCAAAAAGAAAAATATATTATGGAAATATAACTTACCGCTGAGAGAAAATTTATGGAAATTTTCTGTAAAGATATTTATTTTCATGCAGTTTATCTTTTGTCGGTGGTTGAGATGGACGAGGAAATCTTATCCGGAATTCCATTATTAAAGTCAATAAGCTCTTTCTTCCCAAAGAAGATACTCTTTGGGGTAGGGTGTTTCGATAAAGTCGGCGAGGAAGCGAAGAAATTAGGCGCAACTAAAGCTCTGCTTGTAGTTGATCCTGTAGTTGCAAAATTTGGTATAGTGGACCGTGCAAAGCGCTCTCTTGAGCAGCAAAAGATAAGCGTGAATGTTTTTGATAGAGTTGAACCTGAGCCTCATATAGAAATAGTACATGAGGCTACCCCCATTGTTAGGAAGGAAAAATGTGATATAATAATAGGTGTGGGTGGGGGAAGCGCATTAGACGTGGCTAAAGCTCTTTCAGTTATGGCCGCTAACCCGGGAAGTATGGAGGATTATATAGGTTTTGAGAAAATAAAGTGCAGGTCAAAGCTGATATTATCTCCAACGACCGCAGGAACTGGCAGCGAGGTCTCAGCCTTCATTGTTTTAACAGTCAAAGGTGTGGAAAAGGCTTTAACATTTAGCTCAGAAGTTCCTCCTGACGTCGCTATTGTCGATCCAATGTTAACGGTGACAATGCCACCTAAAGTTACCGCTGGAACAGGCTTTGATGCATTAAGCCACGCTATTGAGTCAATCTTATCAGTAGACTCAAATGATTATACAGAAACTTTTGCCTTTAAGGCTGTGGAGCTTATTGGGAAGTATTTTAGGATGGCTTATCACCAAGGATGGAACATAGAAGCGAGGCGAGGCATGTCTCTAGCAGCACTTCTAGCGGGCTTCGCTTTTTCAGTTACGGGATGCGTCATAGGGCATGGCGCTGCAATGCGATTAGGCGAAAGATTTCATATACCTCATGGGGAAGCCTGCGCCCTTTGTTTACCTTACACTATGGAATTTAATATTCCAGTGGCAGCGGAGAAATTAGCTAAGGTAGCTCAAGCTTTAGGCGTAAGCACGGTGGGTTTAAGCAATGAGGAAGCGGCCTTAAAAGCTTCAAAGTTTGTTAAAGCTCTAGCTGAAGAATTTGGTTTAAAAACTAGCTTAAAGGATTATGGTATAAAAAGAGAGGATCTAGAAACCCTTGTAAACGACTTTCTTGAGAGAAGTACTGCTGAAATTAAATGGAACCCGAGAAAGATAACTGAGGAAAACCTAACAAAATTTTATGAAAAGCTCTGGGAGGGAAATATTTAGATAGAATTTTAACGCCTTTTTATTTTTAAAGACTAAAAGCTCCTCCACTTTTATGACTATTTTGGCTTCAAGGATCTTATAAGAATAAATATTGGTAAATTATCTATGATTTCATATGAAGCCAATACTTAAGGCTGCGAATTTAACTAAAAGATTTGGTGGAATATCGGCTGTGTCAAGCTTCTCCTTTGAGCTTAGGGAAGGGGAGAAACTTGGATTGATTGGACCGAATGGAGCTGGAAAGACAACCCTCTTTAATCTCTTAACAGGTGTGCATCGCCCTGACTCTGGGAAAGTAGAGTTTAGAGGAATCAATATAATTGGTTTGCCATCCCATAAGATATGCCGTATGGGATTGGTAAAGACCCATCAGATTCCACAACCATTTTGGACCCTTACATCACGTGAAAATTTAATGGTTGCTTTGCTTTCAAATCAAAGCATTAGCCGCAGAGATGCTGAAAAGGAAACTTTGAAGATTTTAGACTTTGTAGGTTTAAGTCATCGGAAAGACACGCCAGCAAGCTCCCTGCTGCCCTCAGAGCTTAGAAGGTTAGAAATAGCTAGAGCGCTGGCCACTAAACCAAAGGTTCTATTGCTAGATGAACCGTTTGCTGGAAGTAGAGAGAAGGAGGTTGAAGAGATTATGCAAATAATTAACGAAGTTAACAGAATGGGAACGACGATAATGTTAATTGAGCATAGAATTGGAGTAATAATTAAAATTGCTGATAGATTAATGGTGATGCATAAAGGCGAAAAAATAGCCGAGGGTGTTCCGGAAAACGTTATTAATTCTAAAGCTGTGATAGAAGCATATCTAGGCGGTGGTGAAGATATATTATGAAAAGGCTTTTAGAGGTTAATAATATAAGTGTTTCTTACCATAAAGGCCCGCCAGTCTTGCATGATGTATCCTTAGAGATAAATGAGGGTGAATGTGTATCTCTAATAGGTGTTAATGGGGCTGGAAAAACAACCCTTCTCAGAACCATCTCAGGCATTCTTCATCCAAATAAGGGCAGTATCATTTTTGAGGGGAAGAGAATAGACCTGTTTGAACCACATGATATAGCGAGCCGCGGCATAATTCATGTACCTGAGGGGGGAGGCATTTTTTCTAAGCTGACCGTTAAAGAAAACCTTTTAATGGGATGCTATTTAAAGGAGAAGAGGAAGCACGTATTACAGAGACTTAGAGAGATATATGAACTTTTCTCATGGCTTAAGGAAAGAGAGAATCAAATTGCTGGTTCTCTTAGTGGAGGGGAACGACGTATGCTCTCAATAGCCAGAGGTTTAATGAGCAAACCAAAATTATTGATGATTGATGAGGTCTCTCTCGGTTTATCTCCGATCGCGATAAAAGAGGTATACAGGAAAATTAGAGAAATCAAAAAACTTGGCGTAACTATACTCTTAATAGATGAAAATGCTAGGCGGACACTTTCGATATGTGACAGAGCATATGTTATCGAATCGGGGCGCATTGTCTTACATGGGGAGCCCTCTGAACTACTTAAAAACAAAGATTTTGAGAGAGTTTACTTTGGCATTGAAGTTTAAAAGTAAAGTTAAAGTTATGGATAAAATAATTTCAGGAAAATAATTTTCGACTAAACATACGTTTTATTTTTGATATTAGACCCATTAATCCCTGAGGAATCAATAAGACTATAACTATTATTAATATTCCATAGATTAGTTGGCTTAGCCCTGGGAAGCGTGCAAGCACATATTGGTTTAGTATTGCTATTAAGAAGCCGCCTGCTATTGGCCCCTCAATGGTTCCCATGCCTCCGATAACAGTTGAAGCCACCGAGATTAGAACCCATGTAAAGGCAAAAGCTATTGTAGGTCTAAGGTAGGAGCCAAATAGATAAAATATTCCTCCGATTAATGCCGTTATAAATGAGGAGATAAGATAGCAGTAGAGTTTTACTCTAAAAATATCGACACCACAGTCTTCTGCGGCACGCTCGTTATCCCTGACAGCTATAAGCATTAATCCAATCCTACTTTTTCGGATAAACCATACGGTAGCTACCGAGACTATAAGGATTATCAGCGCCATATAATACAGAATATTAGGTAGCACGATAGCAGCTATATACATTCCTTTCCCCGCGTAAGTGTATTCCCATTGAACAAACCATGAGTATACGGCCAATGCGAGTACAAGCGTCCCTAACGCAAGGTAGAGTCCCCTCATTTTAAAAATTAGCGGTGAGACCACTAAAGCCAGTAGCATTGTTACCGCTCCAGCAAATAGTAGACTAACCCAGATTGGTAAGCCCCAATAAGTAATAGCTATAGCCATCATGTAAGCTGCGAAGCCAACGAAGCCATGTACACCAAGGTTAATGATTCCAGTAAAACCTGCTTGCAAGTTCCAAATCTCACCAAGGGCAGCATAAATAAAGCAGAAAAACAGAAGTGATGTCCAGATAGGTGGAAGAACATGTGGTATAGATGCCAATAGCGCTACAACGGCAATTATACTAAATATTTGGACTTTATTGAGCATCGTTTTACCTCTCACACTTTATATCCGAATATCCCCTCGGGTCTTAATGCCAAGACTGCTAAAATTACTATGTAGCCTATAAAGAGCTGGTATTGAACCCCAACATAGTAAGCCGAGAGCACATGAGATAATCCCAAAATTAATCCTCCAGCTAATACACCTCTCATACTGCCCAGTCCTCCAAGAACAACAACACCGAATGCTATGATTAGCCAGTCGAGGCTTGTCGCCGGAACAAAAGCAAATGTTAATCCCATAAGGATGCCTGCTATCCCGGCGGCTATCATACCTAAACCGTAAGTGTACGCATAGCTCTTCTTGGGATTCACGCCCAAAAACTGAGCGCTCACATAGTCTTCGGAGGTAGCCCTAATAGATATCCCAGTATAAGTTTTTTTCAGAAATAAATAGAAGATAATTATCGTAGCTATACTGATGCAGAAGTTTAGCAGGTAATTTACTGGTATTCTAATGCCAAATATTCCTATACTCTGTATGGCATAAGGGGCATATCTCGTTAAACTTTTTGGGTTTGCAGTCCATACTAGGAGTACGGTGTTCTCGATTATGACTGATAAACCTAGGAGTATTATCGAAACAATATTAGGGTTCCCATAAATCACTCTATTTATTAGCCCACGTTGTATAGCGTATCCAAGAGCAAACATTATGGGAATAACAATTACTATACTAAGTAGCGGATCAACACCCCTTTCGGCAAAAAGGAGACAAAGATAACATCCAAGTATAGCTAATGCTCCATGCGTTATATTCATTGTTTCCCTTACACCAGCAAAAATTAGTGAAAAACCTAATCCCATAACTGCATAAACGCCGCCTAAAAATATCCCCATCAATATTAGTTCGATCATATACCCTCTGCCAACTTGGTGATTAAGGAAATTAATAAATTTTTTGTAAAAATAAATCTTGCGCTTTCTAGGTTTGCGTAATGTTCCTTGCGCTATCCTGAATATTGTGAATAGCTATCTTTTATCCTCCTCTCATTTAACGATCATTACTCTCTTTTGATTCCGTCCTAAAAGAGAGAGGAATAAAAATAGGATAGGATGGAAATTTCTTCTCCATACTACTTGTAGGTTTTCTAAGGTGGAGGAATCAGTATAGGTTCTATTGTAGGTACTGCTGGGTCAGAAGACCATACTATCACTATCGTAAGTTTTCCTTCAGGAGTCTTCTGAACCTGGCCTATTAACGCGGGACCTGGTGATGTATGTGTCTTCGGATCATAATCCACTTTTCCAACACATGTTGTGGCTGTAACTCTTGCAATCGACTCATTGACTTTTTCTGGATCTACTGATCCTGCATCCTCAAGTACTTTTGTTAAGAATTGCCAAGTGGAAATTTGGCAGGCTACGCCAAATCCCATGTTTAGTGTAGTAACTTTAGGATAGGTTTCCCATATCCAGTCTGTTCCTGGATATCCCGGGATTGGCCAGCTCCACAATTCTGTCATTATGCCAAGAGGAGCGTCGCCAGGGCCTATTGCAATTGCGTCATCTAAGCTTCCCATGAACCTTCCCCCAATGGCTATTTTAGGTTTATAGCCCATGGATATAGCTTGGCGCCAGAAGGTGGAGAAGTCTATATTATAGGTGTTTATGTGGAGTATCTCAACACCATTCTCTTTTAAGACGGAGATGATGCCTGAGAAGTCTTTAGTTCCTGTTGGAAAGAATCCCGGAAAGATAACCTCGTAGCCCTTCTCTTTATAAACGTCTTTGGTGTTTTCATACCACCAGTGTCCGTCAGGATTATCCTCAAGGAGATAGCCTACCTTCTTGCTAACTAAACCTTTCTTCACAAAGTAGTCGAAGACTTCAAAATACCCCTTCATCATGTCTGGTATTGAGAAGAAGGAGCCGCACCAGCTATACTTCCAATACTCTGGTCTCTTACTTCCCTCGCCCGTGAATATTTCAATTGGATACTCAGATATGTTTGGAATGCCATACTTTTCGCAGACAGTGTGATGGGGTATATTCTGGTCCGGTGCGCCTCCAGAATGCACGAAGCAAACCTTATCTTCGGTTATGGCCTTCGTGACCAGCTCAATATTTCTTGTTACATCGCTTTCGCCGTCGTAAACAACTAGCTGGATTGGTATCTTAGTGCCGTACTCTTTTAGGTATATTCCTCCCCCTTTATTAATCTCATCTACAAATGCCTTTACAATGGGATATTCATGCTGTCCTTCAGTGGCTTGCACCCCGACGAATTGATGAAGATAACCAATTTTGATGGCTGAGGGGGCTGGAGGAGCCATGGGAGCCATCATAAATACAACAACTGCCGCAATAACAGCGACAACAACAATAACGGCAATAATTATAGCCCAGATTTTCGCTATACCCCTTTTATTCATAGAACCTCCCCTTTTGAAAGAGGGGGGATACTGCTATTTAAGACTTTCTAAGAAAACTTAATATGCCAGTGGGTTAATTTGAGAACTCTTAAAATTAATCCAAGCATCTGACCTGCGTCATAATTCTTGGGCTTTAGATCTTAAGATCCAGCTATATTTTAGGTTTGGCTATACATTTTCAATATTTCTTCAAAGATTTTAGAATGCTTTTCTTTTCCCTCATATGAAGGTGGCTGCCACACCATCTCTTGCAAATTCCTAGATATAGTGTGTATCCAGTCATGAGGAATTGAAATAATAATATAGCCCTCAGGTGGCTCCTTTGTAATTTTTGTGCCAAAGGTCATTCCGCTCACCACATAATTCACTTTCCCAGTAATGTATGGGTAAGCAAATAACCAAGCGCATCCTAGAACAAAGGAGTGTTTTGAAACCCAAAGTTCGCCAGTTGAGTAGCTCATAGCTCTCAATATTAACTCTGCCTGGCTAACATTAGCCGTCACTATTAATAAGTCTGGATTAAATGTCGCTTTATCGATCGGAGAGAATATTACGTAATTAACAGTGCCGGGTCTCAGCGTTGGAACGTGGAAATAAAGTCTCGCGTTTGCCCTTGGCTCTTGAAATATCTTTAGCCCGGGTCCTATTAAACCACTTTCAGCAAAGGGTGGAAAGCTCTCCATTCCAAGAACCTTTTTACCATAACAATTTTCATTTTCCTTTCCTATATAGAATGGCTCATCTATCCTTTGAGTTTCTCCCACAAACTCGCAAAGGCGCATTTCTTTATCTAATTTTTTAAAGTCTTTTGGTTCTAGGTACGAAAATTTTACGCATATTGGTTTTCTTTCAAGGCTAAGTTTGTTAAATATTTCTAGGTCAAATGCTTTTGACGTTTAACCCTTCCCCCTACAATGTTCTTAATTAACAATGCTCAGAAACTTGCTTAAAAAGTTTTAAATAAAAAGAGCACTTTGAATAAGAAGAATGTTATAAGCATTAAAAGTGTATGTGCAGTACAGAGTAAGCGGAAAGGTTCTCCTAATATAGTGGTTTTTTGAAACCCTTAAAAACCCTTACTTAAATATTCTAGTTTGGTTGGTGGCCTGCTTGAGGGCTATTGTTACTGGCGGATGTGGCTTCATTGGTAGTAACCTTGTTGAGCGCCTAGTCAAAGATGGCTGGGACGTTGTAGTCTTCGATAACCTCTCAACCGGGAGAATAGAGAATATTAGGGACTTAGGGGTCGATTGCTATACCTGCGGCTTCGAGGATATGGATAGTCTCGTTTTAGATGCGGATGTCATATTTCATTTGGGCATGCCATCCTCATCACCAATGTATAAGGATGATCCAACCCTAGTCGGAAAAACCATCAATGAGGCTATAACGATATTTGAGTACGCGAGAAGGAGGGGGTGTAAGGTTATCTATGCAAGTACAAGCAGCATCTATAACGGCAACCCCCTCCCATACAGGGAAGACATGCCAATATACGTAACGGACTACTACACAGAGTGCAGATACACTATCGAGAGGCTAGCAAAGCTCTATAATGACCTCCATGGAGTTAGGTCTGTCGGCCTAAGATTATTCAGCGTTTATGGACCTAAGGAGAAGCATAAAGGTAAATATGCTAATGTTGTCTCTCAGTTCCTATGGCTGATCATGAGGGGTGAGGCGCCAGTAATATACGGCGACGGGACACAGACGAGGGACTTCATATATGTAAGCGACGCTGTAGAAGCGTTCATGCTAGCATATGAAGGGGACTTTAAATGCGAGGTATTCAACGTTGGCACAGGTATAGCGCACACATTTAACGATGTCATCGAAATCATAAACAGGACGCTTAAAAAGAATGTTAAGCCAATATATAGGCCTAACCCAATCAAGAACTATGTATATCATACGCTCGCAGATACAGCAAAAGCTGAGAAGATGCTGGGCTTCAAGGCCAGGATACCGCTTGAGGAGGGCATAAAAACCCTAGCTTCCATGGAGACTAAATTATCAGAGACCAACTATATCCCTTCACCTTAAAATGGCACATTAAATGCGAAGAGCACATAAGATTATTGCATAGTCAGAATTATGATAAAAGATTAAAACTTGAAAAATAAGTATGCCCTCATAAATCTTCTTTTTCTTTGAGTAATGCGCACTTAAATACTTGAAGGATTAAATTTAACTGAGCGTTTCGGAACTTAGTAATGTTTGCTTTAAAATTGGTAAGGAGGAAATTGTAGGTTGATTAGCCTGAATAATAGTATTAGTCATCTTCTTAGCCGCTCAGCCACTCAGGAGGAAGCCCTAGCTCCAACATTTTTTCTTTTGTTGGGATTCCCTTCTCCTTATCCCATCCCCGCGCCTCATAATATTCATCGAGCATTTTATTTAAGTCTTCTCGGCTGATTAATTGACCTTTCGAGGGACCTCCAGAAATTTCCTCCTCCATGATTCTCGCCGGGAAAGTGTCGTCCGCTCTTGTAAAGCCTGCCTTAAAATTAAAGATTCTAGCTATATTATTTACTCTTTCCCCCGCCTTTTGAACCTCCTCTGGCTTGATTTCCATGCCGGTTAAGGCGGAATATATGCTGGCCATTAGTTCAAGAGCGTAGGCGGCTAATGCCGTATCAAATATGAATACGCATAGGGGCATGCAGTCGCAGACCGCTGTCCGAACATCTTGGTTCCACTTGCATAAAATTCCTTTGCCTTCTATCGCCAATCTATCAATCTTGTATGGAACTGGAACATTAAATATTTCCTGTATTGCATAGCCCCTATTATGATCTGCACCAGTATATGCTGTGGCATAGCTTAGTCCATGCGCCTTGGCGCCCCTAACGTCATATCCTGGTAACTCAAGACCTTTAATATGTAAAGCGTATCTCTCAGACCCCCTACCTATTATTTCAGATGCCCGCTTAACACCCTCTGCAAGTATATTGCCGAACCCTTCCCTAAACGCTATCTTCTTAATCATTTTTATTACAGCGTCATAATTGCCGAACTTTAAATCTAAGCCGTCCACCTCGTCCACCGAGAGCATTCCTTTCTCAACAAGTTCCATTGCGAATGCTATATTCGCTCCGGTAGAAATGGTATCTAAGCCATATTCATCACATAACCGATCAGCAGCTATAACAGCTGGCAAATAATTGACCCCAACCATTGTTCCTAAACTATAAGTCGTCTCGAACTCAGGCCCCTCGGTCATAAAGCCAGCGAACGGGCCGCCCTTAACCACCTTTATCTGTCCGCATCTTACCGGACACATGTAGCAGCCCATTCGGGTAATTGTATAATGGGTCTGGGCTTCCCCTCCGAGAGTTTCAACTGGAGCGAAGAGCCCGGTGGCAGACCAATTTTTAGCTGGTAAAATCCCTAGCTCGGCGGTGACTTCAACGGCCATTGGAGTCCCCATCCTTGAGAAGGAAGGATATAACACTGGGTTCTCCTTCATTAACTCATGCATTCTTTTAATCGCCTGTCTAAACTTCTCGTCATCAGCAACCTTAACCCTCCTCGAGCCCTTCACGACTATAGCCTTTAAATTCTTTGAGCCCATAACGGCTCCCAAACCCTTTCTTCCAGCAGCCCTCCTCTCATTTATGATGCAAGCGTAGCGGACGAGCCTTTCACCGGCCGGACCTATGCAGGCAACCTTTGCATCAGGTTGATTTAGTTTCTCTTTTAATATACTTTGGGTGTCAGTTGTTGCGAGCCCCCAAATATCAGATGCATCACCAATGGTAACGTCATCGTCCTTTATCCATATATAGGATGGTTCATCAGCCCTGCCAGATATTACTAGCGCATCATATCCTGCAAACTTAAGCTCCGCTGGGAAGTATCCGCCGGAGAAAGCCGCCCCAACGGCACCAGTTAATGGAGACTTGGAGACAACGGCCATCCTACTTGTGCATGGTACAGCGCCTACTAGAGGGCCGACGGAGAATATCAACTTATTATCCGGTGATAAGGGATCTACCTTCGGATTCACCTCGTCTAAAAGAAGCCTTATCCCGAGCCCCGCCCCGCCAATTACTGGATAAACATAATCTAAGTCTAAGTCTTTGCTGTATATTTGGCCAGTTGACAAATTCACATATAATATTTTTCCGGCATACCCATAAACCATTTTAATCCCACGTTTATTTTTCAATAAAAGTGTTAGAAGAATACTAGCTTTATAAGCTCTACTTCAAGACAATCTTTTTATTTGATGTTTAGAAGCGACTTAGCGTTTAGACAGTATATTTTCTCTTTCTCTTTTTCTGGTAATGGCAGTGCCGCAATACGTTTAACGGTTTCCTGTGAATCTTCATAAGGATAATCTGAGGCGAATAAAACCCTATCTGAACCCATTACATCAATGGCGCAGAGTATGGATGATGAAGGAAAGAGGCCACTCGTACCTATGAAAACATTATTTTTTAAGTACTCGCTAGGCTTCTTAGAAATCTTTATTTCCATACTCTCACGAACCCATCGTGTCACGAATGGAAAGTCGAGACGGTTAATAAGGTATGGTAAGGATTCACCTAAATGCCCCATCACGATTTTTAGATTGGGATACTTATCAAAGACTCCGCTCAATATTAGGCGCATCATGCATAAAGCCGTTTCAAACGTAAAGCCAAAAGCGGGTCCGGCTAAAGCGTACCCGTAAGTTTTTCTAAGCTCTTTAATTTGTGGAACTGTTGGGTGCAAAAAGATCGGTATACGCAGTCTTTCAGCCCTCTCCAATATAGGCGAAAACTTCTCATCATCGAGATATTCGCCACGTATATTAGAGTGGGTTTTCCACCCCTTAAGCCCCAAATCCCTCACAGCCCTTTCAAGTTCATCAGCCGCCCTCTCCGGATCCTGCGGCGCAAGAGCCGCAAGTCCAATAAATCTATCCGGGCTCTTTTCTACAATTGATGAGAGTTCATCATTAACTTTCTTAGCAAGTTCTGTCCCAACTAATGGGTCAAATTGTTCACACCCTGGCGCGGAAAGACTTAATACTTGAATTTTTACGTCAGCTTTATCCATGTCGTTAAGCCGCTCTTTATCTACATTAACAAGTTTGCTTAGTAGTTGCCCTACATGAGGCTCCTGAACCTCTGATGTGTACCACAGCCAGTATATGTCTCTACTATCATCTCTTACATATTTTGGGTAAGACTTATTCTCCAAAAGGGCTTTAACATAATCCTTTGTATAAAAGTGGGCTTCAAAATCGATTATCTTGCTCTCATTCATCAGCAGCCCCAAAATAATTAGAGGTTATTAACCGTATAAAAAAATTATCCTCCTCCGGCTGGCGGAATTATTGAGACTACGTCTCCATCAGATAGATTTGTTTCGAAACCTTTAATGAAATCCACGTTCCTCCCATTAACTAAAAAAGTTATTGATGGATTAATTCTTCCATCATCCTTCTTCAAAGCTTTTTCGAGGCCCTCGCCATACTGCTTAATCAATAACTCTATTAAATCTTTAATAGTCATGCTATTCTCTAATCTTAGTAGCACCTCTTTCTTTCCGACTATACTTCTTAAATTAAATAGAAAATGCACCTTAATGGATATCACTTTAATAGTTCCCCCGCAGTTTCGGCGCTAGATGGATCTACTTTAAGTTGACAGCCTTTTATTATATGAATGTAGAGAATGAGATTATAATCGGCGCAATGCATGACAAAGGAAATAGCCGCCCTAACCCACCTTTTATAAGCCTAAAAATGTTTATTATGTCGGAAAATGTTATTATGGTCAGAAAAGGTTAGTGAAATTATGAAAAAGTTCGCGTATCTAATGATGTTTTTCGCTTTAACGATTATATTGACATGTTATCCCTTAGAGGCGGTATACGCAGCTCAAACAATTACGGGAGAGGCGAGCGTATCCAGGATACTCCCATTAACAATTAAGGTAGCGCTCATAGGCCCATACTTTGACCCAGAAATAATTAATGTGACACTTCTTGAAAAGTTGCTTCCAGAGGAGAAGATTTGCCGTATCCTCGCTGACAATAATGTTACTGGCATAACCTATAAATTTAACTATGAATTTATATTCGCTTCGCCATCATTTAGGACACGCTTTATAAAGTTCCTCAAAAGCATTGAGGAAAGGGTTGAGAAGGAAAATCCATGGTTTTACACGTTTGAGTATAAGGGGGATTGGTTTATAGCGGAGCCAGCTAATGTCTCGGCTTCTCTCTATGATGCTAAGAAAGTTGAGGGTTGGCTGATAGAGCATTTAGATGAGCTTGGCGGACTTCCTAAAAATGGATACATGATTATAATAGCGGATCTGAGGGACGGCTTACCATCAATAGCCTACGAAGATCTAAGAGAGTTTTTAATAGCAAGAACGTTGGGGCTTCCCACACCAACAGTTGAATCCCATTACTATAAAGTAAATTATTCTGATCTTGATAGGGGCTATAACTTACGGTATAGGGAGTTTGCTGTTGGGTGGGGTGGGTCGGAAAGACTTTGGTTTCTAGATTTAAGCGCTGGGCCGACTTTTGTCTCAATGTGGTATGACTTGCCAATACAGGTTGTTATGAAAGATCAATCTATTGATCCCTACACGAGTAGCGGTTCCCAGTGGCTGATGGAACTCTTAGCCGATCATATATGGGAGTTCATTTATAACTTGGCGGCACCCGACTTCGTCTATAATCCCCCATGGAGCAAAAAGTTTACAATAAAAATAACGATCATTGATTGCAGAGATGAATCTGAGAAAACCATCGTCCCAATAAGCGGGTCTCTGAATCTTACATTGATTAGAGAGGCTATAAGTAGCTTACTGCCTTTATCCAAGGTTGATGTTGAAGTCAAATTCTTAAATATTAAGAACCTGCCTGAACTCGGCAATCTACTTGAAAGATATTCTGGAAGGCTTGACTCCTGGATGCATAGATATATCTTTCTATCCACGATGAACGAGTCTTATATAGATGCCCAGCCGATATACGAGTATCTTAAGGAAAATCTAAGCTTGTTCATGCCGGAAACCGTTAGAGGGGAGGATGAGCACGTAATACCCGTTATAGCCTTTGCCCTAAGCCAAGACTGTCACTTCATGTTCAAGTATAAGTGGCTAATTCTGAGACGGAGCCCGGAGACCTCTACAATATGGGGTGCGGCCTTTGAGGAGTTCGCCTTAATAGGGTTGAGCCAGAGGGACCTTCTCTATGGGGAGTACGTTGAGCCTAAACAAGAGGGGAGGGGTTTTGGCTTCACCCAAGTAATTATACATGAGGTTGGGCACATGCTCGGTCTAGCCCATCCACACGTTTACGGCGATCTAGGAGATTTTGTAGGCTCTGCTATGAGCTACTTCTCGTATGAATATGGGTTCAGCGCATTCGAGAGAGATGCGATAGCCCGCATACACACTGATAAACTCCTACTAGAAGCTTATAGAATCATCTCCAGGGTTGAGAGAGAGTTGCCTTTAAAGTCCGATGCGGAAAGGATGGAAGAGATACGGAGTCGAATTAACGAAACTAGGAATCTATTAGATGCAGTAGAGGATGAGTATTCGAGGATGAATTATATAGATGCTTGGAGGATGGCATTAGATGTGCATAAAATGGTCCGCGGGATAGCTGATATGATAACGAGCCTCCCATCAATTTCAGAGAATATTATGACTTCTCTTAAGGAGAAGGAGATGGAGATCACGCGCCTGAATCAAAATTACTCTATGTTGACATCTAAATACCGTGAATTAATGGATGATTACAATGCCCTCTCATCAAAATGCGAGGCCTATCAAAGCGAGTTAAACCTCTTTAGGGGCTTAACAGCAACATTACTTATATTGACCTGCCTTTTAGCGGCAACAACAATATACTTTGCTAAAAGAAAGACCCCCTTACCTCAGAGTCAAAACAGCCCTCCGAGTTTCCCATGCGGATCCAAATAGAAGCCCCTAAAGATCTAATCGAGAGATACTTTGAGGTTAAGCGAGAATAAAAGCAGTAACCTACTATACATTCTATACATTTCCACTCAACTCGGAACCCTTCAATATGCCCTCGGACTTAAGCTCTTTTATGGCTTCATCAAACCTTTCTATTGTCATCTTAATGTCTCTCTCTGTATGAGCTACGGATAGAATTAGCCTTGAACCCATTGGGTGTATGCCTTTATTTATGAGGGCTTTTTCCAGTATGCGCATGAGTTTTCGGCTCTCACCGATCTTCCTTTGAAATCTGATATAGCTCTCGATATCTGATACTTCTAGGTCATCACGGCTTATTCCGAAGCCCACATGTATTATTGAGGGTGTTGTACTCCATACCAGTGCATCTACCCCACTATCCTCAATAACATCATTTACGCCCCGCCTCAGCATATCACCCTTCCTATTAATTGTGGGGTGAGCCAGTCCTTTAAGTATTAGTTCTAGACATGCATTGCCAGCGGCCGCCGAGAGCGGGTTAGCATTGAATGTCCCATGGTGGCTTATACGCCTAGTTTCATTCCCTTCCTTAAACTCTAAAAGGCTCATATACTCCCTTCCTCCAGCAACCGCCCCACCTGGATAACCACCAGCGAGGACCTTACCGAGCGTTGAGATATCTGGAGTCACATTATAGTGCTCCTGCGCCCCACCTGGAGCGTCCCTAAAGCCCGTGACAACCTCATCGAATATTAGGATGACGCCATTATCCCTAGTAATACTTCTCAGATCCTCAAGGAAGCCCTTCTTAGTCGGCATAAGCCCCATTGAGGCTCCTCCAGGCTCAAGTATAACGCACGCTATATCGCCGCCCTCGATTGCCTTCTCTACGGCTTCAATATCATTCGGTGGCAGAGCAATAGTATATTTACATATTTCTGGGGGTAGGCCGATTGGATAGTCGTCAGCGAGCATTGGTGAATAATCTGGGTTATAATTGATTATCGTGTAATCAAACCAGCCGTGGAAGTGCGACATAAACTTTATAATCTTTCTCCTCCCAGTATAGGCTCTCGCTATACGAATCGCCATTACGGTTGCTTCCGTCCCAGAGTTCGTGAACTCAACTAGGCCTCCGCGTGCGCAGGGTATTAGATTAGTGACCTTCTCAGCCCATTGGATCTCGAGTTCATGTGATGCCCCTAGATGTGTCCCCCTACGCGCCTGCTCTATGACGGCCCTCGTGATGTAGGGGTGGGCGTGGCCGAATATTAGTGCTCCGTGGCCCATCCAATAATCAATATACTCATTTCCATCAACATCCCATTTCCTAGAGCCCTTAGCCCTAACACAATATATTGGCATCGGCTCAAAATATCTTGAATCATGCGTTACGCCCCTAGCGAACACCCTCCTAGCCCTATTATAAAGGTCCATGGATCTCGGATGCCTCTCTAAATATTCTAGGTCGATCCTGCCTAAAGAAAACTTAACCATAATCTCCATCCTCAAATGCCAATTATATCACCACCAATTTTTAAGGCAACTTCTACCTTATACTCGCCCTTCAGTAATTTTCAGATGAAATATATTTAGGTGTTGAGGAGATAACGTATATTGTGGGATTTCAGTCTCAGCGCCTAAAAATGGGGTAAGCAATCCATTGGGTGACAAATTCTTTCCTATCTTAGGAATAGTTGGCCAATTAATAGCGTATATATGTATAGGGTTCTCAATTTATTTATCGCCATCCTTTAGCTGGCATGTTAATGCATTAAGCGATCTTGGACACGCCGGGAAGAGCGGTGTTGCACTAATTTTTAACACCGGTCTGCTATTATCCGGCTTCCTAGCGGCCCTATATTCAATTAAATCCCTAATAAACTACGCCAAGTACACTGGCGTATCGTTTACATTCTCAGCCCTAATGCTGCAGGCGATCGCAACATTTGATGAAATTTATGGCCAAATTCACTTTATAGTATCAGTACTATTTTTCGTCTCAGTCGGAACCTCGTGCATCATCTACTCCTTAGAGAGGAGATCCATTTTGGCGGCACTAGCATTCTTAGTGGGGCTTTTCGCCTGGGCCCTTTGGTGGGCTGGAGTATATAGGGAGGGGGTCGCCGTTCCAGAGATAATATCTGCCTTAGCCGCCACATCATGCATCATCCACTCAGCAATAAAAATAATGGGACAGCAACCCAGGAATTAGGAGAAAGGCCTTCTTGAAGAGAAGCAAGATCACATCGCTTCGTAATCCTAAGTTTAGCTCGCACCAGCATTAGTTTAAATAGACTTTGTTTTAAATGTTGAGGGTGATTTAACTAGGCAGCAGAGAACGATTATTGCCAGTACCAGAATTAAACTTAAGAGGAAGGCTGGGCGATATGTTCCATATATATTATTTATCAGGCCGAAAATATATATGCCGAGAGCTGCGCCAATAAAATGCATAAATATTGAGAGCCCAAGTAGTCCACCTAAGATCTTTTCCCCAAACGTTTCTCCAATCCATGCCGAAAGGATTGGCGCCATCCCGAAGAAGCTTAGGCCAAACAGTATTATAAACGAGTAATATGCCATTAGCGACATGGCTGGAAATATGAGTATGAGTAGGGTTAGGGATGCGGCCCTAATTACATAGAGGAGTGTAAATGGTATTTTGTAGCCAAGCTTTCTAGGCAATGGCCCCACGGCTATGGTTCCAATGAACGCCATCGCGGCCATATATCCAAGCCAATAAGATGCTGTAACCTCATCTATCCCCCATTCAACACTTATTGGGACCCAGAGCTGGGCAAAAGAGGTGTCTGTAAATCCGCACATAAACATGATGATGATTCCAATAACTATGAAGAAGTATGTCTTTACGGCCATCTTCATGGAGACTGTTCCACTTAACATATTGTTGTCTGAAACTTCAATATGGGGTGTTTTTATCTCTCTGATGAAAAAGCTTGAGATTGCAACTATTAATATGAGGATTATGCCAAGTAAAAGCCATGTGCTTCTCCATCCATAAACTTGTATAAGGCTTCCAGCTAAAGGCGCCGTGCAAAACCAGCCGATTGGGTAAGCGGATTGGAAAACACTTAGTGGCAAGCTTCTCTTTTCAGCGAACCACTTTGATATCAATGTTGTTGAGGCAACCATACCAATGCTATGCCAAGTAAAGCCCAGCATGACCCCATAAAGCAGATAGACCTGCCAGATCTCCGAGACAAAAGATAAGAGGAGCACGCTTACTCCAGCCACAGCATATCCGAGAAGAGAGACAATTCTGGGACCATACTTATCAGTTATTTTACCGATAATGGGCATTGAAAGACCCGTACTTAACATGCATATGCTCATAGCTTGGCCGAGTAAAGATATATCCCAACCCAGCTCCCTAGACATTGACATAAGCGAAACCGGGAAAGCCATCTGCGCTCCCGAAGACATAAAAAACATCGCGAAGCTTAAACCCACCACAACCCAACCATAACCTACCCGTTTCCTCAAACTCATCAACAATTTAAGAAATCCCTACCTCAATCGCATTCTTAGAAATAGAATAGTTTCCTTAAAATAAAATTTGCTTCATTATTCCATTTTTATGCTAAAACCTCCTCTAAAAGATGACAGGTGAAGCAAGTCAATAGTTATCAGAGGCTGGAAATAGTGTTTGGCATTTTTTGACTCTGTGCCAGCTGCAGTATGTTGAGAACCTAGCGATGGTTCTCTTGGGGACGGGGCTTAAAGATGCGCCATGAATGTGAATTCCAGCCCAGCTCATCTCTAATGCAATAATGCCAGTAGTCCGAAAACAATTAATAATGAGCCAACAGCTATGAGGAATACTGCTATAACCTTTTTAGATGAGAGGGCAAGCAGAATTAACCATAAGAGAGACCCAGCAGTTAAAATTAGAGACAAAGATAGCGCTGTTATGAGTAACAGAAATACTAATGAGACAAGAGCAAGTAATTGCAGCAACACCTTCATCACTCCTTCAACCAATACTTAAACACAGCATTACAGCAGATATCTTTTATCTCCAATCTTCATAAATTCTGCGATTAGCAAGCATAAAGAACTATTTTAAGCTAGAGTGGGCTTTAACGCCAGCTCTCTGAATAATTTTTATCATAAATTCTAAAGGGAGGAGCCAGCGTTCGATAGGCGGTACAAAACATTCCATGGTTCAGAGACCTGTCGGCGCTTTGGACCTTAACTTACCCGCTTCGTTAGCTACAGGGTTGTTCCTCCGCCACAAGAAGCCGAGCAATTCGGCTATCTTAATTAGGCTTACAGAAGGTTAATGACTAGACTTCCCAAAACCAGAATTACCAATATTAAGTGACGCACTATTAAAGCGATACGAGTAAAACAAGCATATTATTCCTGAAGAGTATTCTTATATTGATCAACCTTAGATTTATTGATTGAACAAGCGGGATTTTGAGGAGAGAGACATTATTATGGATGGTGGATAAGATTATCTTTGCAATAAGCCTTTAGGTTTAACTATGTCCCTAGTGGCTTTTAGAACCCATACATCCTCCTTTTTTGGCTCTTTCAACTAGGTCTGGGAGAGCTAAGCTCGCGTAAACAATCTATTTTCTGGCTTATTTCGTCTATGATGCTCTGCCGACCTCAACTTCGTAGCCCATCTCTCTAAGCCTATGCTTAACGATTATTCTGGCTTCATCCTCAATGTCTACTGTAATCTTCTCTAGGGTGCGCTCAACCCTTGTGAGCCTAGCATCCATCTGCCTATACATCTTATTAAAGTCCTCTCTAAGCCTAGCCTGCTCCTCCACAAGCTTATCGAGCCTCTTCAGTATCCCTGATAGCCCAAGATAGCCTGCCACCGCATAGCGGAACTCTACATCCTTATCCAGTAGCTCTAGAAACTCCCTCTTCAAAGACTCCAACTGGAACTACCTAAACAATTTAGAAGGATATTTAAAGATGATTTTTCTAGTTGACTGATCTGATTGTTCTGGCATAATGCTGAGAGGCTTGAGGTTAGAGCTATGAGATGAGGGCGCCTGCCTTACGACACATCGTCTCCTCATCTACTCCTCTGAATTACCGCTGTTAAATACTCGCTTCTCTTTAAGCTTCAATGATCTTTGAAAAAACGATGCTTAAGCTGCCCCCTTTAATTTTATTTTTATTTCCTGCCAAACTGAATGGGCTAGTGTTTTTGCTTCTTTGTCTATTGCCATGAGCAGTGTGAGGTATATTATTCCGCCTAAGGCTGTTACGCTTAGGGTGGCGTATATTCTGGTTGGATGGGGGATCACGTAGATCACGGCCGCCATTACCGCCGAGGCGAAAAGATATTTTGCAATGTTTTTCCATGGCATTTTTATTTCCGTCATTTTGCGGACTATGGCGTATAGTATGAGGAACATGGCGAAGCGTGCTGTTGAATTTATGATGGCTACTGCAAGCGCGGATGGAACCGGCTGGTTTTGCGTATAGGTTGTTAAAATATAGAGGGTTGTGGGCAAAGTTATTGCTGAGTGTATGTATGTTAAGGAAAAGCCTATTAAGAGCCTGCTTTTGGCTAGTTCTCTGAGGGAAATTTTTGCTTTTTCGTCGAGTCTTTCCAGCCCATAGAGCACATAGCCGAAGAGAGCGGAGAGCGTTGCTATGAGGGCGTCAACCGCCAAAACCATGAGTATGGGCGAGGCCCCTCGGTATTCGCCTTTTAGTATTGTTAAGTAAGAGTCTGGTATGGCTAGGGCTCCGGCCGCCATGGGTATTGCGAACATTAAGACCGTTTTTATGGAGGTGGTTATATCTTGGCTGCTCTTTTCGGCTAGGAGTTTTGGGTATAATGCGAAGGCTAGGAATGAGGAGTATGTTATGATGTTTGCTATCTGGGCTGCGGCGCCGTAGTTGCTTCTGGCAGTCTCTCCGCCATAGGTGAAGAGCATTATGAATATGAAGGCCGCTATTTGGTCGCCTACCGCATTATAAATGTTCGCAAGGGAACCTTTAAGCCACTCTTTTACATACGCCCACTTAATATTTTGCTTCATTTCCTCCCATAAGAGTTTTAGGTAAAAGAGAGTTTGAACGGCCATAGACATGGTTAAGCTTATTATAGCGCCTTCCAGCAGGCGCTGAAATTTTATAATGAAAATATAGCCTAAAGCGACCTTACATGTTTCCATGATGAGTAGACCGTAGCCTAATGCTTGCGGACTTTTTGCTCTTAGACATGCTTCAAATGCATTGATCAGGTGGATTTCCACTATCTGGGCTGAAGACAGAAAGTATAGGGGTGTATATTTTGGGTCTACGCCTAACGCCGACGTCATTATGGGGATTAACGGCATGTATACGATAGTTGCCATTATGGCGATTACAAAATTTGCTATGAGTCCTGTCTTTACAGCCCCCTCCTCCTTTCTTGCCGCGAAGCGCATAGCCCAAAAAGGTAAGACCGCGGCAGGAAGAGTGAAATAATGAAGCAGATCATTTATGTTAAACCATATCCCATAGTCTTGGGTGGTCACTGAGCGGGCTATCATAAGCTGAAAGACTAGGCCAGTGATTACGCTGAGCATTTTAGCTACGAAGATAACAAAGCCCGAATACCGAAGCCTAATCTCATCCTTGGCCAAGCCCTCACCCTTAATTGCAAATAATGTTTGAGGTTCGTACAATTTTAAGTTTCATTTATTTTCTTTTTGATGTGTGGAAGGTTAATATAGTTCATTTTAAGATCTTATTACTTGTTTAAGTATCCTTAATAAATTCCTTCTCATAAATCTCCAAATTTTTCGTAAGATGCTAAGCGAGCCCAAGCTCCATCTGCCAAATTTACTGAGCCTTTCATAGCTCAACATATCACCTTCTGGAACCAGAAAATGCAAATTTGCCCTTCCATAAAGCCTCTGGGCTAAGGCATAACCGTATGCTGTGTGGCCGCCGCTACCAGCCAATATCAGCACATTTTTTGGTTGCCAGATCAATTCCGTCTTCTTTTAAGCGCTTCACCGTAGAAATAATGGTGCAGGCATTTTAAAATGTTTTAAGGGATCTAACGTTAAAAATAAAGATTAATGGACAGATTAAGAAAATTCTGTGTAAAATCCATGTTCTTGATAATAAACTTGGGAGAAATTCTTAAAGATTTAAAGCTAAAAGGATTATAGAAAGATGCTTTTCTCTATAATGCTTCTTTTCACGGGGTTTTCATGGTTCCTGACGGCGAGTAGCGTAATCACATATTTTAGGAGGCTATCCAAACCCCCTTATGTTATGAACCATGCTAAAAGACCCTAAACTTTCCAAAAAGCAATGTTTTTCTTGGAGCCCCGGGCGGGATTCGAACCCGCGACCCGCGGCTTACAAGGCCGCTGCTATAACCGCTAAGCTACCGGGGCCATCAATTAAGTTAAGTTGATTTGCGAAATTTATTGCTTACCCCTTTACTCCATTCAAAGTATTTCTAGTATTTCTTTTAAGCAGCTCACTATGAAGTCCGGCTTGCTTTCCGCCGTGCTTATCTTCGCGTTTTTCCGCCTTATTAAAATTGTTTTCATGCCGACCCTTTTCGCCCCCTCTATGTCTATTTTGGGCGTGTCGCCTATGAAGACTGCCTTAGGGGCGTTTACTTTTAGATTGTTTAGTGCTTGGATGAATATTTCTGGGCTTGGCTTACGCCTATTAATCTCGCCTGATATGACGATCGTGTCAAAGAAGCCCTCAAGCCCATGCACAGCTATTAGTTTGCGGGCTCCTTCAGGAATAGAGAAGTTTGATACTATGCCAGTTTTATATCCGCTGCCGCGTAGTTTCCTGAGTATTGGGATCGCATCTGCGTCCATGTGAATATGGCGCGCAAACTCCTCCATGTAGGCTTCGGCAGCACCCCTCACAAGAGGGCTATTTTCATCATGCTTGTAACCTAACTCCTGTAGGGTCTTTGAAATTCTAATGCAGAAGTGTGGCTCCCTAAGGTCTGTATCTGGCCCCTCATAAATCTGTTTGCGCACATCAGAATAAGATTTCCTAAAGACCTCGTAGGATACATTTACCCCATTCCTGCTTATAAAGTCATATACGTTTCTCATGCATTTTTCTCCGATATCTTCATCCATCCTTTCTATTAAAAGGAGTGTGTCAAACAGGTCGAATAGTACGGCCTTGATGCCTTTCAGCTTCATCTTTCGACTACACTGCCCGCCCTAACACTAAATTCTCCATATATTTTGTTTTAATCATCTATATAACTTAAATGCTAGCGCAATCTCGCCTACAAGGAACAATGAAGGCGACGAAAAGTTTCTATACTTTTATGAGTAAAATACTTAAGAAAAATTCAAGAAGTTTAAATTATACTTAGGAGAATAATTTGAGAAAGAAGGGGTTGTAGGCTGGTGGGATGATATGATTAAAAGACCGTTAGCCATGGAGAGGAAGTTTGTATCCGTTGATCCGATTAAGTGTATAGGCTGTAGTATATGCGAGTTTGTATGCGCCCTTGAGAAGGAAAAAGAGCCGAGCCCAATAAAATCCAGGATAAGAGTTATACATTTAAATCCAATGTTCAACCTCGCGGTCACATGCCGCTTCTGCGAGGACGCTCCGTGTGTAAGAGCCTGCCCGCGCGATGCAATCAAGCAGTCCGAGAAGGGTGGCATCCTACTCATAGATGAGAGTAAATGTGATGGCTGCGTTTTATGTGTGCAGGCATGCCCCTACGGTGGGATGATGATTGATCCATACAAGGGAGTTGCTATCGCATGTGACCTTTGTAACGGTGAGCCCAAATGCGTAGAGTTCTGCCCGGAGGAGGCGCTAAAAGTGGTTTCAGAAGACCAGTACTTTAGTAAAGTGTTACAGTCGACTATAGGGGAGCTGCCTAAAGAGGCTGAAAAAATAGTTAATTTGGTAAAGAGCGGGAGAATAGATGAGCTGTTCATGGAAGCTGAGGAGAAGGCCAGAAGAATTGAGGAGAAGCTGAAGGCTTTAAGAGAGAGATTGGCTGCAAAGAAGACTTAAAGATACTGTTCAGATCAATAGAAATTATTTTTGAAATTCAAAACCACATTTCGGGCATTTAATATATTCGCAACTTAGATGAGATATAATTTTATCACAGCTTCTACAGGAGACCGCTCTAGCGTAGAGTATATCAAATTCGAAACCACATTTCGGGCAGCTTAAAAGGTTCCTGCGCATCAACCAGCACCCCAGACTAAATGATATTAAGCAATGCAATAAATTTTTCCTTTAGAAAATAAATAATTAATTATTGTTTACGGTATTTTGGGCGGATAGAAATTTATGCTTGATCGTAAGTATTGGGGGGAGATTAAGGATCCAATATACGGATACGTATATATAACTGAGTTTGAGAGGCGTATCATTGATTCCCTCCCCTTCCAGAGACTTCGTAGGATAAGGCAGCTTGCTGGAGCAGAATATGTTTATCCGGGGGCCAACCACACGAGGTTCGAGCACTCGATTGGGGTTATGCACCTCGCTGGGCAAATCGTCAGCAATCCACAAGTGTCCCAGGTAATATCTGGGGATGAAGCGCAAATGATTAGGATAGCAGCCCTACTCCACGATGTTGGGCACGGACCGTTCTCACATGTCTTTGAGCATATACTCATAAAGTTTCTTGGGAAGACCCACGAGGACATGACCACATGGATAATAGTTAATTCTGAGCTGCGCGATATTATAAGTGATTTGGGTTATGATCCAAAGGTTATTGGAGCCCTAGCCGTCGGACGCCTGAATAAACCTAACATGTTCTTTATGGATCAAATAATTAGGAGCGCTGTAGATGCCGATAAGCTAGATTTTGTGGTTAGGGATACATATCATACTGGCGCCGAGTACGGCTTCGTGGATGTGCACCGCCTCGTGCGCACATTAGACGTTATCGACGGCAATCTCTCGGTTGACATAGGCGCCCTCTCAGCGCTAGAGTCGTTCATACTTGCACGCATAGAATCCTTTAAAAGCATTTACTTCCATAGGGTTGGGAGGGCTGTTCAAATAATGCTTGCGATGGCAATGGAGAGGGTGAAGGACGACCTAGGTCTCACGGACTTTAAGAGCCCAGAGGAATATTTAGCCCTAAACGACTATACGCTCTGGACAAAACTAAAGGAGAGCGAGAAATCTAGGGGTATAATTGAGAGGTTGGAGAGGCGTAAACTGATAAAGTGCGCCTATGACCCACCGCCATTCTATATTAGGGATAAGATTGTATCAATGTTATTTAACGTTGAGGGAATCAGGAATAGGATAAGGGATCAGATAGCCGAGGAAGCCGGAGTCGACCCGCTGAGCGTCATAATAGATGTTCCAACACTACCATCAGTCCCATATCACCATGCGTTCCCCCTAGAGCCGATGGAGATACCCGTATTCCAGAAGACTAAGGATAGCAGGAGGATCCTAAGCAAACTGAGTAAGGTTTCAGGAATATTTGAGCTATTGAAGGGTTTCATGAATATTTTTAGGGTATATACTGAGGAGGAGCACTTAAAAAAGGTTCAAGAGGCAGCCGAAAAACTATTTGGTGAGCTCCCATCATCATTGAGGATTTCCTATTAGGTTCAGTCATGGGGGCTTTAGATTGGAGATACTGCTCCGTGGGAGACCAATAGTTCCAGGTAAGGCGAGGGGGCTGGCTCTGGTCTCAAGTAAACCATTAAGCTTCTTGGGCGACGTGGACCCAAAGACGGGCGTAATCATCGAGAAAGACCATGATTTACATGGTTTAGGGATTAAGGACAAGGTTTTATGCTTTCCTCATGGGCGCGGATCCACTGTGGGCAGCTACGTTCTCTATGCTATCGCCAAAAACGGTGTAGCTCCGAAGGCGATCATAAACTCTATAGCAGACCCAGTCGTAGTTGTCGGCGCCGTGATCGCAAATATACCAATGGTTGATGGCATAAACATTTCTGAAATAAAGAGTGGGGATATTGTTGAAGTTGACGGCGAAAAAGGTTTAGTGAAGGTTTATAGAGAGTGAGATCCAATGTACCTGACGAGGGAGGAAGAGCGAATATATGATGGAGAACGTGGCTGGGCCTATCAAGTCTCAATGAGGATACTCGTTAAGCTCGGCGACCTATATGAAGCTGAGCGCCTCATACCAATCGACTCAGCGCACATATCAGGTGTAGCATACAGGACGATTGGCGATGCGCCAATAGAATTTCTGAGGGCATTGGCGAATTTCGGCGGCAAAGTTGTCGTTCAGGCGACAACAAACCCCTCAAGCATAGATCTTAGAAAAAAAGTCTTCTCCCTCCTACCGAGGGAGATTATTGAGAAGCAAAGGGAGATAATAAGCCTTTATGAGAGGATGGGGTTAGAGGCCACGTTAACGTGCACGCCATATTATATAAGGAGGCCGAGAAGCGGCTCCCACCTCTCATGGGCTGAGTCTTCGGCGGTCGTTTACGCCAACTCGCTACTTAATGCCTGGACGAACCGTGAGGGTGGGCCGAGCGCCCTCGCATCAGCATTAATAGGCAAGACCCCGGACTATGGACTACATAGGCCGGAGAACCGTCAAGCTTCAATGTTAGTTAAGGTTGAGACTGATCTTAAAAGCGAGTCTGATTATGGGGCGCTGGGAATTTATTTAGGCGAGATGTTAGGCGATAAAATTCCAGTCATATATGGATTACCCAGCCCCAAAGAGCGTTACTTGAAGCATCTTGGCGCAGCGATGGCTACGAGCAGTATGGCCCCAATGTTTTATTTCAGGGAAAACTGGGGAGAAAAATCGGGCATAGAGGAGAGAGTCTCCATAGATGAGAGGTCTTTGCGGATTTCCTATGAGCGCTTAACCTCAGTCTCCAATGAGCCTGACCTAATCTTTATAGGTTGCCCCCACTGCTCCCTCGATGAACTTAAGATTATTGCAAGGTATCTAGAGGGCAAGAGGGTTAGACCGGATATTAAGCTGTGGGTTTGCACCTCAAATAATGTTCGAGAGATCGCTGGAAAGTATGTAAGTATAATTGAGGCGTCGGGCGGCCAAGTCATATGCGATACATGTGCAGTCGTCACATGGCTAAGAGATATTGGCGTAGAATCTCTCGTGACGAATTCCGCTAAGACTGCCCATTACGCGCCCCTAATAAATGGGGTTGAGGCAAAATTATTACCCCTAGAAGACTGCATAAAAATAGCCTGCCGGGAATAGAGCCTTTAGCCGCCCCGAAAACTTGTGAGGATGGAATCTAATTCTGGAGGTGGGATGCGGAATTAAATAAATCAGTTAAGTGGAGGGATCACTTAATAAAAATAAAATGAATAAACGTGCTGAAGTATAGGATGTTTCGGGTTTCGGTTATGGTGGAAGCGGATATAGTTATACGGGGCTGCAAGGTTCTCACGATGGGTAGAATGGACATAATAGAGCGTGGGTTAATTGCCGTAAAGGATGGCGAAATAATTTATGTGGGTGGAGAAGATGAGGCGCCGGGTTTTGAGGCCAATGAAGTAATCAACGGGCGTGGAAAAATTGCTATGCCAGGCTTAATTAATTGCCATACTCATATCGCTATGACTCTTTTTAGGGGGGTGGCGGAGGATAAGGAGCTGAGCGTCTGGCTTAGGGAGACAATATGGCCATTAGAGTCTAAGCTTAGGCCCAGCGATGTATATTATGGCGCTCTGCTTGGCTTTATCGAGATGATTAAGAGTGGGACAACTTGCTTATTAGACATGTACTTTTACGAAGATATGGTTGCAAAAGCCGCGATAGAGAGCGGAATACGGTGTGTCTTAGCCCCCGGAATATTTGATGCCGGACATAAGATGCTTGGAAGGATCCTCCTCAGAAAGGCCTTAAGATTTGTTAAGGAGTATCATGGAATGGAGGGGGGCAGAATATATACTATGCTCGGGCCGCACGCCGTTTACACTTGTAGCCTAGACACTCTGAGGAGGGTCAGCAAGAAAGCGATGAAACATAATATTGGCGTGCACATACACTTGGCTGAGTCAGAAAAAGAATCAATTAATGTTAGGGAGACTTATGGAAAAAGCGAGGTGGAGCTGCTTCGTGACATTGGCCTTTTAAGGCCAAATCTAGTTGCCGCCCACTGTATCCACCTTTCAGACCAAGAAATATCCTTGATGGCTAAAAGTGGCGTTAAAGCAGTCTATAATCCAGTATCTAACATGAAGCTCTCTTCCGGCATCCCGAGAGTAAAGGATCTATTAAGTGCAGGTTTAATTGTTGGGCTTGGAACTAATGGACCTGCTAGTAACAATTGTCTAGACATGTTTGAGACCATGAAGGTTTCAGCGTTACTTCAAAAAGCATTATATAGGGACCCGCGAGTCCTCCCGGCTAGGAAGGTTGTTGAGATGGCAACGATTGATGGCGCTAAAGTCCTTGGCCTTAATGACATTATCGGCTCAATCGAGGTGGGGAAGAGGGCAGACATAATATTAATAGATGTTAATAAGCCGCATTTAACTCCCTTACATAATATTTATGCTGCGCTTGTATACTCAGCTCGTGGAAGCGATGTTGACACGGTTATAGTTGATGGGAGAGTCGTCATGAGGGGGCGTGTGGTAGAGACGGTGGATGAGCAGGAGGTTATGGAGAAAGCCGCCGATATATCACATGACTTGCTTTCCAGAAAGAGTTTGAGGGAAAGTCTCCTCAAGAGGATACTTAAAAAAGAGTAGATTATGCTTTCTCACCGCAGAGCGCAGCTATTCTTCTCCAGTTATCCTCAGCCCATCTTAGAAGAGCCTTAAGCTCATGCTGAAATTCAGGTTGGAAGAGGTGTGCAAACCTCCCCTGCATTTTTAGGAAATCAATTATGGGCTTTGGCTGAGGAACCTTTATGTTAAGCCTATATGTTCCCCTATCAAATTCATATACGGGCCAGTATCTCGTCTGGACTGCTAATCTGGCAATCTCTATACTTTTTGACGGGTCAAATCTCATCCCAGTTGGGCATGGGGAGAAGACATGTATAACCGCTGGCCCGTTAACCTCTAAGCCCTTCCTAACCTTCATTATATAGTCGTTCCAATATGCTGGTGAGGCTGTCGCCGCATATTCTATACCATGGGCGATGCATATGCCTATTAAATCCTTCTTAAATTCGGGCTTACCGGGGATCTTTCTCCCAGCCGGGCTCGTCGTCGTGGCGGCTCCATGCGGTGTTGCGCCTGACCTCTGTATTCCCGTGTTCATGTAAGCCTCATTATCATAGCATATGAAGAGAAAATCATGCCTTCTTTCAAGGGCGCCGGAAAGGGCCTGCAGACCAATATCAAATGTTCCCCCATCCCCGGCTATCGCAATCACATCAACATCCTTTTCCCACAACCCCTTACGTCTGAGAACCTTATATGCAGCCTCTATTCCCGCCGCCACCGCCGCAGCGTTCTCAAAGGCTACATGGATGTATGAAACCTTCCATGAAGTATATGGATATGGTGTTGAAGAGACTTCAACGCAACCAGTAGCATTCACGATAACCGTCGGTCTCCGCAGGGCTTTCATCGTCATCCTTATTATTGAGCCGGCGGCGCACCCAGCGCAGAGCCTATGTCCGGAAGTAAAAAGCTCCTCTACTGGTAAATCGTGAAGCCTAACCATCTATTCTCTCACCCCAATAAACTTAACATACTCCTTTACCCTGCCAGTTTTGGCAACATCAAGGGTCTCCTCAAAGATATCTTTAATCTCCATAGGAGTTATATCCCTCCCGCCCAGGCCATAGACGTAGTTAAAGACATTTAGGTCTTTTTTATAGCGGTATAGCATTGTTATAACATCGCTGCATAGCGCATTGAAGGGCGCTCCGAAGCTACAGGACCTGTCAAGAACGGCTAGAGCCTTAACGTCCCCCAGAGCATTAATCAAATCCTCTTCCGGAAATGGCCTATAAACCCAGGGCTTTACTACGCCAACCTTCTTACCCTTCCCCCTAAGTTCTCTGGCAACTAACTTAGCGGTTCCAGCCGTGCTACCCATACATAATATTGCTGCCTCCGCATCCTCCATAGCATAAGTTTCCACAAGACCATATTTCAACCCGGATATCATCTCGTATTCCCTGTTGACCTCCTGTATAACCTTGTAGGATTCTTTTAAAGCATGGGCCTGCTGGACTTTCACCTCAAAGTAGTAGTCTGGAAGGCACATCGCTCCGACGGTTATCGGTTTCGTCGGGTCGATCGTTATGAGAGGTTTTCTTGGAGGGAGAAACCTCGCTACCTCCTCATCCTCCAAGACTACAACATTTTCTACGCAATGTGATATGATGAAGCCATCGATATTAACGCTTACTGGCAGGAGAACCCCCTGATCCTCAGCTATCTTGAACGCCTGAATAGTCCAATCGTAAGCTTCTTGGGAGTTTTCAGCGTATATTTGTATCCAGCCGCAGTCCCTAGAGCCCATCATATCTGAGTGGTCACCATGAATATTAAGTGGTGCGGAGAGAGCCCTATTTGCAACCCCCATAATTATTGGGCATCTGAGGCTGGAAGCGATATAAAGCATCTCGTGCATTAATGCTAAGCCCTGACTTGCAGTTCCAGTAAATACTCTTGCGCCAGCTAAGCTTGCACCTATGCAGGCTGACAACGCGGAATGCTCTGACTCAACGCATATGAATTCTGCATCCAACTCACCGTTATAGACATATTCGCTTATCGTCTCAACCATTATGGTCTGCGGCGTGATTGGGTAAGCTGCTATAACATCCACATTACACTGTTTAACGGCGTACGCTATGGCTTCGTTGCCCGTTAAACCCATAACCTTAGCCATAAAATGCTCACCTCTTCTCCTCAACCATTGAGATGCACTTCACTGGGCACTCATTTGCGCATATGCCGCAGCCCTTGCAATAATCATAGTTTATATCAACGTATTTTTCAAGCCTAATTATAGCGCTGTCCGGACAATATATCCAGCATAAGAGGCAGTAAACGCATTTTTTTTGATCTACGACTGGTCTGAAGGCCCTCCAATCTCCGGTTTTATATTTCATCGCTGAGCCAGGCTCAAGCAGGTATCCGCCTATCGGTATTTCCTTCCATCCTAGTTTTCTCTCACTCTCACTCAATTCCTATAGCCTCCTCATAAGCCCTCTTTATAACGGCAATGTTCTTCTCACCAACAGCCCCAGGGAATCTCTCCCTCATCACCTTAATCATGGAGTCCATCGTAACTAGCGGTGAAGCCTTTAGGAGGGCGCCTAACATAGCCGTATTATATATTGGTCTGCCAAGGACTTCAAGCGCTATCCTCATAGCGTTCACCGTATAAACACTCATGCCATCCGCACCCAAGATCTTCTTCAACTCACCCGGACTTCTCTCCGAATGCGCCACAATTAAACCCTTGGGGGACAGACCTCTAATAATATCAGGCTTACCGATAAGCGTTGGATCAACTATAACCACTATATTAGGATTATATATTTGGCTGTGTACGAGTATTTGCTCATCGGATATTCGAGTATATCCGGTTACTGGAGCCCCCCTCCTCTCGGGGCCGAATTCTGGAAAAGATTGAACATATTTTCCGTCAAGCAACGCTGCTTGGGCAAGCAATCGACTAACAGTCACTATTCCTTGGCCACCCCTACCATGCCAACGGATCTCAATTAAAACCACCATATCTGCCTCCACGCAATACTATGATTTATTTAAATCAAATAACTAAGACAAAAATAACCTTTTAGTTAAGTCTCACATGTTTATGTTAGATCACCGCATACGCATTTAATTTCATAGAGGATTGTTAAAACTTCATTGAAGTTTTCTCCAGTCTTAGCGGATATAAATGGCACCCTCTTCGGCGGGAAGAAAGACTTTATGGCTTTTAAAAGCTCCATGTCCATCTCCTCTTTAACGCTGGAGGGGCGCCTCTCAAGGAGAACTTCAGGCCTTCTAATAATCTCTTTAATCGCGCTTACCTCCTCCTCTGGTAGAAGATCAACCTTATTCAATATGGCTATGGTTTCGGCTCCGAGGATATAGTATGCGGCTAACGCATATAGGAAGAAGCTTACTAGGTTTCTCTTTATGGCCGGAAGATCCCCGAGAAAGAGACAGCATGATTCCTCAAACTTATTAATAACTATCTTACCAGTATCTCTGAAGAGGAACGGCTCTAGCTGCCCAGGAGTATCAAATAATGTGTAGTCAGCATCCGCAAAATTCGGTAAATCTATATTAGTCAGTATACTCATCGCTTCAAGTATTGCGCCATTAGGACCGAGATTCTTCTCCCGCATTATGCTTTCTACAGTAAACATAGATCTTATGTCGAAATCCGGCTTATAGCCCGGATCTAAAACCCCCGGGTCAAGGTTCACCACCTTAACCCTATAGCCCTCATTAATCAAATATGCTGAAAAGTTTTTAACAAAGAGGCTTTTACCAGATCCGGCGGGGCCAAGAACAAATACATTCATTTTTCAGCCCAGCTGCCCAGAACTCTCTTTCCCCACCCATTAACTTTTATGGAAGAGTATGGGGCCCCTATTTTTAACTATTTCTCAGCAATTAGGCTTAGGGCGTAATCAACCCTTTTAATCCTTTTGAAGCCGGCGAGACGGAGGCGCTCCACTATACCCTTTTGATAATTTTTCCCTTGCCTCTCCCCTGGCCTTCCAACATAATGTAATATTCTTCCATAGCTCTTAAGGACTCTGAAGAGCTGTTTATAGAAGTCGAGCGAGTAGAGTTCTGGGGCGATGCTTATCCTTGGGGGGTCGTGGATGATAAAGTTGAAGTGTTCATCTTCAAACTCCTTCACAACATCTATTATGTCTCCGATTATAATTCGGATTTTCTTGTCTTCGAAGAGGGGTTTTGAGTATGGATTTTCTCTAGCAATTAATATCACATTCTCATCCTTCTCAACGGTCACAACCTCCTTAACATTTCTAGATTTGGCTGCCAAAATAGCCGTATAGCCTAAACCAGTGCAGCAGTCGAGAATTGAACCATAAATCTTCCCTAAGGCTTTAATCTTTAGCATAGCGTCGGTTTTCGGATCAACCTCATCAGCCCTATGCATACGTATTCCAGATATTTCAAGGTAAGGCCACGTATTAGTCCCCACGAGCCTATAAAATTTCCTGGTCTTCTCACTATAAATTTTTATTAAAACCCTTGCGTCATCCGCCCTCATTAATCACGCCTATTCTAACAATTTCATAAAATCCTATAGAATAAAAGGGGATGGAAATGCTTTATAGTTCATATTGTTCGCCAGGCTTAAGTAGAACAACCTTTATGTTTGGAGAGGATGTCTCAACCTTTTTCCTAAATTCTTCTGGGCTTGTATCCCACCTATGCATTGGGATAACTGTCTCTGGGCTTATTGCAATAGCTGCCTCAGCTGCCTCTGGGTTATCCATTGTATATGTGCCGCCGCTCGGAAGCAATACAAGGTTAATCCTTTTACTCTTAAGCTCCTTCATCTCTGGAATAAAGTCTGTGTCCCCAGCATGATAAATTGTTTTACCATCAACTGTTATCAAGTATCCTACGCCGAAACCCTTTGGATGGAAGGGCTGGCCTGGAGCCCTAAAGCGCCTGACGTTATATGCGTGAAGAGCCTCAATAGTGACGTTTCCCAGCGTTATCTTTTCACCGGGCTTAATAGCCCTAACATTACCACCAACCTTTAGAGCGCATTCCTCTGGCGCAATAACAATCGTGTCGCCCCTGCGTATCTTCTTGACCTTAGTTAGGTCACAGTGATCATAATGTGAGTGTGTTATAAGGATAATGTCAGCCTTATCAACATACTCGCCCTCATAAGGATCAATATACATATTCTTCCCATCAAATTTTATTTGGAAGCTCGCATGCCCAAACCATCTCACCAATATACCAACCACACAAACCCCACCCTTCTCCTTTAGGAATGTTAAAGGAGGAACATGCTCAAATAATTTACCCTTTTGATATTAGACCGAAGATCTCCCAGATAAAGAAAACATATTTAAAATAGTGCATATACATTTAAAATGAAAATGCCCTGGTAGTATAGCCGGGCCTAGTATAGGCGGCTGTCACCCGCCTGACCCGGGTTCAAATCCCGGCCAGGGCGCCATCCTCTAGGGTCCAAATCCCTTATACTCCTTTTAAATTTTAGGATAATGAGTTTAGCGTGAAGAACAAGATCTATGACCTATTGTGATGAGAGACTTGAGCGGTATAGGCGGATTATAGCTGGCTTTGGGCGTAACGGCGAGGTTGCCCTCCGATTCCTGGATCACCTGGCCAGTTTAGGGCTTTCTATTGCTAGGCTGAGTAAGGTTGCGGGCCACCTTCCAGCACTGCTGCGCGCAATAGACTTCGATCTGGAGAAAGCTACTAGGCGCGACGTTGAGCGCGTGGTCGCCTGGATTAATAGGCAGCCTTATAGGGAGTGACAAGAAGCTTGTCCTGAGAAAGAGTTTAGGGCGATGGTGGAGGCGGCTGATAACCCGCGTGATAGGGCTTTGATTCATGTATTGTTTGAGGGCGCTTTGAGGCCAGGCGAGCTGCTAAGCATGAGGGTGGGCGGCGTCGAGTTCAAGAGGAACTACTGCCTCATAACGGTTAGCAGCAAGACCGGCATAAAGAGGATACCCTTAGTTGCGTCTATGCAGCGGCTCTTGGACTGGCTTAGGATCCACCTGTGCAGGGATGATACGGATGCGCCATTATGGTGCTCGCTTGCAACAAACTATGTTGGTGAGCCGTTCAGCTACAGGCACTTCCGCCTAATTATCAAGAAGATAGCGGGGAAGGCTGGCCTGAAGAGGGGTGTCTGGCCGTACCTATTCAGGCACGCAACGCTAACTAAGATGGCTAAGGTGCTGACTGAGGCTCAGCTTGAGAAGTTTGCGGGATGGGCTCATGGGTCGAAGATGGCTGCCAGATACGTGCACTTCTCCGCTAGGGATGTTGAGGAGACTATCCTAGCCCTATATGGTATAGGAAAAGATGAGCGGGATGGAACGCCGATTAAGATCGTGAGGTGCCCGGAGGTGCGGGAGCCACAACCCCGAAACACATAGGTTCTGCAGCTAGTGCGGCCTGCCGCTGAGTATGGCAGCCGCATATAAGGCCGAGATGTCAGCTAAGGAGATTGTTGAGGCATTGAGGCCATGGAAAGTATGAAGAAGGAGATAGCTGAGCTGAAGGCGCAGCTCCTAGAGATCCCGCCCGGGAAGCTTATATATATCTGAGATCCTCTGGCTGCTCGAGAAGGTGAACGCGGAAGCCAAATTCATAGTCTTTGGAGGAGACGAAAGAGTACCAAAAGCATGGCTAACAAAATACAGACCCCCTACTAAAAGACATTCAATTCTACTTCCTAAGTGAGGAAGGAAGCATAAACAGATTAAATTGACAGGCTATCGAAAAATCCGCCATCCCACCCTTTAAATACATCGAAGTGCGACACTTTTCTAATACTAATACTGTAGTGCTATATTATTACTTCTAATTAGAGGGAAACTACGTTAAGGTGTGATATGTTTCTAATTAGAAGTAAACCATATATTCTTTTAATTAGAAAGAAACAATGAGCATAACTCATTCACTATAATGTTCCATTCGCATTTCGCATTACAACAAAGAAGAGAGGGCCCTCAGGCAGAAGCCCTCTTTTGAACACGCAAATAAAGTCCTTCCAACCAACGAATACCTCATAGTGGACAAGGAGCTTGTTCTTGGGCTTGAAGAGGAAGAGAAAAAAGGAGATTAAGGGTGTAGCCCATAGCTCCTCAATCCCTCTTAAGGAAATGTTAGTTTGTGGATTGGTTTAGGACCTACTATCTTGAGCGTTTTTTTATCTATTGCGCCCGGCGGCCTTTCTGGAAATGGTTTGTAATCGCGCGGCCATACATCAACGCTATGTTCAACTACTGTAGGGTGGTCGGGTACTATTACGATTTTAAGGAAGGGTTTACGGACGTTCTTGAACATGTGAGGGGTATGCACAAGGCCTTTTGGTATCCACACAAGTGTTGGTTTAGTTATTACGTGTTCCTCAGCACAGTCTCCCAGACCCAGCCAGAGATGTTCCTCTCCCCCCAAGTCCAGAGGATTACTTATATCCGTCGGAAGGAAGAGGTAGGCCTCATTATGGGGATGATACATAGGTCGATGCTGCCAGAACCATCTTCCATCCTCAGTTTGGAAGTGAGGTCCTGGCGATATTTTCATAAACTCCTCCATGGGTCGTCCTTTTAAAACTTCTGGCTTTCTTTCCCAACAGAGATCAGGATACCAGCACTCACAGCCGTCTCCCCGTATATAGAAAACCTCAATATGGATCGGTAGGATAGGGTCTACAAGACCATCCCATATAATTGGCGGATTCATAGTGTCTGCATCATGGAATGTTCTCCATCTTCCCTTTTCATCAACAGGCGATCCCCAGCTACGCTCAACCGGAAATATGAATCTCTCATAAACCACTTCAAAATCCTCCTCCTTTTCTACTGTGTTATAATTTATGCTATCAATAACTTATATAAATTCTTGTAAAACTCCTAGCTCTATTAAGTCTTAACGGTGTTAAATTTGTGATGTTAAAGTTGGTATTGTGAGCTTGATTAGCGATAGCCGCTTGTTTCGTCGAGTTGTATGTTTATTCCCGCTTTTTCTGCTGGCATTTGGTCGTTTAATTCCATGCGTGTTTTACGAAGTTATAGTGAATGTTGAATCCTTCGATTATCATGTTTCTTCTTTCCTCTCAAAAATTTGCCCTTTTGTTTCTTGTTCTGCGGTGAAAGCACTTAAAACAATAATCCCTACGTCAGTTATGAGGTAGTTATCGTATATTCACGCATACGATTTATTTACAATAACTCTTAGATGGATTACCATGTTGACATTGGCTTTTGCTTTAACAGTTTCATTAGGAAGTATCATGGGTTTTTCAAGTATGTTTAGACCTTGTCCATGACCTATACCTGCTCCTGTTATGATCCCCGCCCCCTTTAGATATCTCATTAAATTTGTCACAGCACTCTTTTATGCTTATCCTGGGCCTTAACATACTCGTAATCTCTCTTTGTATCTCCTTTTGCGAGATTGAATGTTTCCTTTAATTCCTTAGGGATTTTGCCTACATAAATGTGTCGTCCTACTTCGGTAAAGTATTCCACCCAGACCAGAGCATTCGATCATAATGGCGTAGATGTCGCCATCTCTAATGGTTCGAGTCCACGTGTCGGCCATGCGCATAGTACATAGGGTTCTAGGTGACGCGGACGCGAAACCCGGCAGCTGGGCTTCGCTGCTTGCTAATAAAACTGCATGGTAAATATCTGCCATTACTTCGTACTCTTTCCTTCCAGGCTTTATGGCTTTAAGGGCAGCGTTCATTTCCGCATTTACCATGGCCGCGCTCTTTTCAATTAACTTTATCTCCTCCTCACTTTTCACCATCATAATTTCGTGGAAGAGATCTGAGCATCATGGTTTGAATCTCTGGAATCTCTTTTTAAAAGCCGTTCATAAAAAACAATTGACATTACCAGAAATCCCACTAAGCCGGCAACGCGTGGTCTTTTTTTCTTAACTGCTTCAGCAACAACTTTTACATCTTCTCTAAATGACAAACTTGATTCAGTAGTAGACCATGCTAGTCTCGGATTCCATACGACGACCTGATTAGTTGGGGTGGCAGAGAGCGATGTCCAATTAGTATCATTTCGCCATCAACATAAAAAAGCATAGTTGAACTTCAAAACTACTCTGATAAATAGCGTATAATATACCCTTCCATAAAATTTCCAACACTTTAAACTATTAGAAGATCCGTCCTCTCGCGTCCATTAATAAGCGCACCCGTTCTTTCTTCTTTTCAAGCTTCTTTGAGGAGATCGATTGGCTCAATTTAAACTCACTGCGGAGTGTAAACTTTTCCATATTTCCACCGCTACTATTTTACATCCTTGAAATATAAATTTTGTTTGACAAGATATGGTCGGTTTAGCCGATTTCTGGTTTTACTTATGTTTTGTTGGATGGTTAGTTTACACGGTATGCTACTTGGGCTTTTTATGGCCTGAAGAGGGGCCTTTTAGAAAGTCCAGTATCTTAGGCTTCTGGCTTTTTTGGGTTTTCCATTTTTGGTATGAGACTTCTATTGGGGCTAAAACATGCATAAGTGTTAGGCATGCATGAACTATGAGGTTTGCTATGTCTCTTAAGCAGCGAGTATGTAATGAAAAAGGCGCCGTGGTTCTATCGCAAATGATCTGGGGAAATACGTCGCCTGTCCTTCTAGATAGCTATTAACGAGGGGAAAAATACTTGTAGATGGGGAGTTATGCAAGCCTATATAATTTACTTTCACCATAAGGGTGTTGACAGACCGATAGAAATCTCTCATGCATTTTGAAGGCTTTGTTTGTTAAGCGTGTTAGAGGTATTCCAAGTGATAGAAAGCTATAGGCTTTTTATAGATCCTGAGCTTAAGCACGTATACAATATTGAAAGAGTATGAGTTTGTTAAAAGCGAAATAGTTGCTTGCGATGCAACTTTTATAAACGCAAAGCCATAGCAAGGCTATCATAGAATCAACATAAAAACATTAATTTAGCGACAGTTAGCGAGCAATATGCAACTGCTTTTTGCACAGCCTATCCTATTAACTCAGGGTTATTATCGTCGGTTAAAGGGGATAATTACATCGGCTAGCTTCTTTATTCTAAGCGCGCTGTCGTAAGCCTGCAAGACATCGGTATGAACACCGGGAGGAATAATTGGAAGTATGGACATACCGGGAGGGATGGCTGAGAGAGCAGCGATTCTTGGCTCAAAGTTCTCTCTTACGTAACCACTTATGATAACTTTGCCTTTCGATGTCCCAATCATTACGGATTGGCATCCTGATGTGTGACTAGGGGTTAAAATCTCAGCATTAATACATTTGAAAACATTAAAATAGTGATCCATATGTAAGTGTGTAAGTATTACTAAGTCTATGTCTATTGGTTTTAGTTCGATTTCTCTGAGCGCTTCTTCAAAAGATTTTATGCCCTCAAGTCTTATTAGAGAGTTATTTTTTCCTTTAATTAACTCTTCAACAGGCATGCCGTATTTATAATCATATTTCGACCTGTCCCTCACTATAATAAACATAGTTAGTCCATGTTGCAGACGGCCCGTTAGCAAGATATAGCAATATACTTTTGCTTGAGTGGTGGGTCCTTAAAATTGGTAAGGGTCTGATGCGGTAATTAGGCATAAAATCATCAAATTAAATTTTTAATTACGTGTATAAAAGTTTTTCATTTTCTAGGTGTTAAAAGGCAAGGCGTTTGCTTTGTACTTAATTGCTGTCGCTTGTGTAATATATAAGTTCTTCAGAATTCTTTGCTTTCAACACCAACTTATCGCGGCCGACTTTTGTTGCTTTTACATCCCTCACGTCCTCTTCGGATTCAAATATAGGAGGTAAATTGGACCCTCTTTTTCGCCATAACTCTAAAGTTTTTTTTGGATCCCATGGCACTATTAACTTCTTTGGGCTATGCGCTTTCATATATACAGCTGGTTTAACTTCTTCAGGACTTGGCATATCCTCTAATTGTTGTGTCAACCTAAACTTCTTGCCATATTTTTCTTTAATCTCATTTATGGGTCCGAAATCTAATGCTCTCGTAGGGCAGCTTAAAACGCATATGGGGGCAAGGCCTTGTCTTAATCGGTCGATGCACATCGTACATTTGCGGGCTTTTTCATCAGCATCATCGCTTGCAAAGACTATTGAACCATATGGGCATGCCTCCCAGCACGCTCTATTGCATTTTAAAATGGCTGGGTTGCATATTTCCTCATTTATTAATACGGCGCCGTATTCTTCTTCCTTATATATCGCCTTACCGGGACAAGCATTTGCGCATAGGGGATTCTCGCAATGATAACATTGTATTGCTAAATAATGAACCCTTATGTTTGGGAATACGCCTTTTTCCCATTCATATACGCGCATGTATTTCAAGGATGGAGCTGTCAACTTATTCCATTTTCTACATGCTACAGAGCATATTCGACAACCTATGCACCTGCTTTGGTCGAAAAAGAACCCATACTGTATCATTTAGATCACCCCTCGAACTTTTCAATCTCTACAAGAGCTGTAACATGAGCTGGTGTTGCCAAGGACCTATTATTGTGAAGTAGTATTGTTGCGCAACCATTTCTATCTCTACCATATTCATCTGGGAAATAGTAAGCGCCATGCCTTATTACAACAACGCCGGGCATTATTCTTGAGGTAACGTACGCGGGCAGTATGGTCTCTCCGTGGTCATTGTATACGCGAACTAAATCTCTATCTTTGATTCCACGCTTCACGGCATCAGCAACACTTATCCAAACAGCATGCCTATATTCCACCTCCCTTAAACTTGGACAATCCCAAGGGAACGAGTGAAAACGGTATCGACTATGAGGCGTTAGCAGCAATAAGGGGTATTTAGCAGTCAGCGGATCGTCCATTCCATAGTCGAGGGGTTGGTAAACGGCTAATGGCCTTAACTCTCTCCAATCACAGGGTAAGCCATCAATAACTCTCCCCTTTACGTCATAGTGTTCTCCTTTGCATCTTCGGCTCTCATCGGCCAACACTTCTGCATAGAATTCAATCTTACCTGATTTTGTTTCAAAGCCCTTTCCTCTGTCTATTTCCTCAACAAACGCATGCCAAGGCTCCTCAAAAAATTCATCAACATTTATTATCGGCATTTTTTTAAACTCCTCCCAAGAGGGGAGGGGTTTATCCATTTTTCCACCGTATTCATTAACACATTTTTCAATTTCAGGAATCACGTAAAAATTATAATAATCAGATATATATCTTTCCCAGTCTCTATCCCAATTCTCATCTGTTGTATAGTATCTATTAAATTGCTGAGCAAAACCACACTTTTCTGCAAGCTTTGTTAAAATCCAAAAAAGAGGTTTAGATTCGCCACGGGGGAGAAGGGGTCTGGGAGAAAAGACTATGTTTGCAACATTTGAGTAAGAGTAAGTAGATGGATGCCAGCCCCCCTCAAAGTTAATGTCAGCTACTGGTAAAATTATATCTGAGTATCTCGCTGTTGGGGTCATTATTTCAGCAAAGGTCACGACGAACTCTAGTTTTTCGATCGCTCTTATTTGGTCATTTGTACTATCGGCGGAGGTAACGAGGTAATTTGTAGTAACTTCAAACGGTCCTATCTGAATTAGCATTTTTGGATTAGGATTTGGAAGTTTTGGATCTGCTCTCCATCCTATAATCTTTCTATACTCTTCAACAGACATTTCTCCTCTCTCTACTTTTTCAAGGAGAAGGATTGCTTGAGCCCACTTTGTTGACCTATACATTGTTGGAGGAGTATATTTGGTTAGAATAGCGCCCGGGGGGAAACTTCCTAAACCAGCTAACGGAAGCCTGTTGCCAGCAGCAACCGGAAAGAGACTTACATGTCCTCCGGGGGCACTTATATACCCCATCATTGCTTGTAAATATATGCAAGCCCTTGCCACATTAACGCCTTGAGCTTTTCTTGAAACACTCCAGTTTTTTAAGAGGTAAGTAGGTTTGCTTTTAGCATATAGTCTTGCGAGCTCATAAATAGTCTCTGCAGGTATGCCTGTTATTTTTTCAGCCCACTCAGGTGTTTTAGGTATGCCATCACAGTCAGGGTTCTCAGGCGTTTTTTCTTTACCCATTATATAATCTTTCCACAATTGGAAACCTCTTGGCTCAACCCACTTTTCCACGAACTCATGATCATAAAGATCCTCTTTAAACAATATATATGCCATCGCTGCTATCAAAGCCATATCGGTTCCAGGTTTAATAGGTATCCACTGGTCAGCTAAGACCTCCGCAGCTGCGGTATATACAGGGTCTATAACTATTACGGGTACATTCCTCCTCTCTTTAGCGAGCAAGATATACCAAGCGTACTGATGCCCCGGCCCCCAGTGAGCTACGGTAGGGTCGGCCCCCAATAATATAATTAATTTTGAGTTCATTAACATATCTGCCATATCAT
>JAWAZE010000007.1:0-61095 GCA_038817885.1 Bathyarchaeia archaeon | reverse complement strand
TATAAATAATCTTTTAACAAATCTTCCAGAAGGTTTAAACGCTCAGCTTAAAGACCTTGACAAGATCATAATAATGTCGCCAGCCATCGCTGGGGGTTAAAAAATAACAAGTACTATTTTATTGCCTATAACGTTTAGCATTAAAGGCTCTAATTTCTTTCATAGAAAGTCTTTTAGCATAGCTAGTACACAAATTATTTAGAGGTGTTATTTTATGGTACAACCTTTACTTTCAGATAAAGTGGCAATAGTTACTGGTGGTGCAAGAGGTATAGGAAAAAGTATCGCTCTAAAGTTTGCAGAACATGGCTGCTCTATAGCTATTGCCGACATACTTATTGAAGAGGGAAATAAAACAGCTAATGAGATAGAAAAGATGGGCCGAAGCGCAATTTTTGTTCCTTGCGATGTGACACGAAGTGAACAAGTATATAGTATGATTAATCAAACCATAAGGAAATTTGGAAAAATTGATATATTAGTCAATAATGCTGGTGGAATTAGCATTGCGCGCACTAGTGGTATCGAACAAAGCGAGGAAGACTGGGATAAACTCATAAATCTAAATCTAAAAAGCACCTTCTTGTTCTGTAGAGCTGTTGCGCCACTTATGAGGGCTAGAAGATATGGAAAGATCATCAATATTTCTTCAATAGGAGTTATTTCTCCACCAGATTGTAATCCCGGTTATGCTGCCGCAAAGGCTGGAATAATTGGTTTAACAATCGACTTAGCTACAGAATTAGCCCCATTTAACGTGAATGTAAATGCGATTTTACCAGGGCCCATACGTGGAACTGGTTTTCTTGAAGGAAGATCTCTCGCAGACATAGAAGCTTTCTGGGAGGAAGCTGCTAAGAAACATGTACCTTTTCGTAGATGTGGTATGCCAGAAGATATCGCGAATACCGCTTTATTTCTAGCGTCAGACCTCTCCTCATTTATTACCGGAGCGTTAATACCAGTATCCGGAGGCATACCTCTACCAGTACGCAGCACATAATAGAAAGCAAACAAGTATACAAAGTTTTTTGCATTGAAAGATTCTAATAGTGATTCTGGGCGAAGCCTAAGCGTGCTTTTCTATCTGAATTTCTTAATTTCTTGCTGGAAAAGGCTTAAATACATGGTATAAATGTATAAAATTATTATGGGGATTCTCATGAGCAAAAGTGGCATTACTTTTCGCGCAAAGGTACTTATAATCGTAGTCATAGTTGTTATCGCAGCAATTGCTGGAACAATGGTATACCTCTACTACGCGGCTCCGAGAGCAGGCGTAAAAGAGGTCAGAGTTGGTTACATAGCTTCGATAACAGGCGTATTGGCAGCTTTTGGTCAGCCGCATTCATGGGCAGTACAAAAGTTCTTCTCCAAAGTTACTGAAGTAACTGTCGGAGGAGAGAGACTGCAAATAAAACTTATTACATATGATGATTCTTCAGACGCGACCAAAGCAGTTGCCTTGGCTGAGCAATTGATCCTTCAAGATAAAGTTCATATACTCCTGACAAGCGCTGGCCCGCCTATAACTGCTATTCCAATTGCCCAGGACTGTGACAGATATAAGATGCCTTGTCTTACAGACGGGCTTTTTGAGCCGTGGTGGGAGAGCGGTCCCTATAAATATGCGTGGTGTATAGCTTCTTCTTTAATTACTGAACCTCCTGAAGGGGATCCAAGGCACGGCAAACCTGGATATACGGATTTAGGTGCATATCTCGAATTCACAAACCTCTTCCGTGATAAAACTAATAGACGCGTTGCCATTTTTGCACCGGATGATGCGGATGGAAGAGTCTTCTATAACTTTGCTAAAGATAGATTGCCCAAAGCGGGCTACACCATAGTCGGTGTAGAGAAGAATTTAGGGTTATATGCCCCTGGAACAATGGATTTCACCGCTATAATTCGTGAATGGAAGGAAGCTGGAGCTGAAATTTTATGGGGCTTATCCGATTCTCCAAGCTTCGCGAATATGTGGAGACAAGCAAATACATTAGGATGGAAGCCAAAGCTAGCCATGGATGGAAGAGCCCTCAAAAATTATGATGATGTGGCAGCAATAGGCGGCGGATTACAGCATGGGCTCATAGATCCATTTAATATATGGAACCCGTACTTACCTTGGAAGTGCTCAGTAACTGGAATAACTGGCATGCAGCTAGCTGAAGAGTGGACACGAGAAACAGGAAAACCATGGACTGACATACTTTCCGGCTATTCTGTAGGAGAGGTGACCGTTCACGTCTTAGAGGCCGCTGGAAGTCTTGATTCTGAAGTTATAAATAATGCGTTTACAAAAGTAGACTTTATAAGCTTGGGCTGGGGAAAAGTAAAATTTGTTCCTGAATGGCACTGGAACCCACAACAATCACAAGTGGGCCAATGGGTAATAACCGAGAAGGGAGAACTAAAAATGGAAATCGTTCACGGATGGACACCAGAAGTTAAACCCACGGCAGAAGTAATCTTTCCACTACCTTAATTTTTAATTTTCATAATCAAATATGGTGAAAAATAAAGTTCATGTTAATGATGCTCAATCCCTTTTAATTTAGCAAATCTCAAAATATTTTTAATGTTTATTGTTTATAACGTTTTACACTTTTTGTTTCTTAATCCTAATAAGCGCCCTCAACCTTATATATATTCTCATGTGAAACTTTTTCGTTTTTGGCACTAAAACCTTATGCGCAAATTTTTATATATTGTTTTTGTTAAAATATATTAGACTGAGATAAGAGGTTAAGTATATATGAAGACATCGTTTCGCGTTAAAGTACTGATTATTGCTCTTGTGATAATTATTGCCGTGGTTGCTGGAAGTACGATTTATATCCTGACTCCTAAAGAGACGGAGGAACTTAGAATCGGTTTTCTTTCTTCGTTAACAGGAGTTCTGGCCCCCTTCGGACAACCTTGCTCTTTTGCCTTTAGAAAATGCATTGAAGACGTTAACAGTTTAGGTGGCGTAATAATTGAAGGGCGTAAATGCCCTGTTAGAATAATAGAATATGATGACTCAAGCGACCCAACAAAAGCAAGCGCTTTAGCCGAGCAACTGATTCTTCAAGATAAGGTTCATGTTCTTGTTACTTCTGCAGGGCCACCTATTGTTCAAATTCCAATTTCACGCATAGCAGATAGATATAAGATACCAACGTTTGTAAACGGCATATTTGAGGCTTGGTGGGTCTCTGGACCATATAAGTATGCTTGGAATACTGGTTGCTGGTTAATTACCCCTATCCCTGAAAATGACTTTAGAGCTGGTAAAGCAGGCTACCAAGCTCTCCTCAACTACATATATGTTACTGAACTGTTTAGTGATAAAATTAATAAAAGGACAGCTCTCTTTGCGCCTAACGATGCTGATGGTAGAAGCTTCTATGAACTGATTACAAAACTTGCGCAAGACGCTGGTTATACGGTAGTCGGGATAGAAAAAGGGCTTGGCCTGTACGCTCCTGGAACTATGGACTATACGGCCATAATCCGCGAATGGAAAGAGGGTGAAGCAGAAGTTTTATGGGGTTTATCCCCTGGAACAGATTTTGCAACCATGTGGAGACAGGCACATACGTTAGGTTGGAAACCTAAAATAGCGATGGATGGAAGAGCTTTAAAGCAATATGATGATGCAATAACAATAGGCAAAGACCTCGTGATTGGATTGATTGATCCATTTAATGTATGGGCGCCATATGTGCCATACAAGAGCTGCTATGGAGAAAGAACAGGAATGCAATTAGCCGAGGAATGGAAAAAAGAAACAGGTAAAGAGTGGACAGACGGGCTGTCTTGGTACACTGTGGGAGAAATAGTATGTAAAACTATAGAACTTACAGGAAGTCTTGATCCAGAGAAAATAAACCAAGCTGTTCTTCAACTTGACATCGTAACTTTAGCTTATGGAAGAGTAAAGTACATACCCGAGTTCCATTCAAGCCCATTTCCAATGTATGTAGGACAGTGGGTGGTTAAAAATGGGCGATTAAAGATGGAATATATTTATTCTTTTAATCCTGACGTAAAACCCACCAGCGAACCAATTTTCCCACTTCCATAATAACTTAGAGGAGACCTAAATGAATGGTTGATGTGGATTTAACGATAAAATTTTGTGGCGTAGAATTACGTAATCCTATTGCGGCAGCATCACATGCCCCAGCCGGACCATTCACTCATAAGGTCATATGCCCTGATATTTATCTTAAGTTAATAAGAAAATACTACATTCTAGGTTTAGGGGCTCTAGTTACTGGCACAATAACATCCTATTCTGGCAACTTAAATTGGCGAGGCACTAACTTTTTTCTTCCGATTTCTGTTCCAGGATTTGCAGAAAAGGAAGGATTCGTTTCAGCTGCGAAAATTCCAGATGTTGGTTTCCCAAAACCTATTGGTATTAGAGTGGTTGAAAGATGTAAAAAAGAGTTTAAAGATATGGCCATAATAGCTAGCATTGCAGGGCCCGGAGGGAATATCGAGGGTTGGTTAAGTTTAGTCAAGGAAGTTGCATCTGCAGGCGCGGATATGTTAGAATTAAATTTTGGTGGACCAGAAACTTTCGAATCTGTGGAAAAAGCATTAAAAGTTTTAGAGACACGTCGTAATCTCTTTGAGATTGGAGGGATAATTTTAGGGTTAATTCCAGAATTGGCGGCAGAAATAGTTAAATTTATAGTAAGATCTGTTAATATTCCTGTCATCGTTAAGATTACTCCTGAATTAGGCTTCTTTAGAGTTATTCAAGCTGCGAGATTATATAAGGATGCGGGTGCAAAGGGTTTAACCTGTTCGCACTCCTTTATAACCGTCGCCCCGCCCGATATCTACAATAAAGGTAAATCAACTTTACCAACGATAGAAGGGTACCCATTATCCTCATTTTGGGCTACGGTGGGACCATGGACCCGATTTGCCGCCTATAGAGATACAGCTGCCGTTTGCAAGTACGTACACAATATTGATGTATTTACCTGCGGCGGCCTAGTTATTCCTGAGCACTGTATTGAAGCCATGATGCTGGGTGCAAAAGGTGTCCAGTTATCCGCAGGTATCTTTTGGAACGGGATTAGCTTTATCCGCAAAGTTATTGATTTTATGAGGAAGTTTTTAACAGAACAAGGTTATTGTAGCGTGAAAGAAATTGTAGGGCTTGGATTAAAGGATTTAGTTGAATTAGGTGAAGTTAAGTTTCCAAAGAGAATTGCTAAAATAAACTATGACAAATGTGTAAACTGCTATATATGTTTGGATACTTGGTGTTTTGCTTTAGAAGAAAGAAATGGAAAAGTTTTTGTTAATGAGGAGCTTTGTAGAGGATGCAACCTTTGTGTTATAAGATGCCCAGAAAAGGCTATTTATCTTCAATATTTAGAAAGCTGAATCTCAAAAGTAGAGATAGCAAAAGTGCGCACCTATTTTTCTAAACTAGCGCAATTAATAACCCCATTTTGAGAGAATATATTTTAGCTCTTGTTGAGGGAATGGAATGACATCGCCCCATTTTTCAGAAATTTTTTTCAGTAAAAAGTTTATATGCTCGTGAGCATCAGAAATTATAACTAAACCATGTCCTGGTAATAAAACATCTATCCTATGATTTGCAAGTTTCTCTAACGATTTCTTATAAGCTTTAAAATCGGTCTCTATATCCATCACCCCCAATTGCCCCCAAGCCTGAGCGGTATCTCCTGAAAAAAGTACGCGTCTCCCCTCGTACTCCATAAATAGGCAAATACTATCGGGCGAATGTCCGGGAGTGTGTATCACTTTAATTTCACATTTTCCTACATTAATCCTATCGTTATCTTTAAGTTTTATGTCAACCCTCCCCACCTCAATTTTTAAACCATGCGGCCATTGTTCTCTTTCAAGTAAAGAGATCCCGTTTTCATGGATGGCTATCTTGCAACCACTAATTTCCTGAAGCCTTTTGTTACCGCCAATATGATCCCAGTGAGTATGAGTGTTAATAATCATTTTTATATTTTTAGGGTTAAAGCCAAGTTTCTCAATACTTTTTATAAGACTGTCGTCAATTCCGGCTCCCGAATCAATTAATGTTAAAGAATCGGCACCACCATCTATTAAGTATACATTGCAATTACATGGATTTGTATAGTGATACAATCCACCCGCAACTAAAAATAAACCTTCCAGAACCTCAAACCTCACTTTCATCCCCCCGTCATGTTTGACTTTTAATAGCTTTATAAACTTAACTTGAAGTTTCCTTTAAATTTTAAAAGTATTAATTTGGCAGCTTTCAACTTCATATAATACTTAAAGTCTAAGAGAACTGAAAAGAAAAGACTGGGCATTTTTATGAAGGTTTTATAAATAATATTTTTATTATTTTATTACTGTTTGGGGTGATTTGTTCCGATGGAGTTCCCGAGAATGGCTTATAAGATGATTGAAGACGTTGTCGGCTCGGAGAACATAAGTGATGATCCAGCGATCTTAGCTGCCTATTATAGGGAGGGGGCGGCCTTTCCGACCGAGAAACCAGCTGCTGTTGTCATGCCAAGAAATACGGAAGAAGTTGCTGCTACTATTAAGATATGTAACCGGTTTGGGATAAAATACTCCTGTTTTGTTACAATGTCGCCTATGTGCACTGAACCCGGTATGCTTCTTTTTGATTTGAAAAAGATGAACAGAATTATTGAGATAAATGAGAAGGATATGTATGCGATTGTTGAACCGGGAGTTACGAGAGCTGCGCTTGCTATTGAGTGTTTCAAAAGGGGCTTGCATTATCCCGTAGCAAGTGTTGTTGGGTCAGCACTGGTCGGAGCTGTAACAAAGGGTATTGAGGGTCACGGGTATATGGCTAATCGCTTTTCTGATGGTCGTCGTCATGCTATGGCTGTAGAGTGGGTTACGCCTACGGGCGACATTGTGAGACTAGGCTCTCTCGGTGCTGGCACCGGGTGGTTCTGCGGGACCGGCCCAGGACCAGGATTAGATGGCTTAATCACGCGGTCGGGACTAGGTATTATAACTAAGATAGCCATAAGGCTTTATCCATGGTGGGGGCCGAGAGAGCTTGAGGTAGAGAGGTTAATAAATCCGAGAACTGGCGCTTTCGCATATCACACCAAACTTCCAGAAGACAAGTTTAAGTTATTGCTTTTCCAAATGCCTGGCATTGATGAATTAGGTTGGGAGGAGAGTTTAAGGAATCTTGGGGAAGCATTATATGAAATAAGTAAGGCCGAGGTAGGTACAGCTGTCTTTAAACTCTTTAATTGGCCGATAATAATTGAGGGCTGCAGCACAGTTGAGGAAGCTTGGGAGAAGATTGTAAGTGGATATTATCAAAGGGAGACCTCCCGCGTGATTGTTGTTTTTATCGAAGCTTGTTGCCGCGAGGATCTAGAGTACCAAGAAAAGGTTGTAAGAGAAATTATGGCGGAGTATGGGGGCAAGGAGGCGCCGAGGGAATTTTATGACGAGGGATGGTTGGTCGGAAAAGCGCTACAGCTAGACCTTGCAACAACAAGTATACTTCTGGGGATATCGAGCTGCCGTGTTCAAAAATTTGGTGGTTTTGAGACTAGTGCTTGTGGTGTAGACTCAATAGATACCATGGTAAAGTGGGGGATGGCCATACCAGAAATAAGGAGGGAATATGTGGAGAAGGGTCTTATCGCAGATACATTAGACAGCTACTGGATTGTGCCAACAGAATATGGTCACATGGCCGTCACAGAAAACCTGATTTTAGGTGATCCAACCGATCCAGACTCTCTTGAAGCGATGAGAGCGTACGCAAATAAGGTGAAAGAGAGAAATATGAGTGAACGCTTCCCAGACGTAATGTTTCGCTTTTTCATGTATGGTAATGAGGATGTGAAACGGCTTGGACCGCTCTACAGCAACTTCCACATTTGGCAGATGAGGATTAAAAAGGCGTTAGACCCCAACTTGGTAGCTAATCCTAAATTTTATGTAATGCCGGAGGAGGGATAGAGTTATGGAGGAAAGACCTATAGTCCTAGATACCGGGGCTTTTCTTGAGGAACTATCTAAAATAGTTGGCCCTGAGAACGTGGTATGCGATCCTAAGGTGCTTGCCGAGTACGCTAAGGATCACAGCTTTGTAAAGCCTACACAACCATTATGCATCGTTTACCCAAATAATAAAGATGAGATTAAGCAGATAGTTCATCTGGCCGGAAAATGTAAAGTGCCAATAGTGCCCGTAAGCTCCGGTCCACCGCATTTCCGCGGCGATACAGTTCCAAGAGAAGGCGGCATAATAATTGATTTGAGCAGATTAAAGAAGGTTCTGAAGATAGATTTGAGAAATAGAGCTGTGTTGGTTGAACCCGGTGTGACATTTGGAGAACTTGTACCCGTACTCGAAAAGCATGGTTTAAGACTTAACATGCCTTTACTCCCGCGCGCCTCAAAATCCGTGGTTACAGCTTTTTTGGAGAGAGAGCCTCCTATTATACCCAAATATCAATTCGATTACGTGGACCCACTACTAACCATGGAGATCATTTTTGGTACTGGCGACGAATTTAGGACGGGTACAGCCTCAGGCCCAGGATCAATCGAGGAGATAAATGCTGATATGGTGAACCCATTCGGGCCAGGAGACATTAAGTACTTTAAATTGATTTCAGGCTCCCAAGGGTCTTTAGGTATAGTCACTTGGGCGATGGTGAAAGCTGAGGTTATGCCTAAACTTAGGAAGCTTTACTTCATTGCCTTTGGGAGGGGAGAAGATATAATAGAACCACTAAATAGGCTCCAAAGGTATGGTGTTATGGGGAGCGTGGCTGACGAGTTACTGGCACTGAACAGCTTTAACTTAGCATTAATACTTGCGGAAAAGTGGCCTGAGGAATTTGATGTCTTGAGAAAAAAGATACTCCCATGGGTTATAATTGTGGGGATAGGGGGCTATAAATTAGCTGAGGAAAGAATAAGAGTTCAGGAGAAATGTCTAATGGATGTAGCGCAAGAGCTAGGTTTCGAGCCTACGCCGTATCTGCCTGGCGCCCCTGGAAAAGAAAAAGTTTTAATGGATCTTCTTTCAAGACCATGGGATAAAGAGCCATATTGGAAGATTAGGTATAAAGGTTCTTGCTGCGAACTCTTCTTCTTAGCACCTCCAAGTAGGGCCGCCCTCCTCATCAAGGGACTCTATGAGGCGGTGGCGGAATATGGGTTCTCTGCTATGGAGGTTGGGGGCTACGTGCAGCCGCTATCCCAAGGCCACGCCTATCACATAGAAGTTGATGTTCCATATAACCCCTCAGAACGGGAAGAAGTTGATAAAGTTCAAAGTTTCTTTACTGGCGCCTGTGAAAAACTAGTAAAAATGGGAGCCTTCTTCAGTAGACCCTATGGTTCATTAGCGGAAATAGTATATAGAAATTATGATCCAAACGCTATAACTATCCTGCGAAAGATCAAGAACATATTTGACCCAGATAATATTCTAAACCCCGGGGTTCTACATGTTATATGATTTGGAGGTGATAAAACATGTCTCTTGAGAAATATAGGCGTGATATGCTGTGCTGCACGCGCTGCGGTTTCTGTAAAGTGATATTTGGCCCCTTCCAGAAAAGCTGGAGATTTAATAGCGCCTGTCCGATACATAAGAGGTTTGGTTTCGATGCATACTCGGCTCAGGGACTACTTTACATAGCATACCATATGCTTGAAGGGAAACCGAATTTTAAAGGGAAGCTGCCAGAAATAATATACACTTGTACTACTTGCGGCTTCTGTGATTATGCATGTAAATGGACACATGCAAATGCTGAAGTCCTTGACATAATTTTAGAGCTAAGGGCAAGGGCCGTTGAAAGCGGTTCTCTTATGCGGCAACATCAAAATATGGTGAAAAACTCCCTAAAATATTATAACATTTATGGAAGAGCCCCTGAAGAGAGGTTTAAGTGGGTCCCAGAGGGTGTAAAAATTTCGGAGAAGGCGGACATCGCCTATTTCGTTGGATGTACAACGGCTTATCTTAAGCCTGAAATAGCAAAAGCAACTGTGAAAATACTGGATGCAGCTGATGTTGATTTCATGCTCCTTAAGGATGAACATTGCTGTGGTGCAGTGCTTTGGAGAGTTGGCCAAAGGAACGCGGCAAAAAGGCTCATGGAATATAACGTTGAAATTATTAGAAGGAGTGGAGTGAAGACCCTATTAGTTAGCTGCGCTCATTGCTGTGGAACATTTAAGAGAGAATATCCAAAGGTGGTGGGTCCGCTAGGCTTTAAAGTGATGCACATAAGTGAATTAATAAGTAGCTTAATAAGAGAGGGAAAGCTTAGGCTTGAAAGAGAACTTAGAATGAAATTAGCTTATCATGATCCCTGTCTACTAGGAAGGCTTTGTGAGGAATATATACCGTGGGAGGGCAAGATTAAGCGATTTGGCATTTCTGAACCGCCTAAAACATGGCTTTTTGGATCAAAAGGCATTTATGATCCACCTAGAGAGGTATTGAGGGCGATAAATGGTATAGAGTTAGTGGAAATGGAGAGGACTAGAGAGTATGCTTGGTGCTGCGGCGCAGGTGGAGGTGTAAGAGAGGCTTTTCCAGAGTTCGCATTGTGGGTTGCAAAGGAGAGAATAGAGGAGACAAAGACTGTTGCTGCTGAGGCCATAGTTTCATGCTGCCCTCGCTGCGCCATAAACTTTGAGGAAGCAATCAAAACCTATGGAGAGAACATGAAATACTATGATTTAGTGGAGCTCGTGCTAAAAGCATTACATTAGATCCTCTATTATACATCCTTATTTGTTCCCGGCATTTTCTTTAAAATAAATAATGATTCCTATAGAGTTTAGGGAAACTTAGGTTATAAGGATGAATATTATGTGATGGATTAAATTGGAATGTCAATTTCATGGACTATCCTATCAACGCCCTTCTCCTCTATATCATTAGCTACCTCCTCATTTTTTATGAAAACCGTATTCCCCTTTCGTATAAGCATCACAGGCATAGCTCTACTTCTTAGATAGAATACATATTTCTGGCACTCCTTTTTACAAGGAAATATGCCAACGGTGTCCTCCATTCCATGTACATCACAGTTTATTGCCAAACATGCCCGCGCCGTCGTAATATAAGCGTATGGGACGTAGAGCGATGCGGAAAAACCGAGAAGAGACATATTTAAATCAATGCCTTGAAACACATTATCTAATTCAACCCGAGTAACGCCATTTTTCAGAAGAAAATCACGAAACGCAGGGACATCGAGGCTGAATCCCTTAAAATATCTTCTCACATCTTCAGGTAACAATTGATATATATTTATGATTCTTGGGTCTCTCTTCATCTTATTTAACAGCCGCCCCATAACTGGCTTTAATACGCTGTAATTGTTTCGCAGTAACCGAAAGACCCCATAATCGTTAAAGACTACCTCACTTTGGGGTGCCTCTTTCGCTAAAAAGCTAAGCAAAGTATTTACCTTCTTTATCCCATCGTTAGTCACATAAGGCGTCAAAAGTGTAAAGTGAAAATTGTTCTTTAATGCAAACTTAAGAGCCCCCTCTAATTCCTCGAGACTGGGTAAAAGCCGCTCACAGAATTCATGGCCAAAATAGAGTCTTGAGTAGGAATTAATGTTTATTCGGGCTAAATCCTCAATCCTCGTTATATATGCTGCTTGCTCCATTCCAGCATCACCTCGGGGTAGTAGCACATGATCGTTCTACACGTGCGATTATAGGTGTGAGCGTAGAGTTTCTTAGCGAAGAGCCTAAAATCCTCCCTCAAAATCCTCTTTGTGTTTAGGTAATCCAGTAGTGTACGGATGAAGGTTACGTCTAAAACCTTCTTTAAAATGGGGTAGCCCCGTCCTACAATCTTTACGAAGGCTAAGCCCATCTCATTGAACTCATAAAGTGCACATGCGCCGCAGGGCCTATCATCAATGTGAAACCTCTCCCAAACCTTATTCCTAACTCCAGCAATGACCTTCTTTTCGTCTTCTTCATTGGAGTCTACGAAGACCTCATAGGACAGCATGCATGCGTTATTATATAATGGGCCTGAGGGAGGGAAATGGAGGAAGGTGCAGAGTCCATCAATATTTGCGCACTTTGAATTTAATATAAAGGCGCCCAGCTCAATACCAGAAATGTCCCTGCAAATACTCCTTATTTCTTCTATTGTTAGATCTCGGGGAAGCTGCACCCTTGACACATCCAACTCTTGGTAAAACTTTACCGTCTCAGAGTTGAGCGCTACTCCTCCGATACTCATATGCGTCTTAACTCCTATATCCATCTTCCGCAGAGTTAATAAGAGGCCCAAATCAGATATAATAAAATAATCTACGCCAAGGTTAGCTGCCCTTTCTATAGTCTTTAAGAGTAAATCATACTGCTCTGCTCTATAATAATGCTCATTTATTGTTAAGGACACCTTTCTCTTACGTGAATGGGCCCTTTTTACACATTCCTCTAAATCCTCAAAAGATCTGAAATTAGCTGAGAGCGCAGGTCTCCTAGTTAAGGCTACTATAGCGGTATATTTATGCAGCCATTCGAGGGGCACTAGACCACAATAAAGCTCATCCGCCCCAGCGTCAATTAATTTATCCACTTCCTCAGCCTTATCCACAGGAGCAAAGATTTTGATCATTAGGATTTCACAATAACTCTATTATCTTAAGAAAAATATTATAGTTTTGATTTATGGCAATCCATTTTCTATATCAATGAACTGCTTTAAGGATGGGAAGAACGAATTTGCATGCTATAATGTGAGAGAAAACATAAAAGTAAAGATTGCCTTATCCAAAAATTATCTCAAATCAAAATGATAATGCCATATAAATAAAAGCAAGACACAATAAAGTCGAAGAAAGACACGTTAAATTTTTAAAATTTTATTATAGTATTTTATAATATAGTTTTTGGGGAGATGTATGGAACGCTGGAAAATAGCTGGGGTTGTGACCACAATTGGCATGAGCAGCGACATATCTGACATGATAGCAATATCATTTGCAATAGCGATGGTTGTGAAAGCTATGGGGTTAGGTCCCGTAGAGGTTGGTCTCATTTTAGGTGCTTTCGGATGGGGCAGTATTGTTGGTTTATTAGTTGCAGGGCCCATCGTCGATTATTTTGGACGGAAAAGGATATGGTGTATTCAGAACATTTTAGCTGGGCTGCTATGGTTCTTTATGTCCTTCTCACGTGACTGGGTCGCTCTCTTTAGCTTCAGGGTTGCAAAGGGCTTCATTACTGCATTTGGGACAGCTACGTCCTACCCCCTCTTGGCTGAAATTGTTCCTAGTGAGGTTAGAGGGAAGTTTCTTGCAACGTTTTCTGGGCTAGGTGCCCTAGTGGGCCTATCTATAATAAATGCTATTCCGATTCTTACAGCATGGTATCCCTGGCTGCCATGGTATTTCATTTGCTATCTAATGGCAGGCTGGAACATAATCATTGGAGTACTAGGCTTCATCTTTCTATACGAGTCTCCATTATGGGAGAAGCGCGCAAAGCTCATCGAACTCGGAGAGCTTAAAGAAAGCAAAGTTCCATTTAAAACATTTCTCCAAAAACAGTATGTTATCCGCTTTATCATGACGATCATTGCAGTAGTAGGGTTCTCCGCCATATCATTACCTATGTACCTTCGGACCTACTACGGAACACAATTTTTAGGGATTGCAATAGCCATTGCGGGCATAGTGGGATGGTCTGAGGGGCCAGTGGACTTAGTTGGCAGGTACCTCTGGGGGCGTTACGCTGATAAGGCTGGGCGCTTAACGGCTATACCAGTTGCAGCAATAATTTGCTTAGTATGTAATCTATTGATGCTATATGCATATACCATCTTTCCAGTAGGCTCGCTTCCAATGATTGTACTCTTCTTTATAGTGGCCGATTTAATAGGCTTCTCAATGGTTATGAGTGACTTCATTCGATATTGGATGGGTGAGCTATTTCCAACAGGACTAAGATCAACAGCTATGAGCTACAATGCGCTTATTGGCACTTTAGCAACTACCGCCATACAATCGATATCTGGGTTCGTAGCCTTAGCCCTCGGTATCACAAATGGATATTCGATTATCGCGGTGATTGGCTTCGTAATACTGATGATTGCAATGATTGCGGGCAGAAGACTGGGCTACGAAACAAGGGGAGTATCGCTTGAATTCTAAGATTTTATTATTAATTAAATCTCCCTTTGCCTCGCTAGTTTACCTCTAAGGTAAGAACTAAGGATATTGAGATCACCTAATCTCTAGTAACTCTAGAATGTCAATATTGCATCTATAGGTAAGAACTACTCTAGCTCTTTTCCAGCTGTTTCGTATCCTTTTTTCATTGCGAGCACTATTATGATTAACGCAATCACGCCAATTGCAAGCTGATACCAGCAGAATAGTTCTATTGGAGATGGCAGACCTGCAACTATGAAACCTACTGCTGGGGAGAGCGCTAATAACAGGAGACTCCTAATGACCGATTGAAGGGTCATTCCAACGGCTCTAATGGGCGTTGGTATACTTTCACCAATCATCATAAACCAGCCCAGATCGGTATACCCAACATGGTTATATATAGTAGCAGATGACCCAGAGAATTATCAGAGCTAAATGCGGGCCGACTGGAATAAAATATGGCAGTCTCCACATGATTTGGCTGGAAATTATTGCTAAGATCACAAAGATTAACCCGGATTTTAATCTGCCAAGTTTATCGGCTAACCATCCTATATAGTGCCTTACTATGGTGTCAAATACTCCTGAAAGCATTCCCCAGTAGCCGATGATGGGACCAAATCCGAGTATCGTAACCATAAACCAAGAGCCATAGTCTGAGTAGGGTACGTGAAAAGCTGCACGGAATCCTATAAGAACAGCTACTATCACTGCTGACCAATATACGCCTCTATACCTTTTATCAAGAAGCAACTTAATGTTCTTAGCCCAACTTCCCTTCTCTCCTTCCTTTCTAAGCTTTCTCCTCTCTAGCCATATTGGTGGCTCCCTCAAGATAAGTATACCTAAGACTACTGCCACTAAATTAGCGATGCCTACAAACACTAATAGAAATCTCCATAGGATTCCAAGCGCCACTAAAGCTCCAAGACCAACCTGAGCGAATAATCCTGGTAGCGACGTGGCCAGCGCATCGACAAAGGATCTTCTGTCAGCAGGAGCTTCTTCGGCGATGATCACATAAACTCCTTGGATAGCTAAGGAGTTAATCGCTGATCGAATAGCATTGAGAACAACGAACTGAATCTAATTCTGTGATGCGGCCATTAGTAGAGAGAAGATCCCGGCACCTAGGTTTCCTATAACCCATGTTTTCTTTCTTCCTAAAGTATCAAGTAATACTCCGGCTGCAAGTGTAGATATTATCCCTACTGGCGTTCCTATTAGAGGTATCAATGCTATATCTGCTGGTCCAATCCCCCACACGGGAATCAACAAAGCTATCAAGAACATCATTATAAAGATGTCCGCGACATCAGTGAACGTTCCTACAGCATTTACTATCACCATTTTTCTTTCAATATTCCATAAGCTCCCCTTCACCATTACGTTAATATCCTAAATAAATTAAATAAATATAAGCATTTTTGTTTGTAGAATTCAATTTTATGACCGAGAATTTCATATTTTCTAAATTTACTTAGAAATTACCATTTTTATGGAAATCTAAAAGGGCTCTCAATCGTTTTTCCTAAAATTTTATATAGCAAGTAATTATAAAGTATTAAGTGGGTGTTGTGTTTTGAGCGAAACAAAATATGGGAAGTACATTTTAAAGGAGCCTTTAGAGAAGATTCGAGGGTATCCAAGTCTACACGCATGTGGTCATGAAGAATGTTTCGTAAAATTTCCAGGCTTCCCGGCGGACTTCCAGCTCATCTATATTACAGAGCCATTTACAATGGTGGACAGGCCTCATTGGCACGATGTTGATGAACTTCTATTCATTTGGGGAGGAAACCCGGCGAATTTCTTTGATTTTGGTGCTGAGATCGAAATATATTTAGGTGAAGAGCAAGAAAAGCATATTGTTGACTACACGTCCATCATATATGTTCCGAAGAGACTGCCACACGGCCCCATCATCATAAAGAGGGTTGACAAACCTTTCCTATGGGGTCACATACTCTTTGCGCCGAGATATACTGGTGTTGGTCACCAAGTTCCCTCACACAAACAACGACAACTCTACACACCAGAGGAAGCTAAACGATTACGCGGACGATAGGCTACTATTAACCTGTTAATAATACTAGAAGAAAAAGGTAGAGTTTTTGCTTAAACCTATTAGATCTCATAGAATCTTTATTTTTAACACCACCAGCAAGATAGATCCATAATTTTGTGCCAAAGAATAAAACCGTGATTGTTAAGCCTAGTGTAACGTTTGGTCGCTTTAGCATCGAACTTCATGAGGCGTAGGGCTGCTGCAAGTGAGAGACATAGTTGCTCAGTACCGCATTCTAAACTTAAAGGCGGGAAAGACCACTTGCACCCAATTAGTTGGTGGACCGGGGGGGATTTGAACCCCCGACCTCCTGAGTGCAAGTCAGGCGTTCATACCAGGCTGAACTACCGGCCCATGAACCCTTAAAGCCTTTCTTCTACATAATTTTGCAGTAAAGCTGAAGCAATTATATAATTCACAGCACTTTAATTTAAGCGTTAGGGGCAGCATCTACATTGCCGAAACAATGAGGGATTGTTATGAAATTGGGTTAAACCTTGTTTCTTAGTGCTTTCCCCATTACGAGATTTTGTTTAGCATTTTTCCACTAAGTCTAAGTCGCTATTCTAGTTCTTCTGTCCCATGAAATCTCTATTGCGTGCTTTACTCCAAGCATTATCATTCCATCATTCAGATTCCCTGGGCTATATCTTCTCAACCCTAATCTTTGTCCCGCTCCTTACCATGCTAAATAAGTTTATATTCTCTGTAACTTGTCCGATTAAGTTTACTTGGCCGTGGGGGCGCATGTCTTTGAAGAATATGCAGAGCGCCCTTCCGAGCGGCCAATAGGTGATGTCACCCCTCTTCACGGAGCCTCTCGGTTTCTCCACACCCATCTTTAATGGAATTTCAAAGTATACTCCGCTCTGCCATATGGCCGCCCTCCCCTCTAGTGGGAGGAGTCTCACGATAGAGTCAACTGTTCTGGGGGAAAGTACCCTTATTAGAACCCCCCGTGCCTCACCAAGCCCCTCAACAATTATCTTTATTGGTATCCTAGATATGTTCATCTCTCTCAAAAATAAAGCGGTTTAATATTGCTTTACGCGGCCGCCGGCTTATAGATCTTTAAGTGTCTGCTGCTTGAGACGAAAGTGATTACTCCCTGCCTCTGAAGTTCCTCAAGGAGGTCCTTTGCGACGCTTAAGCGTAGGTTAAAGCGTGAAGCAACCGTATATGGCGTTAAAACCCTCATTTTCTGTATCTCCTTTATAACCTTCTCATCCCTTGGGTTTGGCATGATCACGCTAGCGGGCTTCTTCTCCGCTTTTGCCGGTGTTTTAGCCTTAGTTTCCTTCGCACCCTCCTCTTTAGCAGCATCCCTCATCTGGGCTTTCAAAGCCTGCGATATTGTCGGCTTCTTTTTCCCACCCAATTACGCCACCCCCAGCATTTTTCCCTATAGAAAGAAATGTTGTGTAATTTATAAGTTTCTTTTCTTTAAATAACTGCGCTTACCTCGGCTTTCTGCCTCATCCTCCACTCTTCAATGGGTATCCCAAGAGCCTTCTCTATTATAGGTCTATGTATGGAGTTCATTGTGCAGAATGGAATTATGCGCCCGTCTGGAAGGGCATAATGTATAACGCAGCGCTGAACCCTCTCAAGATCAAAGTTATATGGGTCCATGAAGTGCATGGCTGAAATAAGTATCATTTTTCTATGCAGATCCCCTAGAGATTTATAGCTGCCTGTCTTTAGGACCGGCCATACATATTTTCTCAGTATGCCAAACTTGATATATCTTAGTGCCCCAATGAGACATAGCTTTGCTCTTGAACTATGCCCTCTCTCCGCCTCCTCATAAACCTTCACCATAGCCTTTACGAATTTATCTACGTCAGCATACCTGGTTATGGGAATCAGCCTTCCACCCTCAACAAAAATGTAGGTTGCCATCCCGCAATGTGGATGAGCGGTAAATTCAACGTAGTGCCTACCTTTGATCGCTCCAACCGCTCTAGAGATCGGAACGACTGTGGGCACGGGATAAAAATCGGTCCTCTCTATCTGGCCGTCAGTCTGCTCTTCAACGAGCTTTATCCAGTCTGGTATCGTTATGCGCATGTTCATCCGCTCCTCAGCTGGTATTCTCCCACATAGTGAGACCGGCTGGAAGTTCACGCAGCGGACAACATCAAAGTTTTCTGCAGCGAATCTTATTATTTCGCCGACTTGGCTGTCATTAACCCCCCTTATGAGCGTGCAAACTAGAACCACGCTATCAATATTGACTTTCCTGCAATTCTCAATGACCCTCCTCTTAACTTCAACCAAATCAGCTCCCCTAGTAAACTTGTAGACTTCCGATGTAAGTCCATCAAACTGGAGATAAATTGTGCTCATTCCAGCCTCTTTGAGAGAGCGGCAGTAATCTTGGTCTGAGGCCATTCTAAGGCCGTTAGTGTTAACTTCAACATGTTTAAAGCCTAATTCCTTAGCCATCTTAATTATTTCTGGGAGATCATCTCTAATAGTCGGTTCACCGCCAGACAATTGCAGGGCGTCCGCCGGGACGGGCCTATTGCTGCGCAGATTTATCAGCATACTTTTTATCTCATCTAATGTTGGTTCGTAAACGTAGCCTGTTGTGCCAGCCGTTGCGAAGCATACTGGGCAACGTAAGTTACATCGGTTCGTCACATCTATTATTGCCAGCGCGGTGTGCGATTTATGTTGGGGGCAGATTCCACAGTCGTATGGGCAGCCATTCTTCACAACTGTTCTAGGGTTCTCAAGCCCATTACCGGCAAAATCGAATATCTTTGCCCTCTCGTAAAGATTATAATCAGACCAATAAATGTCCTGGAAGGAGCCGTGCTCCGGGCACTCCTTTCTAATATATACGACATTATTCTCCTCAAAGATCATGGCATCTAAAACCTTTAGGCACTCTGGACATATACTTTTAGTGCGCTTTATCTCCCTCATCGCTCACCACATTAGATAAGTCTATGTATGCAATGGTATATAATAGACTTTCCAAACAAAACCCAAGTAATCTTAAATAACAGCCAATTCTTACTAAAGACTTTGAGGGGCTTAGGGGCGTGTGTCTTGTTGAAGAAAATTAAAATTAGATGCGATAGAATTGGCGTTGTGGAGGCTGAGCTGCTAGAGAATAAGAATCCAAGAACCGCCACAGCTATCTGGGAGAGGCTTCCCTTCGAGGGGATAGCTCATAGATGGGGCGATGAAGTATACTTTACAATACCAGTGGAGGTTGGTGAGGAGAACCCGCAGGAGGTTGTTGAGGCTGGGGATGTAGGATACTGGCCCCCTGGGAGAGGCTTCTGCATATTCTTTGGACCGACGCCAATAAGCCGCGGGAATGAGATTAGGCCTGCTGATCCAGTAAACGTCTTCGCAAAGATCATAGGGGACCCAAAAGTCTTCAGGAAAATTAGGGATGGGGATAAAATTAAGGTTGAGAAGGTATAAAGGTAAGGGTTTTATTGGCTCTTAACATTTTTGCCCCATCATTTTTCTCTTAATAGAGTTTCATAGGTATTTTAGGATCCTTAGGCTTCTGGCAATCTCGTAGTAGGCTATGCTAATCTCGTTTATGGTCTCACGCACCTCCTCCTCATTTTTCTACACAAAGGTCGTTATGGTTATCCACTCATCTTCACTTAGATCTAACCGCAAATGCTTTCCTCGACCTAAAATCTCATCCAACTTCTCTATAAGTCGAAGGTTTTCCGGGCAGTAGATTCGTGGGAGTATTGGCTCACTCTCAATATGTATGCCATAGTCCTCTATGTAGAGCCTAAGTGCCACTCTTATATTACTGATACGTTTGCTTGCTTCTATAACTCTCTCCCCATCATGGAGCGGCGCGGCTGCACTAAATCCGAGAGACTCCATTACAGCGATTAGACCGGAGTATGGTTCACTTATTTTATGGAGCTTAACCGTAGCCTCCATACCATCCTCTATGGTTCTGAGCTTACTTAAGGGGCCGATGTATGAGCCTATCTGGTATACTGGGCTATAGGGTTGGCTAACCCCATAGAATATGCAGAAGCCTCTCTCTATGGGCCAGTAAAATAGCCCACCTCTCTCAACCCTCAGCTGCCCGCTTATGGCGGAAACATCTATTTCTATTGGCGTTAAGAAATATACTTCCTCCTTCCAAACAACCAAGTTTGTCTTGAATGGTAATTTGCCCTCTAAGGCCCCTTTTAAACCTTTCATCTAAGCCCAATATGAACGAAGATTTTCCAAACTCAACCTCAAGCATCATAACTCATCGATAATAACTTCATAAAAATATTTTTAGATAAAGGGGTATTAGAGAATATATCTTTTTGTCAATCCTCGTTTCTTCTTACTCTACGGCTACTGTAAAGGTTTCTACGGGCTTTATCTCCATTATTTCAATCGTCGCCGATACTGGTTTAAATTCACCCTTAGGGCCAACCTCATAAGCTATCGTCAACCTCGCTGGCTTATCAGAGGCATTGCGCTTATTAAGCTCTGCAATAATTTTCCCGGCTAGGCTGACCCAAGCCCTCTTATTCTCCTCCTTAACTTCAGGCGGAGCCTTAGTATAAAATGTTAAATAAAACCACCTCTTAGCCCTAAACAGCGCACCCCTACTTGTTGGTGTCATCCTAAATCTCTGGGTATGCATAACCACATACCTCCCCACATTGATAACAGAATATAGACGAAAAACAATATAAAGCTTGTAAATAAATGTGCGAGAAGGAGTAGCATTTTTAAACCCCCTCTAATTATAAGTAGTTAATGGGGGGTCGTCGGCTAGCTTGGTCTAGGCTACGAGGCTTGGGCCCTCGTGACCCAGGTTCAAATCCTGGCGACCCCACCAGTCTCGCAGGTCCAAATCCTCTTCCATACCCTCTACTTTTAAGTTATCGGCTTCGTTCTCTTTGGGGGTAGTGCGCGGTGTGCGGGATGAGATCTACGACTTTGATGGAGGTTGGAGTGCTATAGAAGGAGCCAACTTACGAAACACCCTCTGCGTGAGGGAGATTAAGGAGATGCCTGCGAAGATCAATTTAACCATCACCCTTTCTGTATAAAAGCTTTAGTAGATCCTAATCCGTGTACTTTAATGGTTTTTAAAGCACGCTTATCTATTTTCTGAGTAATTCTGGTATTGGAATTATTATTGGGAACCACCAGAGGAGCGGCCATACTATCCAGCGCTCTTCATATGCTGCCCTCAACGTGAATGTTGTCCCACATTTTCTGCATCGCATTGTTCTTAATCCGATGAGGTCGAGGTCCCTTGATCCACATTTAGGGCACATATAATCTTCAACCCTTATGGGCGCATAGTAAATTCTTGGTCTCCTAAACCACCTGAGAAACGATATGAGGATTACGAGGAAAATTACTAAAAAGACCAGCAAAAATATTATGCCCATAATTGTAACTAGGGTTGAGACATCTATAGGCATCTCCCACCACCACAGATAACAAGATTAAATAGCATGCTTAAATTTTAGTTCTTAGTGATATATGCTCTCAGTCGCTAAAATATTTTTGTCCCTCAAAGGGGTTTGATCCGTTTGCGCGCTGAGGAATTGAGGAGGCATTTCATGAAGATTTACCCGGAGTGCTCTCGGCGAGGGATCAATGACCTTGTTTCAGCAATTCTCTCTAATAAGTATTGGAAGGTCCACTCTGGCAGAGATGACGCGTACTATGCCGTAGCCTTAACGAGGGCGCGTGTTCCGTATATGGATGGCTTTAAGGCTAAATCAACAGCTCCGGGAATAGTAATAATATCTAAGAGAGCTGCGCGGTTCTGTAGGCGTGGTAGGGTGCTTGTCGCGAAAAGGAGAAATGGCATTTTTTTCTCCGAGACGATTATTGATTGGCCGGCCTTTCTCAGAATAGTCAAGATAAATGAGAACTTGGTTTATAGGCGTTTAGTTGAGGAGCCGAATCCGCCAGCTTTCCTGAATAGACGCAGCCTTATAATCCTAGTTAGCGGCCTAGAGGAAAAGAGTGAAGATGAAAATTAGGGTGGGCTGGTTAACCGCTTTACTTCCTGAAAGACCCATGAGAGGTCTGGTGCACTCTTTCTTTCAGAAACTCTCTCAGCCAATGCGTGTGAGATTATTGGGAGCGCTATCGTCGCATCACAGTAGCATTGGACGTTTCTCCCCGCCTTGCTCTCCTTACCCCAGCTTATAGCCTCCTCGAATGTGCAGCCGGATAAGCCTCCCCAATGAGGCGCATCAGTCGTTATCTGGATTGCATATTTATGTGGGGCTGGTGGGCCATATTTCCCATCCTCCGCTATGCCTGCACCTATAGCCGTCAATTGAATAAAGTCCTTAGGCACTCCTCCACCTATATATATTATGCCTGTATCCCTAGACTTTCTCTTTATTTCGACGAGCTGCTCAAAGTCCCTCATCTGATCTATAATTATATTAAATTTCCCTTTACTTCTCCGCCTATTCACTATATATGCTACGCCGTACGCGCTGTCAACTATGGCTGGACAGAAGACCGGCACATTATTCTCATAGGCCTTAGCGATGATGCTCTTTATACCCGTCTCCGAGAGGTATTTGCCGAAGAGGTGGAGAAACTCCATCGAAGAATATCTGTGACCCGGTTTTAAAGTTGTCATGAAGTCGGCTATTAAATTTTCCATCTCCTGGTACTCATATTCATCGGCGAATACATCATAAAATCTATCTATTTTATGTCTCGCCAAATCCTCATCATCGACGAAATAGTGTCCCTGCCAGTATGTTCCGCCCATAGCCTCTAGGATATCCTCAGATACGTTCGCGCCGGTTGAGACGATAACATCTATAAAACGTTTTTCAATAAGCCAATTAATGATTTTCCACTGTCCAGTTGTGCTCATCGAGCCGGCGAAGCCAAAAAATATTGTTACATCATCTTTAAGCATGCTCTCCCACACATCGACGACTTCACCGAGCTTCTTACCCTGAAAACCAGTTCTAGCCATCTCCGATAATAGCTCAGATATCTTCTTCGGCACCCTAACTTCTATGGGCTCAAGTCTCCTTACAAAATATGGTGTTAACCTCTTTTTTCTCTTCATTTCTCGATACACTTCGGTAGAAGTAACAAACTATGATGCTTTTAACTTTTTTGATAGGATTTTGTTTATTCCGCTTATCATGGCCTCAACGCTCGCCATAACGATGTCTTCCCTAGCGCCTCTTGCTGAGATCACACTCCCATCTTTATCCTCAACCTTTATTATAACCTCAGCAACGGCATCTGAGCCCCCAGTCAGGGCCTCAAGCCTATATTCTGTCAACCTTACATTAGCTAAATTGCTGGTGATCTTCTGTATAGCCTTAATTGCGGCGTCCACGGGGCCGACACCCGTCTCGGCGGCAACATACTCCTTATTATTAATGATCAACTTAACGGAGGCTGTTGGCGTAACCCTGAAGCCGGTTGTTACGACTAAATCGGCTAGCTTAACGACCTCCTCCTCCTGAACCTTACCTACAACAGCCCTTGCGATCGCAAATAGGTCGGCATCAGTTACAATCTTTCCTTTATCGCCAAGCTCCTTTACTCGCTCAACAATCTCCTTCAACTGCTCCTCGGTTAGGTGGAATCCAGCTTCTTCGAGAGTAGCCTTGATCCCATGCCTTCCAGCATGCTTCCCAGCAATTATTTTCCGCCGCCTGCCGACGAGCTCCGGATTGAAGGGTTCAAAGGTGATCGGCTTAACAACAACCCCCCTCGTATGTATCCCAGACTCATGGGCGAAGGCGTTCTCGCCGACAACAGCCTTATTAGGCTGAACCGGGACCCCAGTTAACCTTGATACGAGCTTCGAGGTCTCGTATAGAAGCCTAGTATTTATGCCAGTCTTCTTATTATAGAGTAGGTGAAGGCTCATAACGACCTCTTCTAGGGCGGCGTTGCCAGCCCTCTCACCCAAACCATTAACAGTAACGTGAACTTGTGTTGCGCCAGCCTCAACCCCAGCCAGCGAGTTGGCCACAGCTAGCCCGAAATCATTATGGCAGTGAACGCTTATTGGGGTTTTTAGTGTAGCCCTCAGCTCCCCAATTAATCTCCTCATGGAATTTGGGTTCATTATGCCCACTGTGTCTGGGATATTTATGTAGTCTGCCCCCGCCCCCTCAGCCGCCCTACAAACTCTCTTTAAAAACTCTATGTCGGTTCTGGTAGCGTCCATCGGCGAGAACTCGCATATGACGCCATGATCCTTAATGTACTGCACTAAATCTATAACGGTCTCAATAACCTGCTCTCGCGTCATATTTAAGGCATACTTGATTTGGACATCAGAGGTCGAGATAAATGTGTGGATATACTTAACATCGCATTGTAGTGCGGTATCAATATCGCTCCTTAAAGTCCTTGATAGCGCACAGACCTGCGCCCTTAAGCCAGCCTTAGCGATCTCCCTCACAGCCCTCTGCTCGCCCCTCGATGTTGATGGGAAGCCCGCTTCGATAACATCGACGCCAAGCTTATCAAGCTGCAACGCTATCTCCATCTTCTCCTCTGGAGTCAACGATATGCCGGGCGCCTGCTCCCCATCACGTAGGGTTGTATCAAAAATTCTTATGTAATCTTGCTCCATTCCCCCTCACTCAAACACTAATTTTAGATATTTCATTTGCTATGGCTTCAGCCATCTCATCAGTCTTCAGCTTGCCGCCAAGATCGGGCACGGAGAGATTTTTCTTTAGAGCGGATATGATGCCGCTCTCTATGAGCCAGGCCGCCTTTAAGCATAATTGATCGCCGTATCTTCCCCCAAGCCAATCGAGCATCATCTTCGCTGCCAATATCATTGAGCATGGGTTAGCCGTACGCTTACCAACTCTCGTGGGAGCGGAGCCGTGGACCGGCTCAAATATCCCGTAGTCGTCGCCTATGTTCCCGCCAGGGGCCATTCCCAGCCCCCCAACGAGCTGCGCAGCCTCATCGGAGAGTATGTCGCCGAACATATTTGTTGTAACTATGACGTCGAAGTTCTGCGGTTCCTTTATCAGTCTCATCGCCATGGCGTCAACGTACTGCTCATCGTAGGATACTGATGGATACTCTTTAGCAACCCTTCGACACACCTCGGCGAAGAGGCCGCATGTAAGCCGCATGACGTTAGCCTTATGGACGGCCGTAACCTTCCTCCTCCTTCCTAACGCCATTTCAAAAGCCTTTCTTGCTATGCGCTCGCAGCCCCTCCTAGTTATCACCCTTAAGGCAACAGCTGTGTCCTCATCAATCTTGAACTCGAAGCCCTTATACACGTCCTCAGTGTTCTCCCTAACGATAACAAGGTCTATGTCATCCCTCATGCTTGGCGTGTTTGGATATGATTTTATTGGGCGTATATTGGCATATAAATCAAACATGAGTCTAAGCTTAACTATTACGTCCGCAGCGGTCTCGCCGACAGGGCCCTTGAGGCAGGCATGTGATCTGCGTATCCCCTCTATGGTCTCCTCTGGGAGGGCTTTCCCACGCTTCTCGTAACACGCATCTCCTGCTTCCAGCTCAATAAACTCTAAACCTAAATTAAGCTTTCCTTGAAGGGTTCGTAAAACCGTCATCGTCGCCTCGGTTAGCTCTGGGCCGATGCCATCCCCGGGAATTAACGCAATCTTATACCTCATTTTTCTCTCCCTCTAATAGTTTTAATTAGATGCTCTATGAGACCATCATCCTCAATAATTTTAAGGATAAAGTCTGGAAGCCTATTCGCAAAAATAACCTCACCACTACCCTCGTTTATAATTTTTCCCTCAAAAAGGTCTATAAAAAGTATGTCGCCCTCATTAACCCTACCTGTTATGCCCGGAGCCTCTAAGACTGGCAGGCCTATATTTATTGCATTTCTATAGAATATCCGCGCAAAGGACTCGGCGAGTATACATCTAACGCCAGCATACTTGAGGGCCTGCGGCGCCTGCTCCCGACTTGAACCGCACCCAAAGTTTTTCCCAGCAACAATGATGACCCCCTCCCTAGCCTTCCTTGGGAAATCTGGATCTATGCCCTCCATCGCATGCTTAGCCCAGTCGCTTGGGTCTAGGGACGTTAAGTACTTGCTTGGGATTATAACGTCAGTATTTATGTTGTCACCGTATTTTATAGCCTTGCCGGAAACTTTCATGCCGAATCCTCCAGAAAGCGTCTTGGATCAGTAATCTTCCCCTCAACCGCTGAGGCTGCGACGGTTGCCGGCGAAGCTAAGTAGATCATGGCTTCTGGGCTGCCCATCCTGCCAACAAAGTTTCTGTTTGAGGAGCTTATGCAGACCTCCCCAGGGGCGAGGAGACCCATATTCCCGCCGAAGCATGCTCCGCAGGTCGGGTTGGAGACGCATGCGCCAGCCTTAATGAAGATCTCGATTAAACCTCTGTTAAGAGCCTCAAAATAGACTTGCGTTGATGCTGGGGTAACTATCATTCTGACCCCCCTCTTAACGCGCCTACCCTTAAGTATCCTTGCGGCTGACTCAAGGTCCTCTAGACGGCCGTTTGTGCATGAGCCTAAGAAGGCCTGGTTTATCTCCGTCCCCTCAACATCCTTAATGGGTTTAACGTTATCGACGGAGTGTGGGCAGGCAACCATAGGTTCAAGAGAATCAATGTTAAACTCCATAACCCTCTCATACTTCGCGTCCGGGTCGCTCCTAAATATCTTAAACGGCCCACTAGTCTTATCCTTAACATATTTTATCGTCTTCTCATCCGGCTCCACTATGCCATTCTTAGCGCCCATCTCAACAGCCATATTGCATAATGTTAATCGTCCACTTACGCTCATCTCGCGTATAGATGGCCCAGTAAACTCTATAGCCCTGTAGATGGCTCCGTCAGCTCCAACTTTACCAATAATGTGGAGAATTAAATCCTTAGGGGTTACAAATTCCTGAAATCTGCCAATAACATTTATTTTTATCGTTTGGGGGACTCTTAGCCATATCTTCCCAGTCGCGAATACCGCAGCCATCTCTGTTGAACCTATACCAGTTGCGAATGCCCCCAGGGCGCCATAAGTGCATGTGTGGGAGTCGGCTCCGACAATAAGATCTCCGGGTTTCACATGCCCCCTCTCAACCATAATTTGATGGCATACTCCCCCATCGCCAACATCATATAGAAGTTCTATATTTTGCTCCCTCGCAAACTCCCTCATAATTTTATGTAGCTCAGCCGACTTTATTGAGTCCGCTGGAACCTGATGGTCTAAGACTAGAACTATACGCTGGTTATCCCAAACTCTCTCAAGGCCTATACGCTTAAACATTTTTATGGCTAATGGCCCGGTTATATCGTTTGCCATCGCCATATCTACCTTAGCGTCAACTATGTCCCCCGGCTTAACATAATCTAACCCAGATGCATGTGCCAGAATTTTCTCCGAAATTGTCATTCCACACATAGCGTTTCACTATAAGCCTAGTGGCTTTTCTCTAAGCCGGACATTTTACGTATGAATGAGCCGACTTTCTCGATGGAGTGCTCTTTAATTTCCTTCATTAGTCTCTTAAGGTTCTCTCCCCCAGACTTGTACTCGGTAATCCACTCTCTTGCGAACTCTCCGCTCCGCACCCTCATCGCAGCTCTCCGCATATTCTCTTTCACATGCTCATCTATCACCCTCGGCCCAACAGCCAGCCCACCGTACCTAGCTGTCTCCGAGACAGCTTCAAGCATGCCAGTTATACCCCTCTCATATATTAAGTCCATTATCAGCTTAGCCTCATTGCACGCCTCAAAATATGCGAGTTCAGGCGGATAGCCGCACTCGACCAAAACCTCAAATCCCTTCTTTATAAGTTCTATGAGGCCGCCCACGAGAACCGTCTGCTCACCTATCAGGTCACTCTCAGTCTCATCCTTAAACGTCGTCTCTATAACGCCAGCCCTGGTGCACCCTAAAGCCTTAGCTATCGCAAGCGCCGTCTCCTTAGCCCTGCCAGAATAGTCTTGGTACACGGCTATCAATGCGGGTACCCCGAAGCCGTTCAGGAAAGTTTCACGCACTCTCGGCCCAGGGGACTTAGGCGCAACCATTATAACGTCAATGTTCCTTGGGGGCATGATCTGCCCGAAATGTATGTTGAAGCCGTGGGCGAAGTCTAAGACCTTCCCCTCAGATAAGTTTGGCTCAATATATTCCTTATATAATGCTGGTTGAACCATATCTGGGACTAGCATAAATATGATATCGCCCCTCTTCACCGCCTCGGGTATCGGATATACATCGAAGCCTTCTAACTTAGCCTTCTCCCATGAGGAGCCCCCTGCCCTCAGACCAACGATAACTTTGAGTCCAGAGTCCCGCATGTTCAGGGCCTGTGCGCGGCCTTGGCTGCCATAACCTATAATGACCATTATCTTATCTTTTATTACGTCGAGACTCGCATCCTTATCAAAAAATACTTTAACCATAAATTTCACTCCACTTTAGCTGATCTCATGCCCCTCGGGAGGGCTGCTACTCCGGTTCTCGCGATCTCTTTTACACCAAATGGTCTCATAAGCTCTATAAAAGCATTTATCTTTTCAGCATCGCCAGTTATTTCTATTATTAGTGAGTCGTGAGCCACGTCCACGACATGCCCCTTAAATATCTCCGTGTAATTTATTACGTCCGATCTGGTCTTCGTGTCTGGTGTGTTCACTTTAATGAGGGCTAATTCTCTTACAACAATATTTTTTGGGTCTAAGATGCTCACCTTAACTACGCTTATAATCTTCCTTAATTGTTTGACAACCTGCTCAACGAGCGTTTCATCGCCCTTAATAGTTATCGTCATTCTGGCGAGGTCTGGTTGCTCCGACTCGCCGACAGATATGCTGTCTATATTAAATCCCCTCCTTCTAAACATGTTTGAAATCACAAAAAGAACGCCGGGCTTATGCTCAACTATCGCGGAGATCATGTAAACCTTCTCTTCCCTCCCCATACTCCATCAGCTCAGCATTAAATTCTTGAGGTCTTGGCCTGGGGGAACCATCGGTAAAACGTTCTCTTCAGGAGATATTGGCACATCTATAACAGTCGTTACATCGCTGTTTAAGGCGTTTTTAAGGGCCGCCCTAAACTCCTCAATTGACTGCGCCCTGATTCCCTGTGCACCATATGCCTCGGCAAGCTTAACAAAATCTGGTATTCCGCCAAGATGCACTGCGAAGTATCGCCTGCCATAAAAAAGTCTTTGCCACTGAGCAACCATCCCCAAAACCGAATTATTCAACACTATAACTATAACCGGAATTTTCCATGCGACTGATGTTGCTAGATCCTGCTCGGTCATTATAAAGCTCCCATCGCCAGCTATGTCGACCACCGGAACATTCGGGCAGGCAACCTTAGCTCCTATTGAGGCTGGGAATCCGAAGCCCATCGTTCCGAGCCCCCCGGAGCTTATAAATGTCCTCGGCTTATAGACCTTCAGGTGCAATGCAGCCCACATTTGATTTTGGCCAACCTCAGTAGCTATTATGGCGTCATTTGGAAGCATCTTCCTTATCTCCGCCATCAATGCTGGCGGTTTAATCCCATCGTTGCCATTAGATTTAATGGCTTCCTCATGCATACTCTTAAGCTCACGCATCCTCTCAAGCCAGGCGAACCTCTCTTTTCTCTGAAGATTATCGATGAGACGACGATATATTTCTTGTAAAGCCTTCTTTGCATCCGCGACTATTGGAACATGAGACTTAACATTTTTGCCTATCTCAGAGGCATCTATATCCACATGTATTATTTTCCCATTTGGGCAGAAGGTTTTAAGGTTTCCAGTAGTTCTATCAGAAAACCTCATGCCCACAGCCAATAGTACATCTGCATCCTGAACTAAATAGTTGGCTGAAACAGTTCCATGCATACCAAGCATACCGACTGAAAGCGGATGGTTCTCTGGTATAGCACCCTTACCCATAAGTGTTGTGGCGACGGGCGCGAGTAAAAGTTCTGCCAATGCAATTAGCTCCTGACATGCATTCGAGGCTATAACCCCGCCACCAGCAACTATTACTGGTCTCTCAGCCTGAATTAGCATCTGAACTGCCTTCTCAATCTGCAGTGGATGGGGATCATGAACCGGCTTATAACCCCTGAGCTCAATCCTATCATCAAATTCTATCTGAGCCTCCTCAGCTTGCACATCCCTTGGCAAATCTATGAGAACTGGCCCACGCCTACCAGTCGAAGCGATATAAAAGGCAGTCTTAACAATCCTCGGTATCTCAGCCGCGCTCTTAATCTGAAAATTACATTTGGTTATAGGCGTTGTTATGCCAATTATATCAGCCTCTTGAAAGGCATCCTTACCTATGAGGGCTCTTGGAACCTGGCCAGTTATAGCGACTATCGGTGAGGAATCCATGTAGGCTGTTGCGATCCCGGTGACAAGATTTGTGGCGCCAGGCCCGGATGTGGCTATGCAGACGCCGACTTGGCCGCTTGCTCTGGCGTAGCCGTCGGCCGCATGAGCTGCACATTGTTCATGCCGCATTAAGATGTGGTTTATATCTGATTCTGCGTATAATACGTCATATACTGGTAATATTGCCCCTCCAGGTATGCCGAATGCCGCTTTGACCTTCTCTCTCTTTAATGACTCTATTATGGCTTTCGCTCCGCTCATCAGGACCATTCTCAGAACACCCCGGTTATACGTGTATGGTGTTTATAAATCTGCCAAACACGTACCGAAAAATTATGAGGATTTTTAATGTTCCATAATATTTCATTCATTAATCTATAGGTTAATTGGTTAATCCCGAAGGTAGGTTTATTGGCACTTATGGAGGTAGCAGCCCCTCCGTACCCAGCTCTCCCTCACTCTTCGCCCTCCAAAGAGCGAAACCGCATATTAATATGCACATGTCGCTTAAAAATTTTGCCCCATACTTCATTCAATGCTCTTCATTAACGCTTGCAAATCTATTGCTCATTAAAACGTTTATGCCGCTTACCATAGCATTGACGCTCGCCATAACTATGTCTTCATGGACTCCCATCGCCGTTATTATTTTATCACCCTTACGTAATTTGACCATCACCTCAACCACAGCGTCCGTTCCACCAGTTATAGCTTTAACATGATACTCTTCCAGATATATAGGTTCTATGGCTAAAACCGCCTTCTTTATGGCGTTCATCGCGGCGTCCACAGGGCCAACCCCGGTGGCGGACTCTATAATAACTTTGCTGTTAACATTGAGTCTAACGGAGGCCGTCGGCATAACGTGATTTCCAGTTACGACAGTTAGCTCTTCAAGCCTTATATGCTGGGCTTGGGGCACCCCCATAACCGCCTCGGCGATCGCCCTTAAATCAGCATCTGTGACTCTTTTACCCTTATCACCTATCTCCTTAACCCTCTTAAATATCTCCTTTAGCTGCTCCTCCGTCGGGTTAAGACCCATCTCAATCAACGCCGCTCTAATCCCATGTATTCCAGCATGCTTTCCAACGACAAGTCTCCTTACTCTGCCAACAATCTCTGGCGGTATAGGCTCGTATGTTGAGGGGTCTGCTAAAATTGCGTGAGTATGTATCCCAGACTCATGTGTAAAGGCGTTCTCGCCGACAACAGCCTTATTAGGCTGAACCGGGACGCCAGTTAACCTTGAAACTAATAGTGATGTCTCATAAAGTAATTCTGTTCTTATCGGGCTGTTCACGTTATACTGAAGTTTCAGTAGCATGGCAACCTCTTCTAGGGCGGCGTTGCCAGCCCTCTCACCCAAACCATTAACAGTAACATGGGCTACCTCCACACCAGTCCTTAAAGCAGCAATGGTATTAGCGACAGCTAGGCCGAAGTCGTCGTGGCAGTGGGCTCCGAAAACCGTTCCTGGAAAGGCCTCCCTTAACTCTGAGAAGAAGCGGTAGGTTCTTTCCGGCGTTAATACGCCAACAGTATCAGGCGGTGTGATCCTATCCGCGCCGGCTGAGATTGCTGCTCTGATCATCTCCTTGAGGAAATTCATATCGCTTCTGGTAGCGTCCTCCGGCCCGAACTCAACTATCAGTCCATGATCCTTAGCATACTCAACAAACTCCACAGTCATATTCAAAACATCCTCTCTATCCTTCTTAAGCTTATTTTTGATCTGTATATCTGAAGCTGGTATGACTAGGAAGACGGAGTCCGTATCGCATTTCAACGCGGCGTCTATGTCCTCCTTAACTCCTCTGGCGAAGCTACAGATCTCAGCCCTTAGGTTCTCCTTGGCTATAAGTTTTATGGCCTCCATCTCGCCCTTTGATGCGGCCGCGAACCCAGCTTCTATAATATCTACGCCAAGCTCGTCGAGTTTCTTGGCGATAAGAACCTTCTTTTCGGGGGTTAATGATACTCCTGGTGTCTGCTCTCCATCACGTAGGGTTGTATCAAAAATCTTTATCCTTTCAGCGAAATGGTTTTGGCGGTTAGATAAAGTAATACCCCATTTCACAAACCTCAAAATCAATCAGTTACAAGCATTCCATATAAAAGCCTTTCGGTCTTCAGATATATTTCTCCCTAAACATGTTCTAGAAGACATGCATTTTAAGGCTCTGGGAAAAACTTTAACAGTGATAGTTTCCTATAGGATTTTAGATCGGGCTGGTGATGAAGGATCAGCGGTCATATGGAAACTGGAGGCGAGTTTTCTGGGATAACAAAGGAGGAGATACGCCACAAAATATGGAATTTAATGGAGAAAACTAATGTAGCGAGTTTTCCTAGACCAGTTTATGGGAGAATACCAAATTTTGTTGGAGCTGAGGTTGCTGCGCATGTTCTCTCTGAGCAGAAAGAGTTTAAGAGGGCTATGGTTGTTAAGGTTAACCCAGACTCCCCGCAGAGAACCGTCAGATACCTAACCCTCCTGAACGGTAAAATTCTACTAATGCCGACGCCGAGGCTCAGGTCAGGTTTTCTGCTCCTTGATCCACGCAAGTTTCCTAGAAGATCTTATGGTGAGGCATCCACAATTCACGGCGCATTCAAGTACGGTAGATTATGTGGGCTAAGAGATATCCCCAAGGTAGATCTGATAGTCGCCGGCTCCGTCGCGGTGTCTAGAAATGGTGTCCGCGTTGGTAAGGGTGAGGGGTTTAGCGAGATAGAATATGGTGTGCTCCGCGAGATAGGCGCGGCGGGGGATGAGACAGTCATCTTCACCACGGTCCACGACATCCAGGTGGTTGATTTTGTGCCAAGGGAGCCGCATGACCTCGTGGTTAATGCAATAATAACGCCGACGAGGGTTATTAGGGTAAGCGATGTCGGTGAGAGGCCGAGGGGCATAATTTGGGAGAAGATTTCCACTGAGCGTATCAAAGAGATGCCGATCCTCATGGAGCTTAAGACATACTTATTCAAAAAAAGCCTAGATTGCGTCTAAGGGTATAACAAGTGCGTAGATACCTAAATGATAAGAACGCTCAAATAGATTTCCAGCCCAGAAAACGAATGGGTGAAGATAAAATGTCAAAGTTTAGTAAGGAATGGGAGGGTGGCGAGACCAACGTACTTGGTAGGATTGTCAGCACAATTAAGCCTCAGCAACCTCTAAGATATAAGCTCTCGCTGGTTATCAAGCGGATAGAGTCTCAGACCCAAGTACTTGAAAGAGCTATTACCACAATGAATGAGAGAGATAAATCCCTCTTCTCAAAGGTGGTCGAAGCGTACTCTGAGCATGATATGAAGAGAGCCACGGTCTATGCTAATGAGCTGGCGGAGCTAAGGAAGACCATAAATCTTATGTCGAATGCCAAATTGGCGCTCGAGAGGGTTGTGCTGAGACTTGGAACAATCACGCATCTAGGTAATGCAGCCGCAGTTATAGCGCCGGTGATGGAGATACTTAAGGATGTGCGATCAGGAATAGCTGGATTAATGCCGAGCGCAGAGCAGGAATTAGGGGCCATAATGACGATGCTCGATGAGATAATGATCGAGTCCGGTCAGATGATGGGTGTTGGAGTTGGAGTTGAGCTGGTAAGCGAGGAAGCACAGAAAATACTTGAAGAGGCCGCGCTCATAGCCGAGGAGAAGGCAAAGGAGAAGTTCCCAGAGCTGGTCGCATCGAAGGCCGCTGAGGCTGAAAGTGAAAGTTTACCTAAGTGAATATTCATTCTGACTGGTGATAATTTATGGACAGGAGAGCAAAGGCGATACTCACATTATTCGCGGTTGGATTCATAGGATTTATGCTCGGCGCCCTCGCTAACATACTTTATCTCGAGGTTTTCCCCATCCTGATAAAGTCTTTTCCACATATATTTGCGTCAAGTTGGGTCGCATGGGGATTCGGGGGAGCGATGCTGGCGATAATTGGCTGTATAATATACGCATATCTACTTTAAAGCGAAACATTACTAAGATTCGCCAAGCTTCAAGGCAAAAACCTTTAATACTTTGTTATTAGTAATGTAACGTTTGTGATACTCTATGTCTGAGGAAACTAAGAAATGGGACATCCAGATTGGCAGGGAGCATATTTATTTTGAGTATGGTAAAAATTACTTCATTCTTAGGGATATAGGGCAGGGCAAATACCAGCTCATGTTGCCTGAGAGCACTGAGGAAGTGAAGGCGGGTGAGCTATTCAGTAAGCTTAAGCAATACTTGAGTATGTTATGTGGGCAGAAAACGCTCTGAGCCGACAACCATTAAAAATTAAGAAATTTCTCTCCATTTTTAACTCTCCATTTTTAATAAATTATGGGAGAGTTATCTGCGTTCTAGTAAAGTTTTTAGCCTGCTTAAATAATTATCTCCTGTGTTTAAAATTTAGGGAGATTGATTAAGCTCTAGGAGCGTCCTTAAAGCTTGAATCCAGTAATGTACATCCCAGTCATCGTATGCGTTGTAGTTAACCTGCTCTCCATCCTCTTAATACAGCGCCTATTTAAAGTATCAGTTAGTATAGAGAAGCTATCTGAGGTTTCGGGGATCATCAAGAGGGGGGTGGTCTCCTATTTAAATAAACAATTTTTTTGGATTCTGCTATTCACCACAGCTTTCACTATAATCATAGAGGTATTTTTCGGGATATTTAAGGCAATAGTCTTCTTCCTTGGGTCTATTCTCTCAGTCCTTTCCGCATATGTTGGGACGCTGATCGCCGTGAACACAAATTCAAAGGCGGCTGAGTCCGCAAAAGAGGGGTTCTTTAAAGCTTTCTTCACAGCCTTTAGTGGGGGGATGGTCGCAGGTTTATCCTTAACTAGTTTTGGGCTGATCGCCGTGATTGGACCCTACTTAATATTCTCAGCCCTTGGCTACAATGACCTAACTAATCTAATTGGCTTAGCTTTTGGAGCTAGCTTAGTCGGTCTCTTCGTGCGCGTTGGCGGTGGGATATATACTAAGGCGGCTGACATAAGCGCTGATGTCGTTGGCAAGATCGAGATGGGACTTCCTGAGGATGATCCACGTAACCCGGCTGTGATAGCAGATCAGGTTGGTGATAATGTTGGTGATATTGCTGGAACAGGCTCGGATGTATTTCAGTCATATGTCTGCATGCTTATCGCGTCCATTATCCTCGGAATAGCCGTACATGGATCTGTTGGTGCGCTTTATCCGTTCATAGTCTTGGGCTCCGGCCTAATTTCTTCAGCAGTAAATTTACTCTCTGCCAAATTTCCATCCAAAGATTTTAGGTGGCTGATATATGAGCTAATATATGTTCCTGCAACTCTCACAGCCGCAGCGTCCGCCATAGCATCACAATATTTTTTCGGAAGTATGAGGGCGTTTTTGCCGACCTTAATGGGAATAATATCTGTCCTTTTGCTCGCCCACATAACCAATTATTACGCCTTACCGAAGAGCAAACGCGTAGAAGCCATCATAAAGGCCTCTAGATCCGGCCCGGCAATAAATATATTAACCGGGCTTTCCACCGGGCTAGAAGCCGTACTTCTACCAACCCTAGTAATCTCAGCAGCCATCTTTCTCGCCTACTACTTTGATGGCTTATATGGAATCGCCCTTGTAGCAGCTGGCTTTCTATCCATGATGGCAACCTTCGTGTCCATGGCCGCTTATGGTCCAATCGTAGATAATGCCAACGGATTAATAACCATGTCGAAGATGGGCGATGATCTCCGAAAGACGATGGATATGCTCGATTCGATTGGAAACGTAACAAAAGCTACTTGTAAGGTTTATGCCATTGGGACCTCAGCGCTTGCCCAGATCGCCTTATTCTCAACCTACCTAGCTTCCGCACGCTTAAATGTGATTAATGCTGCTAATCTACAGGTAATAACTGGCATACTTATTGGCGGGTCTCTCTCCTTCATTCTCTGCTCACTTGTCCTAAAAGCTGTAAGCAGGGCCTCCCATAAGATGATTGAGGAGATCCGTAAACATTTTAATGCGCCTCCCTCAGAGCGCATGGCGAGGAGAGGTAAACCTGGCTACATCCAATGCATAGAAATAAGCACTAAAGCCTCCTTAAGGGGGATGTTCCTGCCAGCAATCCTCTCCGTTATCATACCATTTGCGGCTGGCTTCCTCCTTGGCAAAGAGGCTTTAGGGGGACTTATAATCGGAAATCTAGTTACGACGCTTCCGCTCTCCCTGCTTATGTGTATAAGTGGTGCAGCATGGGATAATGCCAAGAAGCGTATTGAGATGATGATGCGCAAAAATGAGCCTGATAATCTTACGTATGCCGCATCTGTTATTGGCGACACTGTTGGCGACCCGTTAAAGGACGCCGCTGGACCATCACTAGACATATTTATAAACCTTATAGGGACTGCAGCCCTACTGTACGTCGCCTATGTAGCTTAAGTTTTAGGGCGTCAATCCTATGCGTTTCTTAAAGAAAATTTTTATTCGTTTCGTTCTGGGGAGACTAGATTAATAAGGTCTTCTTTGCCCTGAGCGTATCCCGCCGCGACTATAATATCATTTGCCTCAATTCTCATGTCTGGCTTTGGTCTGATTATCTTATCACACCTCTTTATGGCGAGAACCCACATGCCCGTCTCCTCCGGTATACGCGCCTCCCTAAGGGTTTTATTTACTATGGCTGAGTTCGGGCTTACCTGCGCGTAGATAACGGTCTCCTCAGCATTTTCCACAGTCATTTTGAGGATGGGATGCGGGTCGATTCCCCTCAAAATTATCTCGGCTATCTCGGCTGCAGCGTCGGAGATCTTTTCTGCGGCAACACCGAGTCTTATGAGCCCGAGTATGCCCTTAGCTTCACTCTCAACAAATTTACTTGAGAGAACCAGCATCTCAAACTCTGTATGAAGTTTATCAATATACTCCTCAAGTCTCTGAACCTCCTCGGCAAGTTCCTTGCTATTTAGCATTAATGCTGAGTAGGCTAGGTCTATCATTAATTCAGATACATCTTTAAGCTCGACGAAGCGCCCAATAGTGTCCCTAAAGCGGTCCCAAACGATTTTTCTAACGATCTCCTCCTCACTCTTTACAACCTCTTCCCCAACCCTTCTCTTAAACTCTTTTATACCATCCTGCACTCCGCGCACAATGATGATGTCGCCGCCCCTAATAGTCTCATCCTCCTTCGGGTTTATTATCCAGTCTCCTCCCCTATGAATAGCTATTATATCTATTCCCAGGGAAGCGGGGTCTAGGCTACTTATCTTCATTCCAACGATTAAAGAGTTTTCATGGATCTTTACTCTTGCAAGTCTCTCCTCAACTCTCTCAAATATATCGGCTATAACTGGATGCACACCGATTCCCCGAAGGACTATATTCGCTATATCGCCAGCTGCATCTGAGATCTTGTCGGCGGCAGAGGCAACCTTCGCAACCCCTGATAGGATCTTTGCATCCTCAACACCCCTCGTCGCGAGCATTACTTTCATATTAAGGAGATAAGCCAATGTATCAACTCTCTCCTCGAGCTCTATGACGTCTTCGGCTAAATCCTTATCCCCGAATAAGGCTGCCGAATAAGCCAGATCGATCATCAGCTCAGATAAGTTCTTCATTTCCAGAAGTATTTCTCTTGCGGATACTGGTCGATATTTTATCTTCTCCTTCTTCATGTGCCTAGGCATTTTAGTTTATTCTCTCCAAAATCTAATATTTTTAATTCTTAGCTTTTTAATTTTACTGAATTTTTGGCCCTTTACCTATAAGTTAGGAGTAGGACGAGGAGTAAGGATAGCGTCGCAATGCTATCCGCAAGAGAGCTCTCGATGGGGATGACGAAGTTGTCCGGGTTAAAGCCCCTCTTAAAAGTTAGGATTGAAACTAAATATGACACGAGAAGTATTAATGGAACAGCGATGATGTTAACCATTGTTAAGATTAATGTAAACCGAGCGAAATATGTCTGTTCAAGCAACCCATTTAACGCCAGTGATGTTGCTGAAAGGGCGGCAAAAACTATCAGCGAGGAGAGCCATGAGCCGAGAATATGCTCTTTAAGTTTCTTTAAATCTTTGAATGATGGGTTGATTAAACCTAGGGCGAGCCTCGTCGTTGTTGTTGAGCCTACGACAGATCCCACATCGCCAATCATATCGATTAAAGATGGATAAACGGTATATACTTCTCTCCTCTCCTCAATAATGGCGCTTATCCTGCCAAGAAAAGTCCCAGTAACATTAACTGTAAACGCAACCATAATTAAAGTTAGAAGAATCTCCTTTATGCTCCTAATAAATTCCTCCTCATGTATGTTGCGTAACACTATGAAGGCTGCGAAGACGAGATAAAAGATGGCGATGGCGATTACGGCCGCCTTTCCTACGTTGCCGAAGATGAAGAATGCGGAGATTATTAAAGCGTAATAGATGGTTATTATTGCGTCGGTCATGGAGGACATAGCAGGATACACAATAACATCTGGATCCCAGCCGAACCTAAATGAGGAGAAGGAGATGTAGGCCGTTAGGAGAGATATCGTTAAACCTAGAGCCATCGTCGCGGTTACATTCAATATAATTTCAATAAAGTTGCCAACTCTAATCCCCCAGAAAAGTAAACCAAAAACTATGGCAATCGAGCTCATTAAAAGACTAACTAATAAGTTCACCACTATAATTATGTCAAAAAGCCTATAGAATGTTTTTGTGTTCCCAGTAAACCTAGGGTATATTGTGCCAATATGGAGGGCGGTGCCCAGCCTACCTGCGAGAATGCCCGCAATGACACCTTTTGCAGTTAAAATTGTAGGGTAAACAGCAATTATCCATGGTGTTAGCATGAAAATGTCTAAGAAGAGGGCAAAGATGAAGCCGGCTAGCAAACCAATAAAATCAAAAGTAAATGATGTTAAGCATTCTCTGAAGGCTTTAGGGAAAGAGTATTGGGAAGGGTTGTCTTCATTTTGGGCGGGGTCTTCTTGGATGCACGATTTATTGTGTATAGAAAAGATTTTTATTACTAAGTGCGGCGGAGAGTACAGGTGTTTTTCTATCATGCTTCTATTCTGCAAATCTAAAGCCCTTCTTCAGGTCAATCGCCGAAACCAAATTGGGCGCAAACCATTATTTAAGTAAGGAGAGAAGAATTATTTCCTTAATATACTTTTCAACAAATTTAAGGGAAAAATATGGGCGTTCTTCATAATCCACCCCAATTTGCTAGCTTAATTTTATTACCATCCACTCAACCAGCTGCCCCAACCCTAATCACAAACATGTTAACTTTAAAAGAATTATATTCTGAGCATAGAGAGTTAGAGAAAGAGCCTTTGTCCACCACAAACTAAACAGACGCGTTAAATCCACCGAAAAGAAAAAATATCATCCACCCAATAAAATATATAGTTTTAGACGCTCCGGTAGTATAGCCCGGCCAAGTATGGCGGCCTCTCGAGCCGCAGACGCGGGTTCAAATCCCGCCCGGAGCACCAAGAAACTTTCTGCTTTCCAAAAATGGGGATTAAAACTGGTTCTGTTTGAAGGAGAACATCTCGCCATAGGGGACCGTCCTGGGGCTGTTCCCGTTAGGAGTATGCGCTCGAGGCATGCGTTTATGCCCATGCCCGTCTGCTTAGCTCTGATCTTCAACAGCTTGTAGATCTCGCGCTTAAGGGTTAAGCCGCGCATTCCGGGCTTAGGCATTAGGACCACCTCCCTAGTCGCATAATCCCCCAGCGCTTTAAGCCTACCCCCTGAGGGCTGGGGTCTCAGGGTCATAGGCTCTGGAGATCGGGTTTTATGGGTATTTCCAGAGGGGTTCCCCGCAGGCGGGGCAATGATATATTATAATGTATCTTTTACGATTTTCGGAAGCTCATCCCGATAGCTATCAGGATGCCTATCGAGATAAGCATCTTTCTAATAATCCTGGATCTACCCCTCTGAGACTATGAGCTGACTACAGTTGTCACTCTGCGAAAATTTTCCAGCGGTTTTGATTTTCTTAGCTCTTTTTCCGCTTATAGGCTCTCCAGTTTTCCGCATCTCGTCAGGTGGCTTGAGATAGCGCATTAGTGTCTTCTGCTTATTAGCATCGAGTTCCACCATAAGACTCCTGAGACCGCTATTGCCCTTCTTAGCTTGTAGACGACCGCCCTTCTCTTTTTGTCGGTTAACTTTGGTTCCTGACAATCATCTGCAGGGCTGAATCGAGAAGAGCCTCAACGCCGATAAGCTTAATCTTAGGCATTTTCCATCTCTTCTATGAGCTTTATGTTTTCGAATGGGATCCTTAGGAGGCTTAGGGGTTCTTATGCTCTTGACCAGCATATATTTCATTTTAATTCTAAGAGCATGTCAGCCCTACCGCTTATCCTGATCATATCGTTCTCAATAGGGATAGCCAGAATGAACGACATAATGGGGTTAAGCCTTGGGGCGAGGAATTCTCCCTTATATAATATACCTTTTAAGTAAATGATAATTTTGCAACTATTGTTGTTACGCTACGGAATTTTTCCAGGCGGGCTTATTCTTAACTCAGTCTTTCAAATATATCGCTACTGACATTGTGGGTTTTCGATAGGTTTGGTAATGGTTTTCTAGTATGAAGATTTAAAGAGTCTAGTAGATTTTTACAGCCATTTTATGAAATTTTGGGAAATTTTTATATTATTGGCTTTAATCCCCCTTATTGAGGGGTTTTTATGAATGGAGGAAAATCTTATGTTAAGTGTTTAGGCTTGTGTGGCTTCAGTCGAGGGGGTGATCTCTCCATAGTTGATGTTAAGGACGGGCATATCATCAGAATTAGGCCATTACATTATGATTGGAAGTATAAACCTGAAGAAATACCTTTATGGGAATTTAAGGGGCGTGGAAAAACTTTCAGACCTTCAATGAAAGAACTGAATCCGCCCTTTAGATTAGTATATAAAAACGTGGTCTATTCCCCTACTAGGGTTAGATATCCGCTAAAGAGGGTTGATTGGAACCCATATGGGGAAAGAAACCCGCAAAATAGAGGGAAAAGTAAATTTGTGAGAATTACATGGGAGGAAGCCATAAATATAATAATTAAAGAGATGAAGAGAATAATTGAAAAATATGGGCCATATGCGATAGCTATAGACTCAGAGGGTCATGGCCAAACGAAGTTTTTCCATGGAGGTTGCCATGGGGTTCCAGCCTATTTAATGAAGCATGTGGGAGGTTTCACGTGGGTAACGCGAAACCCAGATAGCTGGGAGGGTTGGTGGTGGGGTGCGAAGCACGTTTGGGGACAGGAACCCGACGGTTGGGTGAAGTTTCCCAATATACTTCATGATATCGTCGAAAATACTGAGGTTATTTTATGCTGGGGATGCGATTACGAAACCACAAACTGGGGCTGGGGTGATCAAGGTTGGAGCCGTTTTGGTTTTTGGCTTTCTGAGCTTGGAATTAAACAAATATTTATATGTCCCGACCTGAATTATGCGGCCGCCATCCACGCGGATAAGTGGATACCTATTAGGCCAAATACTGATGCAGCCCTTCAGCTCGCAATAGCATACGTTTGGATTACTGAGGGAACATATGACCACGAATATGTCTCAAAACATTGCGTAGACTTTGAAAAGTTTAAGGCTTATGTGCTAGGAAAAGAGGATGGAATCTCAAAGACGCCGAAGTGGGCTGAGGAAATAACTGGTGTCCCCGCGAGAATAATTAAGGCGTTAGCAAGACTTTGGGCTAGAAAGCGTACTTCAATATTTCATATGAGCGGCGGACCATATATAAGGGGACCATATGCGACGGAGCCTGCCCGATTAGAGGTTCTTCTACTGGCAATGCAGGGGGTCGGAAAACCAGGAATTCACCAGTTTTATTTTTTAAGTATGTTCCTATCGCATTTACCAGTACTTCTTCCAATATTTCCTAAATCCCTCCGCGACTATTCAGCATATCTTAATACATATGCCATGTGGGCTGGCAAACCTCAAGCCGCTGATGACCTTATGAATAAAGAATTAAAGCAAGTTATACCGAAAACTCTTCTTCCAGACGCTATTCTAAGACCTCCAATTAGCTGGTACAGCCATGTATTCATTTCATGTGTTACGGAATGCCAATTTAAGAGGTTCACTTATCCTGCACCAGGTTGTCCAGAGATAAAGATGTTATGGAAAACCAATAATTGTACTTTAACTTGCTGGAACAGTGGGTTTGAGTATGCTGAAGCGTATAGAAGTCCTAAGATAGAATTTATTTTAGCTCAAAGCCCATGGTTGGAGAACGACTGTTTGTTCGCGGACATAATCTTGCCAGTCACAACACCATTGGAAGAGGAGGATTATGGATCCACAATTGTTTATAATACGCAGCACGCTAACGCCTTTTACTCAGGGAAATGCGTTGAACCAATAGGTGAATCTAAAAGCGATTTTGAGATTTGTTGCATGATAGCCGAGAAGCTGGGACCGGAGATAGGTACGCCTGATCTTTTAGATAAGTTCACTAATGGCAAGAAAAATCTCGAGGAATGGGCAAGGGAGATGTGGGAAGAGAGCGGGCTTTCATTATTAATTGGCTTTGAAGAGATAAAAGAGAAGGGTTACTATATTATTCCACTTTCCCCCTTATGGAATGACCTTGAAAAAGTTCCTCCGGGACTTAGACGGTTCTATGAAGATCCTGATGATAATCCACTTGAGACCCCCTCAGGAAAAATTGAATTTTATTCTGAGAGATTAGCAAAATATTTCCCGAATGATGAAGAGAGACCGCCAGTTCCCCATTACATTCCATACGGCGAGACTTGGCAAGAAAGTCTGCAGCACCCAAAATCAAAGAAATATCCATTTCTATTAGTGTCAAACCATCCCAGATGGCGGATGCATGCTCAACTAGATCACGTAGTCTGGCTAAGGGAGATTCCAACATGCAAGATTAAGGGTTCCGACGGATATTATTATGAACCAATATGGATAAATCCTGTAGATGCCGCTAAACTCGGAATAAAGACAGGTGATATTGTTAAAGTCTTCAATGAAAGGGGCACTATTTTATGTGGCGCGTTTGTGACTGAGAGAATAATGCCAGGCGTAGTCTATGTTGAACATGGCTCTAGAGTTGATTTAATATCGTTAGAGGATAGGATAGATCGTGGAGGAGCAATAAATCTCATCGCTCCCCATAAAGGTGGTAAGAACACGGCTATGATGGTTGTAAGCGGTTTTCTGGTCGGAGTAGAAAAAGTTGATATGGAAGACCTCATAAGAAGGTATCCGGAGGCGTTTGAGAAGCTTCTTCATCCGATTGCTGGCCCCTACTATGAAACTTATGTTATAAGCACGGCAAGTCGGAGGTAAGGGGCAAAAGACCTAATCGTAAATAGGAAAACTATCGGAAATAATTAATAAATAATGCTGAACTGAAAATAAATGGTTGTGAAAAGCAGATTTGCTATAAGGGGTAATTCGAAGTTGGGACGAATTAAATGGAAGTATATCATCGGCATATTATTTTGTGCTGCCTTTGTCTCCTATCTTACGTATCTATCTATCCCACCAATTTTACCTCTAATCATTAAGGAGCTTAAAATAACTTACACGCAGGGGGGTCTCATAATATCCATAGGCGCGATTCCTTGCATCATCTTTTCATTTCTTGGGGGAATGCTTGCTGATAAATTTGGAATGAAGTGCGCTTCTCTCCTCTCTTTCACCTGTTTAACGTTAGGTTCACTAATAATGTTCTCCTCTTCCTTTTATCCTCTTCTCCTCCTCGGGAGATTTATTGTTGGAATGGGAGCCGCTATTGCCCCCGTAATTACATTCTCTATTATTTCATTATCTTTCCCTTGGAAAGATATCGGCAAATTAGTTGGTTTGCGATCAATAGCCGCCCCCGTAGCCTCGATTATAAGCTTTCCATTGTTTAGTTATATTGGTGTAAGCTATAATTGGAGGATCTGCTTTTTATTAACAGTCCTTCTAAATTCGACATTACTTCTCCTCCTCTTTATGGCAATCCACAGTATACCCTCGATAGAAAGCTACGGAAAAAGTAGCGTACATGGCCTGTTTAGGCGGATTTTAACTAATAGTGAGCTTTGGAAGCTTGGCATGATATGGTGTCTCACCTGTATGGCTCTAAACTTAATCTGGTCATGGGGGCCAACGATCTTCACGGAGTTTAAAGGTCTAAGTTTATCTCAGGCCTCGCTAATAAGCACGTCATGGATGTTTGCTCACATTCCAGCTGGCCCCCTTATAGGATGGGTCCGGGATAGATATGGATTAAGGAAAAGTATTTTTGTAGCAAGTTTAATTGCTGGAATGGTTATTTATCCATTTATTCTTTTTGTAAGTGAATGGCTCCTTTTATATATAAGCGTTTTTATAGGCATCGCTTCATCATCAATACCAATATCTGTGTATACATTGACTCCGGAAACGGTGGATAAGGGATCAGTTGCCACGGGTTATGGCTTTATACTCATGCTATACAATTTAGGTAATGCTATAGCGCCCCTCACATTAGGCGTACTTTTTGATCTAACCCGATCCTTAGAGCTAGTTTTATCACTTTTCTCAGTTTTTTGGCTTATTGCATTAATTGTTGCATCAAAATTGCACATCAAATGATTTTTATTAACAAAATTTATCTTTAACATTTTGGGATTATGGGATTTTCTACTTAATATTTTCGCATCGATTATACGATGCCTATAATATACACGTTAACACATTTTTCTCTTTATAAAATGAGGGATCAGGGCAATACCAGTAAAGGTTAATCTTAACATCTTTCTAAAAGCTAGAGTCTCAATTATAGGCTAAGAGACCCACAAATTTTAAACAAAAAGTCACTTTGTAATATAAAAATAAAACGAAAAAATGGCCGCGCAATCATTAAATGCGCCAAAAGAAAAAAGCTTATAAACTTTTTTAAAAAATATAGTGTGAGGGATATTTATGTCAAGTTCTGAATCGAAAGTATCGCGGAGAGATGTTCTGAAAGTCATTGGTGGCTTGGTTGTCGGTGGTGTTGTTGGCGGTTTAGCGGGTTATTTTTCGGCGCCTGTAAGAGAGGTTGTTAAGGAAGTTGTTAAGGAGGTACCTAAAGAAGTTACAGTAACTCCCCCAAAGAGGGAGGTTCCTAAAGAGCCGATTAAAGTTGGCGTCACATATTGGGCGTCAGGTGCTCAGGCCGCTGCTGGATGGCACCTTGGGATTGGGGCACATATAGCAGCTGATTGGATCAACGCGGAAGGTGGTATCCTAGGAAGAAAAATTCAGCTGCTTGTCGGCGACGAGACCGCCGGGCCGGCGGAGATAGTTAAACTTGTTAAAAAATGGGTTACTGAAGATAAAATCGAATATTTAATAGGTATTAATTCATCTTCAACAGCGATTGCTGTTGCACCAGTTATTGAAGAAGAACTCCACATCCCAATGATGATAGGCGCTGCAACTACTTGGAAATTATTTGAAGAAACTATTCCTAAACCATATTATGTATTTAGAGTAGTTCGTAGTAATGCTGCTGAAACAATATTGACGATTGAAGTTATGAAGAGACATTATCCAAGAGCTACTAAAATTGCTGAGATAGAACCGGATTATGCGTATGGAAGAGAAAGCAGTCAAGTTTTTCGTGCTGCCTTAAAGAAGATTTGGCCTGAAGCTGAGGTTGTGGTCGAATGCTGGCCTCCACTCGGAACCACAGACTTTTCAGCTCATATAGCAGCCATCTCCGCGGCTAAACCAGATATAATTTATGGAAGTTTAATAGCAGGCGATTGTATAAACTTTTTAAAGCAGGCGGTTGCGGCCGGATTACATAAAACATGCATCTTCGCCCTCGAAGACGCTGTGATGTCAACTATGAATGAGTTAAGTCCTGAAATTTTACCTGAAGGTTCAATATCCTCCACTAGAGCTTGGTGGTTTGAGTATCCATGGAATCTTTCGTGGAGGAAAAAGTTTGTTGAGGAATGTTATAGTCGTGGTCATAAATATCCGCAGTTTGAGGCGGCAGCAACATGCGCGTCACTTTACCTCTATAAAGCGGCTATTGAAAAAGCTTATGCAATAAAAGGCGAGTATCCCGCTATTGATGACATAATTCATGCCCTCGAAGGGTTAATCACCCTAACCCCGGCTGGCTATTGTGGCATACGCAAAGATCATGAAGGTTATGGTATAGTGACTTGCGGTATTGTTAAACATACCACTAAGTATCCATTCGGTTACACTTTAGATCCAATATACATTCGCCCTATAGATGAATATCTGCCGCCAGAAGGCGTAAAAACATTAGACTGGATAGCATCATGGTGAGAATCCTTTGCTTTCTACTGCACTTTCAATAATCCTCACTGGTCTATTTTTTTCCTCAATGTTTCTGCTTATATCGAATAGCTTAACCCTTATAGTTTATGTATTAAAGATACTTAATCTTGCTCAGGGAGCCCTATTTGCTTTAGGAGCATATATTACTATAACGGTAATAGGGTGGATGAGCACCCTTAATTTACCATTAGAATTATGGTATTTAGGTTTCATCATTGCAGCTTTTATAATGATGTTAATAGGCATATGCCTGGAGAAGGGCTTAATTAGCAGGGCTTATGGAGAGTCAATGGAAGTTTTCGTTTTACTGACAAATGGTATAGGCTTAGCTCTTTATGATGCGATTAAAGGTATATGGGGCGTTTTCCCACTTATGATTCCATATCTCTATCATTCCGCGGGAAATCTTTCGTTCTATGAAATATCTTTCCCAACATATAACTTATTCGTGATAATTATTGGTTATGCATTGTCATTGGCATTATGGTTATGGTTATTTAGAACACATTCTGGTAGGGTAATACGAGCGTCTGCTATTGATTCAGAGATGAGTAGAGCCCTAGGAATAAACGTCAGAAGAATATATACGCTCGTTTTTGCTCTTGCTGTTGCATTATGTGGTCTAGCTGGCGCTATAATTATTCCAATAAGAAGTGCCGTCCCCGGATTTGGGGCGGAGGAAGCCGTTGTATCATTGGCGATAATTGCTGCGGGAGGGCTTGGCAGCTTCAAAGGAGCCTTTATCGTATCGCATGTTATGGGTATTTCCAGAGCTTTTGGCATATCTTTCTATCCCGAAATAGAGCTGGCAATAGTCTTTCTTATAGTAGCAATTATACTCGCAATTAAGCCTACTGGTCTCTTTGGTAAAGAGGAGAGACGACTATGAAAAAGAAATTGCTATTATATATAGGTATAATAGGTATCGTGGCACTTTTAGCTTTTCTAGTACCATTTTTCTTAAGTAGTTTCTGGATATTTGTTATAGGTTATGCGCTGATAACATCCCTTGTAGGTATTGGATTTAATCTCCTTTTAGGATATAATGGATTATTGTCGCTAGGCCACGCAGCCTTTTTTTCAATTGGGGCTTATTCCTTCACCATTTTAATGAAGATGCTTAATATTAAATCATTTGAACTTCTTTTACTATTTGCCCTTGCAATCACAATCCTTTTTGCTACTCTTATAGGTTTTATAAGTTTAAGACATATCAGAATATACTTTGTTTTAATTACACTAGCCTTCAATCAAACGATTTTTGCGTTAATTTACAAATTATATTGGTTAACGCGAGGAAGCGATGGCCTAACCGTCCCCACACCTATTATCCTTGGAATGCACTTAGAAGTCCCTAAAACATATTTTATAAACTTCTGCTTTTACTATTATATCTTGGTACTGTTTATCGCATTAACCGTTATTATGTGGTTTATAGTAAATTCACCGTTTGGTAGGGTTTTAAAGGCTATAAAAGATAATGCTGTCAGAGTGGAATTTTTGGGAATGCCTGTATGGAAATATAGATTAATTGCCTTCATTATTTCATGCATATATGCCTCGATCGGAGGTGTCCTTTTCGCAGTTTTTAATGGATTCATATCACCAGATTATGCAAGTCTTCTTTTCTCAAACGAAATAGTCTTCCTCACAATACTTGGAGGAACAGATATCTTCTGGGGACCGATAATAGGGGCCTTCATATACAGTATAATCCGAATATATCTAGTCACGGTTACAATTTATTGGCAATTTATATTAGGCGCCGTGCTGGTAGTTTTAATACTTAGTTTCAGAAGGGGCATATCTGGAGCTTTAACTGGGTTACTTAGCAAATTTAGAAAGGGAGGTTAAGTGAGGTTGAAGGTTTGCTTAGAAGTTGTGGGTCTTAGTAAATATTTCGGTAGCATTAAGGCCGTGGATCATGTAAATTTGAGGGTGTACGAAGGCGAGCTTATAAGCATAATTGGACCGAATGGTGCTGGAAAGACAACGCTAATAAACCTCATCTCCCGGTGGCTTATCCAAGATTCTGGCTCAATATTCTTTTATGAAATGGACATCTCTAAAATTACGAAGCCGCATAAGGCTACAAAACTAGGTATAGTGCGCTCCTTTCAGCTCCTCAATATCTTTGAGAATTTAACTGTATTTGACAACATTTGCCTTGCCCTTCTTTCAAAGTATAATAAAAGTTTTAAGATGTTCTCCCCGCTAAGCAGGGACAAAAAATTGATAGAAGAAGTGCATAGAATAGCAGAGACTTTTGGGCTCGATCAATATTTAGATAAGCCCGCTAAAGGAATGCCTCATGGAAGTAAGAAGCTGCTTGATGTAGCTATAGCATATGCTTTAAATCCGAGATTACTGCTTCTAGATGAGCCCACCAGTGGGGTAACCACTGCTGAAAAACTGCCTTTGATGGATATAATAAAGCGCGCTGTAAGTGAACGTGGAATAACTACTATAATGGTTGAGCATGACATGGATATAGTATTCTCATATTCTAATCGCATAGTTATCATGCATAGCGGTAAAATATTGGCGGAAGGTAAGCCAAAAGAAATTTTAGAGAGCGCGGAGATCGCTAAAGTTATTGGTGAATGAGGGATGTTGAAACTAGTTAAAGTGAATATTTTTAGAGGTGAATCGTATATAGTTAGAGATATTTCGTTAAAGGTTGAGAGGGGGCAGAGCGTTTGTATTATTGGGCGTAATGGTGCCGGTAAAACCACAACTTTAAAAGGAATTTTAGGTTTACTTCCCGTAAGAAGTGGTCAGATATTATTTGAAGGAAAGGATATTACAAGTATTCCAACAGAGGAAAAGGTTAAGCTGGGTATAGGTTATGCGCCAGAAGATAGGAGAATCTACCCCGACTTCACAGTTGAGGAAAACATAGAGTTAGGATTAAGATTATTGCCCCAAAATGATAGAGTAAAAATAAAAAATGAAATTTTTGAACTTTTTCCAGAGCTTAAGCCTTTAAGTAAGAATAAGGGTCTTTATTTAAGCGGTGGTGAGCAGAAGATGCTCGCGATCAGTAGGGCCTTAGCGCTTGCGCCTAAACTGCTGATCTTGGATGAGCCAATGGAAGGGTTGGCGCCCATTATAGTGCGAAGGCTGGCCGAGGCAATAAACGATATAAAGAAGAGAAATATATCTCTTCTCGTAGCAGAATCAAATATATCAAATGCACTAAAGGTAGCAGATTACTGCTACGTCATAGAAAGAGGAGAAATTATCTTTGAAGGAAAACCTCAGGAACTACTAGAAAACCATAATATTCTAAGAATAGTGAGGGGACTTTAGTTATCTAATTTACTAAATACTTAAATATTGCCAAACAAATTTAATAAAGGGGATTAAAATGTTATCGGCTTGGGAATGGATAATTTTATTGGTCGTAATTGTCGCAATATTGCTTTGGGGCCCCTCTAAAATTCCAGAGCTTGCCAGAAGCTTAGGTAGAGCTAAGGCGGAATTTGAGAAGGCTTCAAAAGAACATTTATATGAGATGTCGAAAAGTAAGGATGCTAGTGGAAGCACTAGTGATGAATCCATACTCTTAATAGCCAAAGCGCTCGGCATAAACACCGAGGGAAAAACCAAGGATCAACTAATTGAAGAGATAATTATAAATATTGGCAGAAGAAAGCAGAATCGCGAAAGCTAGGGTATTTGATAGAGGTAAATTCTAATCTTTTTGAGGCGTGCAATTGACCTCTAATCCTAATTCTGCCAAAGATAATTCTATGACTTTTTGGGAGCATATAAATGAGCTCTCGAGGAGGCTTAAGATTCCATTATATGTACTTATAATTACAACAATTGTCGCAACTGTTTTTCCAGCAAACTTTTCCTCCACGGATAATCTAACTAATTATGAGCCGATAATCGCTTTAATACTGAGAATTATAAGGAAACATGCACTCCCACCGGACGTTAAATTGGTAGGTTTTGAATTTGTTGCTCCAATAGAGCTATACCTTGTTTCCTCCTTCTTTCTTGGCTTAGCAGCTATGGCGCCAGTCCTAGCTTACGAAATCTTTAAGTTTGTTAGTCCCGGATTATACCCCCATGAACGAAGGGAGTTGCTTCGCTTTATGACATTTTTCTTAATATTACTTATAGGCGGAATACTTGTTGGCTTCCTTATTATAGTGCCTTTTGGAATAGCTGCGCTCCTACCCTTCTTCAGATTAGCCGGCGCCGAGCCGCTAATATCGGTCACTAGCTTTTATTACTTCGTTTTCTTCGTAACCTTGGCAACAGGAGCGCTATTCACGTTCCCGGTCTTCTTAGCCCTCTTCGTAAAACTTGGAATAATGAAAACGGATTCCTTCAAAAAGAACAGAAAATATATCTACATAGCACTTCTAGCACTAGTTTTTATCATAACCCCAGGTGAAGGTGGTTTAGCCAACCTTGCATTGTTTTCCATAATAATATTGCTTTTTGAAGCTGGGATCTTTTTTGCGAGCCGTTATGAGGAAAAGGTAGAGCCCATTAAGACACCAAAGTGTAAATATTGTGGGGAAAGCGTATCCGTCCGCTCGATTTTTTGCCCAAAGTGTGGTAGATCCCAGAAATAATTGAATTCCCAAACCTGCCTTAATTAAATGACCAAAAACAATTTAGTGCACCCTCCTTATGATTATAGTTGTGAGGTTTAAAGATGCTTGGAGGTTCTGCATGTGGATTTAAAGGAAAAATTGAGAAAATTTGCTGTTAAGGAAAATATTGATTTCTTTGGTATAGCTTCTGTGGATAGGTTTAAGTATGCGCCAGAGGGACATAGGCCGGAGGATCTGCTTAAGGGGGCGAAATCGGTCATCTCTATCGGCACAAGAATATTAGAAGGCGTTAGAGAGTCCGCGGTTAGAGTTCAGTACAAAGGTTCTCCAAGACACCTGTTTTACTCATACCTATGGTATGGGTACAGCGCGCTTAATTGGTTCATTTTAGACCGCGCAGCCTATCTCATTGCAAATTTATTAGAAAGGGAAGGGTACGTTGCTTTACCCATTCCTTCGAGTGGCGCTGAGTGGAAAACTGATAAAAATGATACGAAGATGTTTGGACAATTCTCAAACAGGCATGCGGCTGTGGCCGCGGGGTTAGCTGAATTCGGCTTAAATAGGCTTGCCTTAAATCCTATAACCGGTCCTAGGGCTAGATGGGTGAGCGTGATAACTACCGCGGAATTAGACCCAGACCCCCTTTATAATGGGCCAAAGCTGTGTAGGCCGGATATCTGCATGAAATTATGCGAAGAGAAACTCGGTGCTCGAAAATCCATCTGCCATCATGTCTGCCCTGTTAATGCATTTTTAACTGAAAAGATGGAAAAGGTGGTTATCGGAGACAAAATTTACTATTATCCAGACATAGATATGGTGAGATGCGCTTGGGTGTCAGCTTCAGGCTCAATCGACAATGTTGTGGTCGTGCCTGAGGATGTTAAGACTTTTAGAGATATTGGGAGGGAACTTGCAAAACATAGAGACCCTATTGTTCAATGGGAGATGACGTTCGCCCACAGAGCCCACTACTGTGGAAGATGTATAAATTTGTGCCCATCTCCAGACTTCAAAACCCTGCCTATTCTTTAGTAAGCGTTAACTCTCAGTTATCTTAGAAGTTCTTTGCCGTATACTCCATCCAGAACTGATGCCGGGAGATACTTGAGCACCGGCTATTCCTACTTTATATTAAAGAGTTTTACGGAATAAGTATCTGTCTTCCTATTACCCTTCCGTATTCTAAGTTCTCAAGAGCTTTTTCAGCATTTTCGAGGCCCCCGATAGCCGTTACTATGGGCTTAATTCTTCCCTTTTCCGCTAAATTTACGACGTTAATGAAATCGGATTGAGAACCAATGAAGCTGCCGATGAACTGTGCTTCTTTAAATATTAGGGGCCCACTTGGATATTTTATGTTATCTCCTTTCATGCCAACTATAATATACTTCCCACGTTTAGCCAAAGCTGACGGATAGGCTGATAAGGTTCTTTCCGAGCCCACCAGATCAATAATAGCGTCAGCCCCCTTTCCACCAGTTATCCTAAGTATTTCATTAATGGCATCTCTTTCTCCCGCATTAATAACGTGATCAGCCCCGGACTTCTCAGCGATTTTTAGAGCATCCTCTTTAACGTCGACTCCTATAATGGTGGCCCCACCAATGGCTTTAGCTATTTGAATAATCATAGTTCCAAGACCACCACCAGCTCCAATAACGGTGAGGACCTTTGATGGATTAAGCTCAGCTTTTCTCAAAGCTCTATAGGATGTCGCTCCTGAACAAGATAAGGGCGCGGCTTCTTCTAGAGGTATATTCTTTATCCTGAGCAGGTATTTATAGTGTGGGACCCTAACGTACTCGGCAAAACCACCATCCAGGTTTATCCCAAGGTGAGTTGGACTTTCACACAAATTATTTTCTCCAATTTTACAGTAATAACAGGAATCGCATCCCATCCATGGATTTACAACTACCAAGTCATTTTTTCTAAATCCCTGAACCTTATCGCCAACCTCCTCAATAACCCCTGCAATTTCATGACCGAGCGTCAACGGCAACTTAAATTCAAGAGCCTTTATTGAGAAGCCCGCAACGTACCCCCTTTTTATATGGACATCTGTGTGGCATACACCTGCAGCCTTAACTTTCACAAGAACATCAAAGTCCCTAACCTTCGGCGTCTCAACATCCACCAGCTCTATTCTCTCAACGTCTATTAATCTAACAGCTTTCACTATATAGCCCCCAAAACAAATTCTCAGATAATATTAAAAAATTTTCTGAAGAAAGCTCAAGAAATTCGTTAAAGGCATTAAGGCTAGTGTTACTGCGTGTAAAATGCTTTGGCGCACATAATGTAAAGAAAGAGAAAGAGCAGTAATCCTTTAGCTCATAATCCCTATCCCCTTTGATCAATCAGTGATGCGGCCAACCTCTAAGTCTAAGTTTTGCACGAATAAATTTGCGCCGGGAGCATTATAACAGTAATCTGTTTTAATATCGATTAAGACTGGTTTTTCAGATCTAATAGCCTCCTCAAAGGATACTTTTACCTCATCGATCGTCCTCGCGCTTATACCTCTGCCCCCAATAGCGCTAAATATCTTGGCGAAATCTATCTCTTGAAGATCCGTGGCTATAAATTGATTTTTAAATAATCTTTTCTGCAACTGCCATACTTGACCGTATTTGCTGTCATTGAAAACTACAATAACCACACTAAGATTGTTTTCAATTAAAGTTGGGAGGTCCGAGTATGACATTAGGAGAGCTCCGTCACCAACTACCGCAAAAACTTTCTTTTTTGGATATACAATTTTAGCGGCGATCGCCGCTGGCAACGCAAATCCCATAGATCCATATCCACCAGGGCTTATCATGCCGCGGATACATGGACTTTTGTACACATCTCTTACCCAAAATGAGCTTAACCCACAATCAAGTACTAGAATTGAGTCTTTACCTAAAGTCGAGTTTAAAATTTTAACTATGACCCCGGGATGTAGGGGGATTCTGTCTCTGTACATTTCAATTTCATGTTCTATTTTTTCGGAGATCTGGCGCTTTATATATGAAATTTCTTTTAAAAAGTTGGCATCGTCTCCTCTAGAAGGGAATGATTTTAATTTGTTGATTAAGGCTGTAAGCGTCTCTTTTATATCCCCAGTAATAATTTTGTTGACATTGGTTTGCGCATCTCCTCCCTCCACATCAATACTTATACAGCCTAGGGGCTTAGCCTCCCTTAAAGGAGCTGCCTCAATCGAGCCGAGTCTTATGCCTATGCTTAATATTAGGTCAGATGTCTTTAGCGCGTGAAGGGCTGCTGGATGAGAGATGCCGCCAATAAAGCCAGCATATAATGGATGGTCGTAAGGAACAATAACGTCATCTCCATCTCTTCTCCCATGCGCTATTAAAGGGGCGCGCAGAAGCTCGCATAATTCTAAGAGTTTCTCTTCACATTGATACCTCGAAACATTTTTCCCCGCATATATGACAGGTCTTTTGGCGCTCAATATTTTATTAATTGTTTCATCATCAATCTCTCCCGCTTTACACAACCCACTGGGTTTCGATACATTTAACGGGGTTTTAGTCTCGGACTCCATAACATCTATTGGTATACTTACATGAACAGGCCCTCTACGCCCCTCAGTCGAAACCTTATATGCTTTTATTAGAGTTGGCGCTATCTCATCAACATGCCTTACCCTAGTAGCCCACTTTGTTACTGGTGTGAAGACACGTGCGAGAAAGTCGTCAATGTCAACCCCATGGAGCGACTCTTTATGCGGGTGAAGAGGTATATCACCGCTTATATGAATGAGTGGTGAAGCCGCTGCATAGGCCTGTGCTACGGCAGTAACACAATTAGTTGCGCCTGGACCAGCAATAGTTAGGACGATTCCAGGTTCACCGGTCAACCTGCCATAAACATCAGCCGCTATCCCGGCATTAGCCTCATGCTTCATAAGAACATGTCTAATATTCTTTTCATTGCGAAGGGCACGATAAACATCAAGGGAATGTACCCCAGGCAATCCAAAAATGATCTTAAAGCCGATATCCACGAGAGTTTTTACAATAATGTCGCCGCCTCTCATATAACTCCCTTCAGTATATTTGAATGTTAAGTTATCAGACCATCTGAAGCAATATTCTGTTTTCTTTATTAAGTTTAGCTATCTTAGAAAACTTACTTAAGTGTTTCATGTCATAATGGTGCTTTTAGAAAAATTTTTAAACAAGGGCTCTTTCTTTAGTAATAATCGCTTAGGGTGATTTTATGAGTGAGACAAGAGAGCTGATGGCGAAGATTGAGGCATTCTTTAATAATGGACTTGGCCTCTCATCTCTCAGGGTTTTAAGAGATGGAAGCCTTATGGAGTTTCTTGTGGAGAATGAATCCTTTTGCTTTAGGAAGGAGAATGGCAGAGCAATCATAACTCCGGGGAAACCGGAGAAAGCGAATTTTATGGTGCAATTTACTAAAGAGGCATTAGAGGATATTTTGAATGCTAAGGATACTTACGACCTTAAAAGGCGGGCGTGGATGCACCGCCGTCACGGCTCCATCAAATTTATCCCATTAAGGGACGATGTAGCTCGTGAATACTTCTTTTTCGGCTATCATTATTGGTGTCGACGCCTTGGAATAATCTGGGCTTAGGGGGTGCTATGTATGGCACATTATGGGAAAGTTACACCGCAAGTTGTTAAGAGATTCGAAGAGGTATTAGGTTCTGAGAAAGTCAGTGATAACCCGGCGGTTGCCGTGACCTACCGTGGTGGGGGGCAGCATGGCCCCCTACACTACCCGTTTGAATCTGATCTGCCAAAAATAGTTTGTTTGCCAGAGACCGTAGAAGATGTGGTGAACATTTTTAAGCTGGCAAACGAGTATAGGCTGACGGTTGTGCCTGTTAGAGCTGATATATCCCATATGTGGAGCCCGTCACTCTATGGCATCCTAGAGCATCCAGACATTGTAGTGGATCTTACACACATGAATAAAATTCTTGAAATAAACGCTGAAGGGGGATATGCCCTCATCGAGGGGGGCATAACATTTGATAAATTACAACCGGAATTGGCTAAGCATGGTTTTTGGTGCACCTGCGGAAGCCATCCGCCAGTCTCGGGCGTGATGGCGCGCTATATATTTTTCCCACAGAATTGGGGCGTATATGAGAGGAGGCCTATCCTCTCGGCGGAAGTCGTTACTCCAACTGGCAGGGTAATTAGAACCGGAGCAACCCCCCAGATCTCTTGGCTGCCAAATGCCGCCATAGCTAGTGTTGACTCACTCGACTTATTCCTAGACCCAGCGTGCCCCGGAATAATCACGAAGGCGGCAATAGTAATTCACCCGTTTGATGAAAAACAGGATATTGTTTGGGCCGGCTTCCCATCCTTTGCGCGTGCATGGGATTACTTAGTGTATTGTGCCCGTAGGTATCTTATAGACGGTGGTATGATATGGCATTGGAAGCGCATGGTGGACAGCGATTTTTACGCAACCGATATGTCCAAAGGGTTCCTGAAGTGGTATGAGCTGCAACAAATACCCGCCTTCGAGCAGCCTCCACCACCATATCATTACGTATACACCTGGGTATCCTTCTTCGGCCCCTCAGAAGTAGTGGATGCTAAGAGGGTTGTCGTAGAAAAGATTGTTAAAAAGTTTGGTGGGGCCGTGATCTCGGATGATGAATTCAAAGAGTCCTTACCGCATATGTATGAGGAGTGGGCTGAGGCATATAGGCCTCGGCGTGCAACTTATGGTTATTCGAGGAAACAAAGGGTGTTAACAGAGGACTTTTTCATCGTAAGTGGTCAGAAAGATGCTGTTGTAAGCTTTGAGCGTGAGGTGCTAAGGAAGGCTTGGGAGGATTATGGCATAAACGTAGGCTATTATAGCGGTAGGCCCCAAGGCGGAGGTAGGGTTATGTGCTGGATTCGATGGCACATCGCTATAGACCGAATGGATTGGGAAGAAATGAAATATAACATTCGTGTGCACCATGAATTGTGGAAATGGATTATTGAAAGATACTATCCGTCCATGAGCCCCCCAGGCAATCCATCCCTGCTGAAGGCAATCCTAGATGAAACTAACATAAAGCCTCCGGAGTGGTTATGCACAGAGGCTAAAAACCTGAAGTCCGGGTCCCCAAAAACCTACTGGGAGCCACATTTTGTTCTAAGGAAAGAAATTCTAAATGTATTAGATCCGAACCGCATCTGCAACCCATTTGGCCAAATCGCATATGATCCTGACTTAGCGAGATTTTTGATAAGGGAGGGAAAAATAACAGTATTGAAAGAAGTGTTTGAATGAGGGGAGAAATTATGTACTCAGATTTTTGTAAAGTTATGGAGCTGGGGAAATACTATAATCACCTAACATTTTGTCTAGGTTGCATGGTGTGCACTAGGTTTAAAGAAACAGACATTATCAACTGCCCCATGTACGGTTATCGCAAGTTTAAAAGCTATTCTGGCACCGGCATACTAAGGATGGCGAAGGCTATCGCGGAAGGTCTTATTGATGTTTCAGAGAAGGTGGCGGAGGTCATTTACTATTGTACTGAATGCGCAGCCTGCGTTATTCAATGTAAGGAACACGTTGGAGCCATACACCTCGTCAATGAATATTTTGATCATATGACAATCTTAGAGGATCTTAAATCCTTGTGCGTTGAGAAGGGAGCTCTAAGAATCCCGGCGCATAGAAACTCCCTCGAAAGTTTAGCGTCTTATGGTAATCCCTTTGGCGTCGCTAAGAAGGAAGAAAGGCTTAGATGGATCGATGGTCTAGGATTTAAGGTTAAGATTATGCCTAAAGAAAAGGCTGATGTTCTCCTCTATGTGGGAAGCATGTATGCGCTGGAACCAACCATTCGTGACACGATTAAATCTATCGCCCGCGTATTAAATGCGGCTGAAATTGACTTCGGAATACTTGAAGAAGAGGTTGACGATGGTCTTTACGCAATTCAGCTTGGAGAAAAAGCATTATTTGAAGAGCTGGCGAAAAAGAACATAAAAACATTCAATGAATTGGGCGTAAATGCTGTAGTGACCCCGGATCCCCACCCCTATAACGCTTTCAAAAACTACTATCAACATATAGGGCGCATAGGCCCGGAGGTTCTTCATATCACCGAGTTTGTGGACGAACTAATCAGTGATGGTAAAATACGGCTGAAGAAGGCTCAGAATGAAGTTGTAACATACCATGATCCATGTAACCTTGGGAGAAAGTGCGGCGTATATGATGCCCCCAGATCGATTATCAGCGCCATTAAAGGGCTTGATTTCCGCGAAATGATGAGGACTAGAGAGTATGCGTGGTGTTGTGGCGCTGGCGGTGGTGTAATGGCCGCTTACCCAGACTTTATGATGTGGACTGCCAAGAAAAGAATTGAGGAAGCGGAGGGGAGCGGGGCATCTACTTTGATTACCGCGTGCCCATGGTGCGAATATTCATTCAAAAATGCGCTGGAGGCGACAAAATCCGCACTTAAAGTGAAGAATATTATAGAGTTTGTGCAAGAGGTTATGGAAAACAAGTAAAGTGAAATTTTATGGCTGGCGAAGAAGTTCTCATTAGGAAATGCGGTTGTCATGGCGGTGAGCCTGGTTGCTGGATGCGCTGCGGCCTTTTAGCATATATCGATAGAAAAACTGGAAAACTAATTAGGGTTGAGGGCAATCCTGAACACCCGGTAAACAGAGGCTACGCATGTCTCGAGAGGATTCGCCATATAGTTGACTTCATATATCACCCGGATCAGTTAATGTATCCGCTTAAAAGGGTTGACGAAAGAGGGTCAGGACAATGGCAGAGAATTTCATGGAGCCAAGCGCTTGATGAGATAGCGGCTAAGATGAGAGAATTAATTGATAAATATGGGCCGGAGTGTATAGCCGTTCTTGAGGGTACGTATAGAAGCGATCTTTACTGGTCTAGATCCCGATTCCTTTACGCCATTGGAAACCCTGGGAATGTATCTTCTCCAGGAACTGTTTGCGCCTGTAATGATGTCTCAATACAGTACTGCATGTTCGGAGCAAATGTTCAGTATCCGGACTTCGCTAACTGTAAGTGCCTTGTTCTTGATAGTAGACAAACAACTCAGGCAACGCCCGTTGTCTGGCATAATTTAATGGAGCGCAGGAAGAGAGGAGATTATTTCCGATTAATAGTGATAGATCCAAGATTTACTGAAGAGGCTAGGAATGCGGATTACTGGTTGCAGCTGAGGCCCGGAACCGATGCCGGTGTCTTCTTAGCGTGGGCAAATGTTATTATAAGAGAGGACTTATTTGATCGGGGATTCGTTGAGAAGTGGTCGAATGGGCCGCTTCTACTTAGAACTGATAAAGATTGGTGGTTGACGGAGAAAGATGTTGTTAGGGGTGGTAGAGATAACCGCTATGTTGCGATGGATAAGGCTAGAGGATTAGTTATATGGGATCCGGAGATGTGCCAATTCTACACGCTGAGCGGTGAGCCTGTGCCTGATGATGAGGTTAAAGTAGAACTTGAAGGATATTTTAACGTCACAACAATCAATGGCCAAACCGTGATGTGTAAAACTGCTTGGACTGCCTTTAAGGAGAGAGTAATGCAGTATCCTCCCGAGAAGATGTCTGAGGTCACCTGGGTTCCGAAAAAACTCCTCGAGGAATCCGCAAGACTTTATGCTACTGTTAGGCCAGCGGCAATATGCAGAGGGGTTGCGCCAGATCAGCTTGGTAGAGCCGCCACACCAACCGAAATAATACGCAGCGCTTTAAGGGCTATAACTGGCAACATCGATGTTGTTGGCGGAGAGATAATGACGTCTCCGGGACCAGTAATTGGCGGAAAGATGTTTATAAGGGAATGCATGCTTGACTACCAAGACCATCTTACGCCAGAAATGAAAAAGAAGCAACTAGGTTCTGATATGTTCCCGGTTATGGCTTGGCCCATGTTTGATCTAGTGAAACCATATTATATAAGGGTTTGGGGCGTCAATCCAAGCGTGGCCGGACATATGTTCGGCATCACATGGCCAGTCCTAGCTAGGACAATAATATCTGGGAGTCCCTATCCTATTAAGTGTTTAATAATTTGGGCTGGCAACCCCGCTGTTTGGGCACCAAATACTAAACTTGTATATGAAGCCTTAAGTAGTCCTAACCTCGAGCTGGTGGTTGTGATGGATAGATGGTTAACGCCCTCATGCACCTTCGCCGATTATGTCCTTCCGACTTGTACAAAGTCCCTCGAAAGACCCGTTCTAAGCACATTTGAGGATTTCCAGCCTGGACTCATAGTTTGGGAGAGGGCTATAAATCCCCTAGGCGAACGAAAAGATGAGTACTGGATCTTTAGGGAGCTTGCCAAAAGGCTTCTTCCAGAAGATAAATGGAGAGATGCATTCCCATGGGAGACGCTCGAAGAATCTATAAATTATAGACTTTCCCCCCTAGGATTAACCATTGAGGAAGCAAAGGATCTTTACTTAATATCAACATGGACGCCGAGGAGCTATGAGCAAATAGATCCTGAGACCGGCAGACCGAGGGGCTTCGCGACGCCGACTGGTAGGGCTG
>JAWAZE010000006.1:0-63984 GCA_038817885.1 Bathyarchaeia archaeon | reverse complement strand
ATAGGTACCATTCAACGCCATAAAAATAGAATTTGACGGTTTCACGCAATTTTAGTCACTATGTTCATTAATACCTGCTTTTCTCCAAGATTTCTCTCAGACAGCCGCAGAAAACTTTCCGAAAGATATAAGCTTTACTGAACAAACATTTTGTTCAAATGTATCAAAGAGTTAATGTGATATTTAGCTTTCAGGATAAAATTTATCTAAGTTTTCAGCGACAAGTTTTAAATTTGCCCATTTAAACAAATTTTTGTTATGTCAGCGTATTTGCGCTACCTTTAAAAACTCTTAATTACTCTTGATATCTTTCCAGCCCTAAGAGCGTGATCTGCCAACACGAATGCGAGGCATGCTTCGACGACGGGTACGGCCCTTGGGACTATGCAGGGGTCGTGTCTCCCAGCGATCTGAATTTCCTCCTCACTCATCGTCTCCAGGTTCACTGTTCTCTGCCTTTTCGATATTGACGGTGTCGGCTTAAACGCAGCCCTAAGCTTAATCGGCATGCCATTAGACAGCCCGCCAACTATGCCGCCAGCATTGTTCGTCAGCGTAATAATCTTTCCATCCTTTATCGCATACTGATCGTTGGCCTCAGAGCCCCTCATTGAAGCAACCCTGAAGCCAACCCCAAACTCAACGCCCTTAACGGCCGGAATATTAAATAGCATCTTAGCTATGTCCGCGTCCAGCGAGTCGAATATCGGCTCACCCAACCCCACTGGGACGTTCAGCGCTATTCCCTCAACTATGCCGCCAACGCTATCGCCCTCCCTAGCGGCCCTAAGCACCTCCTCAACCATCCTCTCAGCAACTTCCGGAACAGCACACCTAACAGGGTTCATATAGACGTTCCTTCTAATCTCGTCATACGACACCTCACGGTCAACCCTAACACAACCAATCTGCACAGTATGAGCCAAGACCTCAACGCCAATTAGGCTTAGGAGCTTCTTTGCGATCGCGCCAGCCATAACGTAGGCCGCGGTCACCCTACCCGAGAACCTTCCACCACCGCGCGGATCATTGAAGCCACCGTACTTCACCTTAGCCGTATAGTCCGCGTGCCCCGGTCTCGGCCTAACCATAACGGTCTCATAGGGACTAGAGTCAACATCTCTGTTCCTGACGATCATGCATATGGGCGCGCCGGTGGTGTAGTCTCTATAAACGCCTGAGAGGATCTCAACCTTATCTTCCTCCATCCTAGGTGATGTCACTGCGGAGAGTCCGGGTCTCCTCTTATCGAGCTCAGCCTGTATGTCATTCTCGCTTAATGGCAGCCCGGCTGGGCAGCCGTCAATGACGGCTCCTATACACGCTCCGTGGCTCTCGCCGAAGCATGTGAGGACAAGGGTTTTTCCTATCGAGTTACCGCTCAATCAGCCTAGCCCCGATTAGACGCATATCTCTAATAAAATTTGGGTAGGACTTATTTATACATTCAGCATCGCGTATAATTGTCTCGCCATCTGCCCCAATAGCGGCCACTATGCAGGCCATTGCTATTCTATGATCTCCATGCGGATCTATTTCAGCCCCGTGGAGGCGTCTTCCACCATGAATAATTAGGGACTCTTCTAAAAAGCCTATTGAGGCGCCCATCTTCGAGAGCTCGCTTTGCAGCGTCTCAACCCTATTAGACTCCTTGAATCTAAGCCTCCCCACACCGCTGATCACTGACTTCCCATCAGCGAAGCATGCGAGGACTGCACAGACCGGAACTAGATCCGGGTTATCCCTCATATCAATATTAACTGACCTTAGATCTCCATTAACGCCCTTAACCTCAACATAGTCTGTGCCGGATTCAACTATCACACCCATATCACTAAGGATGCTGATTATCCTGCGGTCCCCTTGGAGAGTATTCTTTAAAAGGTTCTTGACCCTGACGCTTGACCTCGTTATTGCTGCCGCTGCAAGTAGAAATGATGCTGATGAGTAATCGCCCTCAATGACATGATCACATGGCTTATACTCCTGCCCACATGGTACATGAAATTTATTTTCAGATGAAGTCACTTTGATGCGGTGTTTTGCAAGGATGTCTAATGTTATGTCAACGTAGGACTTGGACTCAAGGGGGGTTAAGAGATTTATATATGCGTCATTACTGGCCATAGGGATTGCAAATAATAGACCCGAGATGAACTGCGAGCTCACATCCCCCCTGATATCAGCTCTCCCACCCCTAATTCCACCGCCAAAGACTATTATGGGCGGCCGACCATCACCCCGAGCCGAATAACACCTAACCCCAAGATGACTCAAAGCATCTAGCAGCGGGCCCATAGGTCTCCTTCTAAGACTCTCTCCCCCAGTAAGCACCGAGATGCCGTCAGCCAAGGCACACACGGGCGTAATAAACCTCATCGTTGATCCCGATTCCCCGCAGTTTATTACATCCCCCGGGGTTATCGGCTTAGGGAGACCGCGAACCCTTATTTCACCATCCCCTGAGACCATTATTTCGGCCCCGAGCAACCTGCATGCATTAATCGTCGCCAATGTGTCATTGCAGAATAACGCATTATAAATCCTCGATTCCCCATAAGAGAGTGACGATGCTATTATGGCGCGGTGGGTATAGGCCTTTGATGGTGGAGCCTCCACGGAGCCATGGAGCGCGGCTCCGCCCCCAACGAGCAAGCTGACCATTAACCATTACACCCTTACGGTCTTATAGTTGGCGGGCCTTCTCACGATTGATCGCGGTCTCCAGAACCTCGCCGCCATATTTACTCCAAGCGTTGCGAACCTCCTTAACCATATCCCTTGGAACAACCGCCGCTACCGCCGGGCCCTTGCCGGAGAGCCCCGCAGCGGTCGCCCCTGAGACTAGGGCGTCTATTGCTATGCTTGGATCATATCCTAAAACCGCTGAGTAGGCTAGGCCGTTAAGAGTCATGGCATGCCAATAGTCGCCGGAGAGGGCCATCCTATGAAGGGCCTTAATCTCCTCAGCTATAATCCTCATTCTACTTACATCCGACTTAGATGTGTACACTTTTCTGGGAGGAACATGAATTAGGACTGCGTAATCATCCTCGGGATGAAAGACCTGTAAGATCTTTCTTTTAATGTTATCTGTTATAATGATGTTGCCGAAGTATGAGGCGCATGCATCGTCGAAGGCCCCGGTTACCGTTACACCGGCCTCGATGGACGCATCAACTCCAATATTAATCGCCGTTAAATCATCTAGCTCCTTGTCTAATGCTGAGATCGTTGCAAGGGCTATTGCATTAGCAGCCACACTACTGCTCTTTAATCCGCGCGCGATGGGAATGTTAGATTCGGTCTCAACGTACGCTCCATACTGATCCTCAACCCCAAAGTATTTTAGAACCCTGCCGACAACCTTCTCAATTAGAATCGGCCTCTCGGAAGGATCCGATAAAATTCTTCCCTCAATCCTTCTAGGCTCATTGGTGAGCTTAACCCTAGCTTCAGTCTTAAGTCTTATCCCTAAGGCCGCGCCTAAGCCGCACGATATCGCATTAATTATTGTTACAGCGCCATACGCAACTGCTCTACCAATCAAAGCCAAGGGCCGCACCAACAGAGTATTAATGCTTATGCCCTAATCTTCTTTAGGGCAGCCTCCCTCATAACTTCTACGGGCGCCCTAACGCCGGTCCATATCTCAAAGGATAAAGCCCCTTGGTGAACGAGCATTGAGAGGCCATCAATAGTTTTCGCGCCCACAGACCTAGCCTCCCTGAGGAGCCTGGTCTCAAGAGGCTCATAAACTATATCGAAGACGGTCAGATTTCCATGAAGCAGCTCCTTTTTAACTGGCGTCTCGTTATCATTTGGTCTCATGCCGACTGAAGATGCATTTATTAATATGTCAGCATCCTTTAACTCATCCTCTAAGACCCTTTCTGAGAGGGGCCCAGCTCTAATGTCTACGGGACCGAAGATCCTCCTTAGATCGCCCACAAGCTCTTCAGCTCTTCTCAAGGTCCTATTCAATATTACTAGCTCACGGGCATATTTGGCGAGCGTAAAGGATATAGATCTTGAGGCGCCGCCAGCCCCCAAAATAACTATTTTCTTTCTGAGGGGGTCGGAGCCGGCGTATTTTAGGGCGTTAAGTGCTCCCAGGCCGTCGGTTGTATATCCTATGAGCCCGCCATTCATATTTAGTATTGTGTTTACAGAGCCTGCTAATTTGGCGCTTTCATCGAGCCCATCAAGATGCTTTATCACATTTATTTTATGTGGCATCGTTACATTTACGCCGTGGATGCTAAGGCCCCTTATGCCCGAGATGGCTTCCCCAAGTCTCTCATGCGGGACGCTGAATGCCACATAAACGTAGTCTAAGCCGAGGTGCTGGAATGCGGCATTATGCATTATTGGGCTTAGTGAATGCTCAATAGGATAGCCTATTAGGGCGCATACCCTTGTTCTACCAGTTATCTCCATTATTCTAGGCTCATCCTCCTATAGATCTCCCTCAACTCATGAATAGTTATCTGGCCGGGAGCCGTCTCAAGCCCCCTTCCAAGCGATGCGTAGGTGAATGGGGCGCCGAAGACTGGGGATAAAACCCTGGAAAGTAACCCCCTCTCGCCCATAGCGAAGCATACCAGATTAATTTTTTTATTCATTTCATGCGTGAAAATTAGGCATCTAACGCTATCCATTAGGCTATTCGCCATGGTAACAACCTTACATATATCGGCGTTAGCCTCAACCTGCTTCCTAACAATTATTTCTATATCATCTGTTGGTGGCGTATGGGTGAATATGTGGTGGGAAACTATTGCTTTGGCGCCACTAGCCTTAATGCTGTCAATAACTTCGTGAAGTCTCTGCGTGTCTAACTCTATATCCACGTAGCTGAAGCCAGCTTCAGCTGCCCTAATGAGCATTTCAATTCTATTTTCCTCGCTGAGAACGCACTCTCCACCTTGCCCCCGGTGCCTATTAGTCGCTATTAACGGGACCGAGCAGGTGCTAACAATATTCTTAAGGTGGTTCGTATGCTTCAATAACATCTCACCCATGTAATCCAGTCGAATCTCAATTAAGTCAGCACCACTCTTCTCAGCCTCATGGATCGCTCTAGGTAGCTTACGAAAATCTCTGAGGGGGATAGGGACGCAGACTTTAATATTCGTATGCGCCACCATAGACAAATAATATGACCTTAAATTAAATTATTACTGCATCTCATAGCATTTTAGCGGCTTAAAATAAAATTAGACTGGCTTTTCTTGAGAAGACACATAAAACGGAAATATTGGGCCGTCAATGGTGCTTTGTCAGGGGGATGGAGGGTTTGCTGGCATCTTAGAGGAACTGGTAAGTTTCAATAAGTGGGATAGTTGCTGGGAAGAAGCCTACAGGATTAGGAGGATGAGATAATCGTCTCTGTTTTAACAGGACCTGCGATGCAGGATGCTGTGACCGTCAATCTCATCTACAGAAGGGCGCTGGAGAAAGGTGGAGAATAAAAAAAGGATTAAGATCACATTATAGGATAGAGCAAGTTCAATAAATACCATATGCTTTTCTCTTCCTCTCACCTATTACAAGCATCGTCTGAGCCCTACTAAAATATTCTAGGACCTCACGCCCTCTCTCCGTCAATTTATAAAATCTCCGACCCTTATCCTCAAAAACGCTAATAAGATCCTGCCTGAGGAGGGAATTTAAAATTTCTCTTGAATTCGCCCAAGATAAATTACATTATACATGGTATTTGTGGGTTTATTACCCCCACTTATTGCCCTTAAAACCTCTAAATATAATTCAAATTTAGACATTCTCTTAGCCATCGCAACCACTATCTTATATATTCTTTGGTAGAAACTATGAACCTTGTGTAACCAGCATGGGCGTATTGACGGTTACACCCGCGCCGCCAAAAACAATAAATTTTGCCGGGGCATAACCCTCCTTAATCTAATGCACTATTTAGAAAAACATGTAGAATCGATCATTGTTTTTAAAATTTAAATGAATAGAATGCTGCTTGAGAGCAAATAAATTAATTTTTAGGTATGAACTCTCCCAAGCGCTCCGAAATATCTTGTTAAGGGCTTTTACTAGGACTGTGCAGTTTGTGTAGAGGGTTGCTGGCTTATCAGTCTCTCTTTCGCCATAAGGTTTTTGTTCAAGAAACAGAAGCAGTCTCTCATCATTGGATATTATAAAGGTTGGCATTTCGTCGACCCCGCATTTAATATATTTAGCATGGCATCTTCTTAAATCCCTCATAAAGAAGGCGGCTCCAGGAGAATCCACTACCAAAATCATCACCTTAACCCCCTACCCGCAGCCTCGTCTATAGAGTCCAGCAGTCCGGCATAATAGAACTTATATAAGTGGTTCTCAAAGATGAATGCTGCGCATACTTTTTCTGCGGATCCCTTAATAATATCCTTAGCTTTCAAGATAATATTTTTCCTATCCCTCAAGAACTTGGAGGAATTCTCTTTTAATGGGGGAGAGATTAATATTGGGTAGGCTGCGCCAAATCCCTATGAGCTTCTCCTCCTCAAGTATCTTTATATTCAGCTTCTTTTTCTTTGATTCTATTAGCAGGTTGAGTGAATCCTCAAGTGGCAACGCGGTGAACTTTAATGGCTTCTCAAGCATAATTGATACAAGCCCCATCTTCTGCATCTTCATAAGCACCTTATAGCTCTCAGCTCTATTAAGCGATAGAGCGGATGAGCTCTCACTGGCCTTTCTTCCCCCACCCATTGCAAGAAAAATGTATACTTTAGCCTTCTTCTTTGAGAGACCAAGCTTAGTTAGAGTCTCCTCAATTTCGCCGATCTCCCTTTCTCCCGCCTTATCCACCAAAAGGCTCTTTAATCTACCTTTATCATGCCAACCTTTTACACATACCCCCTTTAAGAGGGCTTTTATTTCTAATTTCAAAAACCCCACTCAATTTAAATCGCACGCCCAGCACAGAGGCTTACCCTGAACCGTAGTTATCTTTAGCAATAATTTTATTTCTTCTGAAGAAGATGTCGTTACGAAAAGTATAGATTGATAGATAGCCACCTATCTTTTAGAAACCTATGGGCTTTGAGATCTTTGTGAGGGAGCCTTAGATGGCATCTAAATGCAGGAGATGTGGTGTAAATAAGGCTGAAGTCTACTTAGCACACTCTAACTTAAGCCTATGCCCAGATTGCTTTACGCTCCTGACGGAAAGAAGAGTAAAGCATACTATTGAGACGTATAAAATGATCTCTAAAGATGATAAGATTGGGGTGGCGGTTTCGGGTGGGAAGGATAGCTCGAGCCTAGCGTGCATCCTAAGTAGTCTCTACGATAAACTGGATATGACTCTAATATATATTGACATAGGCGCACCAGATTACTCTAAGCACTGCCTTGAGAAAGTTGAAGCCTTGGCTAAGATGCTTGATAAAGACCTCATTGTTTATAGCCTAGAAGAGGAGATGGGTTTCACAATAGGAGACCTAAAAAACACGATCTATGGCAGAAAACCATGTTCTGCATGTGGGGCGATAAAGCGTTACCTACTTAATAAAATAGCATATGATTTGGGATTAACGAAGATAGCTACTGGGCACAACTTAGATGATACTGTTGAGGCCATATTCAACTTCTACATTGAGGGGAACGTTAAGTCGCTTGTTAGGCTGAAGCCATATTTGCCTAAAACGCATCTAAGAATTGTTCCTAAGATAAAGCCCCTAATAGGCTTAACCGATATGGAATGTCTCTTTTACGCCGAGTATAAGGGGCTGCCGATAAGGACTTTAGAATGCCTGTTCTCAAGAGGCTCCAGATCGATTAGACGGAAGGAGATGCTGAACATAATAGTGGAGAAAATACCAAGCTTTAAGCATACATTCATAAACTCCCACTATAAAAGGATTCTGCCATTACTGGAGCAGGCCCTTAAAGGTCAGGAGAAAACGGAGATATATGATTGCCCGGTCTGCGGCATGCCTACATCATTAAAGGATGCGCCGTGCCACTTCTGCAAAATAGTTAGCCTAGTTAAGGGGAGGGATTTAGGGAAAGTAAATGTTTCATAAGGATTAGGGCGATCGTCTTTTAAGGTTCTCAGTCTCCTTTAACTTATTATGAAAGCATGTCTCTTCGCCTAAGTGGCATGCTGGGCCCATAGGTCTGACAACATATAATACTGCATCTAAATCGCAGTCAACAAGTATATCCAAAACCTCCTGAACGTTTCCAGAGGTCTCGCCCTTCATCATAACTCTCCCATGAGACCGCCTATAGTAGTGCGCGTATCCAGTCTCGATAGTCTTTTGGATAGCTTCTTTATTCACATAAGCTAATGTTAAGACTCTCCCAGTATCCTTCTCCTGAACAACTACTGGGAGTATGCCTCCACACTTCTCAAAATTCAGTTCATCTATGCTTATGCTCTTCAGCGTCTTCATAGCCTAACTGGCACACCCCTTTCATGGAGATACCGCTTAATGACTGGTACTGGATATTTACTATAGTGGAAGACCGATGCCGCCAGGGCCGCATCAGCCCCTCCGACCGTGAATGCCTCTAGGAAATGTTCAGGTTTACCAGCCCCGCCGCTTGCGATAACGGGTATATTAACGCGCTCTGATATGCTCCTAGTTAACTCAATATCGTACCCAAGCTCTGTTCCGTCCCTATCAATCGATGTGAGCAGTATCTCGCCAGCGCCAAGAGCCTCGCCCCTAACAGCCCATTCAATAGCATCTATTCCCGTTGGCTGCCGCCCACCATAAGTGTAAACCTCGAACCAGCATGAGCCATCAGGCGTATCCACAACATTTCTATCTGGTCTGCGCTCATATCTTCTCTTCGCGTCTATCGCTAAAACCACGCACTGTGAACCGAACGTCTCTGCAAGCTCTTTAATGAGGGCGGGTCTCTCAACTGCAGCAGTATTAATTGAGATTTTATCAGCGCCGTTAGATAGAACCAGGTAGGCGTCTTCAAGGCTCCTTATTCCACCACCAACTGTGAATGGTATATTTATCTCCGAGGCAACCGCCTTAACAACATTTTTTAATATACTCCTCTTCTCAGCCGATGCGGTTATATCGAGAAAGACTAATTCATCAGCCCTATCATCGCAGTATCGCTTAGCTAGCTCAACCGGGTCCCCCGCATCCCTTAAACCAACAAAGTTTATACCCTTAACGACCCTCCCATGATCAACGTCCAGGCATGGTATTATGCGCTTAGCTAGAGCCATTTAGGGTACCACAAGATAATAGTTCATTCAGAAGCAACTTTTAAAGCTTCTTTTAGGCTGAAGTAGCCCTCGTAGAGCGCCCTGCCAACTATGACTCCATATATGCCGAGCTTCTTCAGCGCCATCAAGTCTTCTAGGCTTCTAACCCCCCCGGACGCAATCACGTTAGCACCAAGGTCAATGATCTCAGAAAGTCCCTCAACATCTGGCCCGGTTAGGGATCCATCACGTTGAATTGACGTTACTAAGAGAAATTTTACGCCAATATCCAAAAATCTCCTTGCAGTCTCTCTGAGGCTCATGCTTGTCTGCTCCCTCCAGCCATCTATCATAACCATGCCCTTTAAGTGATCCAAGGCAACAACGACCCTATCACAGCCAAGCTCATCTAGGAGGGCCTTAAAGGTTTCAGGGCTTTTAAAAGCCATTGACCCAATTACAACCCTGCTGGCTCCGAGATTAATTAGTTGGCGCGCCCGCTGAATGCTTCTTACTCCACCACCAACCTGAACTGGAATATTTATGGCACGTATAATGTTGCCGATGACCCCAATATTGTCGCCTCTTCCAAACGCTGCGTCTAAATCAACTATGTGAATTAGCTGTGCGCCCTCGGACTCCCACATCTTAGCGATGTTTACTGGGTTGCCAAGATGCTCGTAGAACCAAGCGTGTTTAGGGTCGCCCCTCAATAACCTAACAACCTTACCCTCCATCAGATCTACTGAGGGTATTATGAGCAAAGGGGCCGCCCCAGATTAGCGCTTAATTAATTTCACGAAATTCTTTTACTTGCACTGGCATAGGTTACCGATGCCATATGCGATCATCATATAGCGCCCTTCGAGCTCGGCACGCCGGTCCTCCTAACATCTATTGAGACTGCCTGTCTGAGGGATAAGGCGAGGGCTTTAAAGGCTGCTTCAACCTTATGGTGGTCGTTTAAGCCGTACTGAACCCAGATGTGCACATTTGCTCTGAGGGAGTTCGCCAGGGTCTCTAGGAAGTGGTATATGTCCTCACACTGCATATCTTCAACACTTTTTCCCTCAAGATTAAGGTTGATCTTAGGGTAAGGCCTATTAGAGAGGTCGACTGCGGCGAAGGCTAGTGAACAGTCCATTGGGACTATAGCGTACCCGAATCTCCCTATGCCAGCGGCGTCCCCGAGAGCCTTCTTTAATGCCTCTCCAAGACATATGGCTACATCTTCAATGATGTGGTGGCTTAAGTCTCCCCTAGCCTCCACGGATAAGTCAATTAGGCTGTGGGTTGCCAGAGACTTGAGCATGTGGTCTAGGAATGATATGCCAGTATTGACGCTCACAGATCCAGAACCATCTAACTCAACCTTAACTTTAACCTCGGTCTCAGCGGTCCTCCTATAGTATTCTGCCCCCCTCAAGCCCCGCCCTCCTGGCAGCCTCAATTATGTATGGAATCTCATTAACAGATGGAGAAATAATGTCACAGCCAAATTTAAGGAATTCCTTTAGGGCTTTATCTTTGACGCCAGTGTATTCATACACCCCGGCGAACACGAACCTTGGATCTAACCTATTAGCCCTATTGACTGTAAGAGCATCCCCAATCGAATCACCTATATAAAGTGCGACCCTAAAGGGCTCTAGAGCCCATGCTGACCTAAGCAGAGAATATGGGTTAGGCTTACTGAGATTAACCTTGAGGAAGCCCCTACTCAAATATTCTCTCTCAATCTCCTCCACATCGTCTAGGAAGACGAGCGCTCTTGGATTAAAAATCTCTAGGGTGTTGCCGAGAACGTATTTTGCGGAGGCGAGCCTGCTTCCAGAGGCTACTCCAAACTTACCTCCACCGGTAAGCGAAGACAATTTATTAAGGGTTTCGGACCTAACTATAACCTTGCTATTCTCTATTGTTCCGGTCTCATGGAATATCTCTGGCTTAATATTATACATCCTCTCGAAAAGCTCCGGTCCGCAGAATATCTCCTCAAATATTGTTGTGATTATGCCCTCGTCGACCCTCTTAGATCCATGGAGAAAATCTTTTATGGTAATATAAACTTCCTCTGGAAAATTTGTTGAGGAGAGCACTGATTTATCGACAGAGGATACCCCGGTGTCATCAAGCATAGATGTGAACTTTTCAATCTTAGCAGCTAAGTTATTAGCGTCAAAGTTAATGCTCCAAGCACGCTTTCCATCCATTACCGCCCGGATTTTTTTAGAGACGCCCCCCTCATGTCTAAGCGCCCTTATTACTCCGGCGAGTTCATTGAGAAAACTTATCGGCATCCCGGAGAGCAGGAACATAAGGAGGCCGTAAACTATATCGTAGTCATTGCTGAAGCCGCCGCTCTTCCTAAAAAGGAATATTAATTTACTTGAGATTAATTCTTCTGGGATTCTGCAGCCCGTGAGCGCTTCAAATATCCATGTGGTTGCCTTTGATATTGCTTTGTCATAGGATTCCCTTATGTCTATTAAGACTCCGTCGCAGTCAAATATTACTGCATCTACCCTGCTAATATCCTCTAGTTTACTCTCCTTAACGTATGCTTCGCCTAAGTCAAAACCCACCTTAATATATCCTTTAGGGGCCGCCATGCATAACCTCCCTAAGCCCATTAATGAAGCGCCCAATCATGTGGCTTGGGGCAACAGTAACTCTTAAACAATTATTGAATTTCAGCACCCTGCCGATATTTCTTATAATGATGCCTCTCTCCAAAAGGCTCTTATAGACGCTCATGGAATCCCTGTTAACCTGAAATAACACAAAGTTTGTCTCCGATGGAAATGCCCTTACGCCCGCTGTGCTGTTGAGCGCAGTTATAAGGTTAGACCTCTCCCGCCTAATAGCGCTAATCGTCTCCGCTATCTCATCCCACCTTTCAAGCATTTTAACAGCCGCCTTAAGCGCTATCACTGAAGTGGAATATGGTATCTGAAACCTCTCCTCAATCACCCTAGCGAGCCGCCTATTGATTACAGCGTAGCTAACCCTTAAACCCGCCAGGCCAAATGTCTTAGAGAATGTTCTGAAGACTATTAGATTATCAAAGTCCCGCACAGCGTCGACTAATGTTGCGCCAGCAAAGTCCGCGTAGGTTTCATCTATCGCTAGAGGCCCCTCAAACTTTCCGGCAAGATCCAGTATATCCTCACGTCTGATCTGGTTTGCTGTGGGGTTGTTTGGCGAGCATAGGAAGATAATTCTTGTTTTAGAAGTCACGGCGGATAGCATTGCGTCAACGTCCATGGAGAAGTCTTCTTTTAGAAGTATACCTTTGTAAGTGGCTCCCTGAACCCTAACGCACCGCTCATAGATGGAGAATGTGGGCTCTATCGAGAGAGCCTCATCCCCATCCTTAAGAAATATCCTTGAGACGAGCTCTATTAGCTGATCGTTACCGGCTCCAATCACTATATGTTCTTCAGAGACGCCGATGAGATCGCTTACAGCCCTCCTTAAGCACCTATATTCATCTCTGGGGTATATTCTTGGGTCCGTCTCCTCCACAACCTGTCTTAAAACATCCCTTATGAGGCTGAGCGGCACAAAAAAGTTCTCATTCGAGTTAAGCTTCAGTATTTCACTGGGCTTTCTCCCGAGCTTTGAGGCTAATTTCTCAATTGTCTCGCCGACATCATATATGCTTAGGCTTTGCGCCCTGCTGATAACCTCCTCAATTATCTTCTTTCCAGGCAACCCCTAACCCTCTTACTTATAGCTAATGCGTGGTTTACCAGCCCCTCGCTCTCAGCTAATGTTATGGCGCTAGCCGACAGCTCTCTTAAGGCTTCCAATGGGCACTCAACAATATTTGTAAATTTGATGAAATTTAAGACTGAGAGGGGCTGGTAAACTTGCCCGTATCCCCCAGTTGGGATAACATGATTTGTTCCAAGACAGTAATCGCTCATAGATGCGGGGGTTGAGTCGCCAATTAATATTAGCCCGGCTGAATAGATCTCCTCAGATAGTCTATGGGAGTCCTCAGCAATTATCTCCAGATGCTCCGGCGCAAAATCATTTATGAATTTTATAGCTTCGTTTACATCGTCCGCAATTAACAACAATATATCCCCATTCAACTTGACATCCGCGGACAAAAGCATTATACTCTCGTATACACGCTTAGCTAAGCTCATCGATGTAGTAACTAGGAGAGCTATGCTTCCGGGGCCATGCTCCATCTGGGAGAGCATGTCTAATGCAATATGATCTGGATTAGCAGTCTCATCCGCTAAAACCATTATCTCGCTCGGTCCAGCCGGGTGGTCGATCGGGACATCCCGTGAGACTATTAGTTTAGCGGCCATAACATACTGGTTTCCTGGGCCAACAATCTTTCTAACTGGTTTGATGCTCATGGTTCCATAGGCCATTGCCGCTATGGCCTGAGCTCCTCCAATCCTATAGATCTCATCTGCACCGCATATGTCGGCTGCGACGAGGGTTAGCGGATGGACTTCACCGTTCTTTAAGGGAGGGGTGCAGACAACAATCCTCTCTACACCAGCAACCTTTGCCGGGACAACTGTCATTAAAAGTGTGCTTGGATATGGGAATCTTCCCCCGGGCACATAGCATCCGACGCTCTTAATTGGCCGCGGCTTCCAGCATACCTTAACCCCAAGATCATCAATATATTCAATACTTATTTTAGAGAGGAGGCTCCTCTCAACCTCATAGATCCTCCTCCTAGCCGTTTCAAGCGCCGATATCTGCCTACTGCTAATCCTACTATAGGCATCCTTGATCTCTTTAGGGCTAACCCTAAGTCTATTAATATCTAATTTAACCCCATCAAACTTTTCAGTGAGATCTATTAGGGCTTGATCCCCCCGCTCCCTAACCTCTTTAACGATCTCCTCAACATAACTAAGCAGCTTATTGTCTAGGCTCCTCCCAGGCCACCTATCCTTTAGGAGAAGCCCCTCCGCTTCACTCAGCCTCATCATCTTCACTGGCAATCTAGCTCTCCCCAATCCTCTCCTCGTTCACAGATATCTCCTCTAGTGGGAGGACCTGCCTAGGCTCGTAAACGACTAATCCCTGGGCGAGTCTCCTCAATATTGGAAGGATCTCTAGGAACTGATCCCTATCTATTACGGTATTCACGGAGTACCAGTTTTCATCTGAAAGGGGGGCTATTGTTGGCTTTTTAAGGGCTGGTAGTCTCTCAAGAAGACTTGGAAGATTATTCTTGTGTACATTAACGAATATGTGCAGTTTCTTTTTGCCATCAATCACGCCCTTAAGAAGTGTTAGGACATCATATATTTTCTCACGCTTCTCCGTATCCCTGAGGGAGTTCTTGTTCACTATGAGCATTGCCGATGACTCCATTATAACCTCAATAGGTTTTAAATTGTTTCGTTCAAGAGACTCCCCGGTCTCCATGATATCTATTATCGCATCTGCCTCCTCGGGGGGCTTAGCCTCGGTTGCCCCGAAAGAGAGATACAGTGCAACCATATTGTTCTCACCCTTCCTCCACCAGGGCGTAACCATTAACGGCTCCTTAGATCCATAAAGTCTCTTATAGGTTGGGTTACTCATCAGGTACTCAGCTGAGACATTGAGGTACTCAGTTGATATTCTGAGAACCCTACCTTCCATACTAAACTTCTCCAGCAGGGTTGATAGATTTTCTATGTCTGTCCAGGACTTCGGGACAGCTAGGACGAGCTTAACCCTACCGTACTCAAGGTTTAATAAAATCTCCACATCAGCGCGCGCCTCCCTTATCCAATCTATTCCAGTTATACCTATATCGTGTAAGCCATCGGCGACAAGCATCGGTATCTCCTGCGGCCTAAGAATTTTTAATTCGATTTTTGGGTCATTTATTGATGGTCTATAAGAGCGCTCAGCGCCCGATATAGTGTATCCAGCTCTCTCCAGCAGCCTAAATGCGCCGTCGGCGAGATGTCCCTTCGGAATAGCAAAACTAATCTTACTCATACTGGATCACCATGAGAACATATTGCATCATATATACCAAAAAATGGGTACAAATGATAATACCATTACGAAAGAAGAAATATCACTAATTGAAGTGAACACGTTCACCCAACAATCCCTGCACCACAAGTAAAGATGTAAACCATGGTTTTCTATATAAATTTTATCCATTAAGACGCCCTAAAGAGGTCTAACTCTTTAAATTTTGAGATTTAGGGCTTACTTTAGAGCCCCTCTTAGGGAGCATGACCTATAATCGGTATGGCGCTGCCGCAATTATCTCAAGGCCCATGCAGAGGTGATAGGGATGCCATTAACAGCGGTATCTCTGGAGATTATCGTGGTGGCAAAGTTTGCCTTAGGCCTCATTAACATAGGGGCGCGATCAAATTTTTATTTTTATAATAGCCACCCTGCCATTCTCAATGTAGCCAGTTAATAATTGGCTACATTCAAGCGGCCTCCAATCCTCTTCGAGGTTAGTTTTCTCAGAGGATACGACGAGTTTCTCTGAATTTATTGTATAAGTCATTTGCATTCCGGGTTGACCGCCATAGCATAGTGATTTAATTGCGCCGTCCAGCTCCTCATCATACCTGCAGTAAGCGTATAGTTTCTCTCCATCGCTGAATATCATATTTAAGCCCATATATGGCCTAGTTTTATCAGGGTGTCTCTCGCGCACCCCTTGCCAAACCATCCAGAGATCCCTTTCAAAGTCCTTTAGCGCTTCTACGACGCTTCTACCCTCATGGAGCTTTTTGATGAGGTACCAGAAGTAGACCTCGCTATCGTTCAAGCCCCTAATCATCAGTCTCCAATCGCCAAGGAGACCCGCGACCTCGTCTGGAATCATTATGACGCCATTATGGGCGAAAACATAATTCCCATAATAAAATGGCTGGGAATTATCGATGGAGATCAGCTTCTCCCTCGGGAGGCCGCGTGGATTGCTAGCCCTCCTAATATGAGCAACAATAATATTAGATTTAATGTTCTCGGCAAGGCGCTTAAAACGCTCGCGCTCCCCATAAACCGGCTCAGCGCTCCTAATGACCTTTAAGGAGCTATTAACGTAAAAGCCTATACCCCAGCCGTCACACTGAAGCCTAGTTAGGTCAGCCATACTCTGAGCAAATAGCGAACATGGGTCACTAAACAGGTACCTAAAGGCATTGTAAGGTCTAACCGAAATTAGGCCAAACAATCTGCACATAACTGGTTCACAACGATTAAGCCCTTCAACTATCCCTCAAAAAGGTAAGGAGAAGTTTGCGCCTTTAAGAATATTGTGATGAGATCGCCATACAAATTTCTATGGGTATTTCTTAACGCCCATGAGAGAAATCGATTTTACGGTTTTGAGAGCCTGCTCATAATAGCGTGGTCCGTAGGTTAACGCTATTTGATGGAACCTCTTCCATCTTGTTTCTACCTCCTCTAGGTTTCCCTCAGCGTAGACTATTTCGTCCTTAAAGCATTGCATTCTGAACTCCTCAACATACGAGACAACCCTTTGAATGTCATCGCATCTAGGCCCCTTGATAATCTTGAGTGGCTCAACATGATATATTGAGGGCATGAATGGACTATCCCTGTCGTCAGTAATCCTGAGAACCGCTTTAACCCACCCTACCCAGCGCACCCTAAGAACCTCTTGGCTCTCACCCGATATCTCACTCCAAGACTTAACTGGCTCGAACTCGGTTTTTATCATCCGCTTAGACTGTTCGTCATGGAAGACCACGTAAATCATCTTTCGACGCTGGTGCCAAAGGTACTCGCTTGGTCCTATGTTCTTAAAGCGCCAGACCTTACCCTTAATTGAACCGTTATTTGCAAACTCGTTTGTGATGGGGGAGCCCTCTTCACCACATAACTCACCTAGTATGCTGCGAACTCTCTTCAGACATTCTCTGCCATAAACTATTAGGTCAAGATCGGAGAATTTTGGGCTGTAGAACCCGTGGAGAAGAGAGCCGAAGACACCAAAATCTTCCAGTGAGAGTCCATGATTCTCGACAAGTATTGTGAGGATTTTTTGGAGGGCGTGGGTTAAGCTATCGGTGGGGCTTATCCTGGAAAGTTGCCGGAGTCTCTCCTCCGGCTTCCTAACCTCACTAATAGCCTCATACTTCACCCCTATAACTTTTCTTCCCAGAGGCCTGTAATACAGCATATATTGCGGGTACTTTTCTAGCAGAAACTTCCATCCCTCATCCCCATAAAATTTGTAGAAAATGTTCTTTCCATCACTTCTGAACGCTTTTAGGTTACTTGACCGATATATCTCTGATGGGGCATACTCGACGTCACATATGTAGCCCTCCGGCGGATGTACGTATCCTAGAACTCTAAATATAAGCCCCTCTGACGTAACTATTGCATCTCTGTCCCTAAGCCTTATATGGGCCAAATATACTCATCCCCACCCTCAGCCGTCCCGACAACAACCTGATAAAATACATCGCCACTTAAAGCATCTTTAACTCGCTCAAGAATGCCGGAAACCCTAATTTCATCACCCCTCCTCGCAACGTTCCTATAGCATCCAACCATCGAGACAACCCTCCTCGGAACCACCTCGCCTGACATATCAGAATCCAGACCCGTTGGGGAGTAATCCTCTATCTCATAGATCGCTGGGCGGAACATTGCCTCACTATCATCCCTAACCCTACATGTAAATTTAACTGGCTTTATGGGCGTATAATAATATTGGCCGTACCTAACATTTATCTCCTCAGACCTTCGAACAGCGGTGTACATGAAAATTTTATCCTTATATCTAACCCTGTACCTTCTCGCAGCATCCAGCCTATTCTTAAATATATAGCTGAACAGGCCCTCCTTAACCAGCTTGCCTATGGCGGCTTCAACCCTCCTAAAGTTATTACCACCGTAAACGACAATATCTATATCAGACTCCTCACTATACATGCTTAGGGCTATGGATCCATGCAATCCAAAATCCTCGACTGGAACATTAGAGACATCCGAGATAAGTATAATTAGGTCTAATGCCGCCTCCTGAAGTCTATCCTTATTCTGTCTTTCAAGAAGGGCCTGCAGGCAATATTTTGGAGTGAAAACCTTTTTGACGTGGCTAAGTGGGACACTAATAACCTCCTTTCCTCTAAATGGGCAGAAATAAACGTAGTTGGGAAAGTTTTCTTTAAAAGTCTTTAGGAGCACCCTATAATTTCCAGCCGTATAGAGTTTCTCTGCGCGGGAAAACTCGATTCCAGAGTATTTCCACGTCCTCTTTAAAAGTCGGACATTAAATAGGTCTCTAAATTTCGAGGGAATATACTTGAGAAAAGTGAAGAGGCGGCCCTCCGGGTGCTCATACCCAAACACATTAAAAATAAAATCCTCACTAGTCACCAACGTATCTCCATCTAAAAGAGACAAATCTTTAATGGGCACTATGGTGCTTCACCAATTGCATCTATCTATAGAGGCATCTAAATACTTTATTTCTAAGGCCACAACAATGTTGAAATTAAAAAGCACGGCATGGTTTATAATACTCTGTTAAAGTATTGTTCTAACATAGTCATTAAATTATTTTGTTGTGAGGAAAGTTTTTAAGTAAAAATAAAAGCTTAAAATCTGAGTTGCTGTTTAGATGATAAGGAATGGCAAGGAAAAATGTTAGCCCGTCAACCTGAAATCAATATTGGTACAATAGGTCATGTAGATCATGGGAAGACTACTCTTGTAGAAGCGATTACCGGTGTTTGGGCTTCGAGGCATAGCGAAGAATTAAAGAGGGGTATAACAATAAAGCTCGGATACGCTGACGCCCCAGTATATAAGTGTCCCGTCTGCGAGCCTCCGCATAATTATTCGACGAGCGATGTATGCCCGAGATGCGGGTCAAAAACGGAGTTTATTAGAGCGCTCAGCTTTGTGGATTCGCCCGGCCACGAGGCTTTAATGGCGACAATGCTCTCTGGAGCAGCTGTTATGGACGGCGTTATACTCGTTATTGCGGCTGACGAGCCATGCCCACAGCCCCAAACAAGGGAGCACCTTGCTGCTATAGAAATAATTGGCGTGAAGAGGATAGTTATAGCTCAAACAAAAATAGACTTAGTTGATAAGAAACGTGCGCTTGAAAGCTATAGGGAGATAAAAGAGTTTGTTAAGGGTACCGTGGCTGAGAAAGCCCCGATAATTCCCGTCTCAGCATTACACTCGGTTAATATAGATATTTTGCTCTATATGATAGAGAAGTATATTCCTACACCGCCGCGCGATCCAGCCAAGCCCCCACGCATGTATGTCGTAAGATCCTTTGATGTAAATAAACCTGGAACTCCAATAGAGAATCTCGTTGGGGGAGTTATAGGCGGATCTATCCTTCAAGGCAAATTTAGAGTTTGGGATGAAATTGAGATAAGACCCGGGGTAAGCGCTTTAGCCAGGGGTGTCTATGAACCTCTGTTCACTAAGATAACGAGTCTGCATACTGGCGGGAGATATGTTGATGAAGCTGTCTGCGGCGGATTGGTTGGAGTCGGCACACTCTTAGATCCATCATTAACAAAGGCGGACGGTCTTATAGGAAACGTTGTCGGTAAACCAGACCTGCTTCCACCGACAAGATATGAGTTAACCATGGAGACGCATTTATTTGAGCGTGTTGTGGGGGCTAAAGAGCAGACTAAAGTTGAGCAGATAAATACTGGCGAAACACTCCTATTAGATGTTGGAACAGCTATCACAACCGGTAATGTTACCAGAGTTAGAGGTAATACTGTTGATATCAAGCTTACGAGACCTGTCTGTGCTGAGGAGAACTCAAATGCGGCTTTAAGCCGTAGGATAATGGGAAGATGGCGTCTCATCGGTTATGGAATAATAAAATAGATAAGCACTAAATTTTCTAGACAAAAAATACCAAAATTTTATCTATTCTCCCCAAAAAGATTACTTTATCTAGGGGATGTGCACCGATTTGGGCGAGCAAAGTGTACTCCAGCCCAGGAATTTTATATTGAAGGAGAACTAAGGAGGAATGGCTTAAGAGAGTTTTTAGTTTGAAGAAGTATTATCCTGGGGTTCCTAGGGTTCTGAGCTACGTGGTCTTAGATAGACTTGCGTAGCTCTTGGGTTCACCAGCCTAGGACTCCTCACGGGTTCATAGGAGCCCTCATCGGCCTCTTCCCCTGTCAGGGTGAACCCGCTCCAAGCCTTCATCAGCTCATTAAAGAGCCTTTTGCTTAGAGAAAGCCCCTCCATCTGAAGGTATAGGTTTATGGCAGCGTTTAGCTGCCTATCAATCCTCAACCCGCATCCCTAAAGCTATATAATGTCTCCTTGATTCTAACAAACCTTTTCTTGACGGTGGGCGTTGGGGAAGGGCGACGTAATATTTCTTGCTAGAAAATCTGATCTTGGTGATTCACTTATCGGCTATGGGGTTGTGGAGGAGTTCGTGAAAAAGAATGATTTAAGTGATAAGGAGAGACTTGAATGTGAGCTCATGAACTGGAGACAGGGAACTATACAAATTTGAACCACCTATACCCATCAAAGAGACCTTCCTAGCCAACCTAAAGGCCAAAGGAAAATATCTACATGGTCTTCAATTGACGGCAGATCAGGCAGCCGAGATTATTGAGATGGCGGAAAAATTTCCAGTGTAAAAAGGGTGTGAACCATTTACTTAGAAGGTTTCATGATGCACGATCTCCTTTAATGGTCTCCTTCGCGGCGGGCTAGGCCTCTCAGACGGGTACCCTATGGGTATTATCGCTACAGGTCTTATGCCCCTGGGCACATTAAGTATCCGCCTAACTTCCTCCTCATTGAATGCGCCAACCCAGCATGCCCCCAAACCAATGGCACATGCTGCTAATAGCATATTTTCAATCGCCGCGGCAGTATCCTGTATGCAGTAGAGATTTACGCCACGGCTCCCATATATGCTGCCAGACCTAACTTCATTAGCACATACAACTATGACTACTGGTGCCTCCTCTATGAAAGTCTGATTTAAGGCCGCCCTAGCAACCTCCCTCTTAATATCAGGTCTCCTTATAACTATAAATTCCCACGGCTGAAGATTTCCGGCTGAGGGGGCCCACCTAGCAGCCTCAAGTATCTTCTCTATCTGCTCATCGCTGACATCCTCTCTGGTAAAGGATCGTATACTCCTTCTGAATTTAATAACTTCAAAAATATCCATTTCCAAATCTCCTCTATAAAAAGGATGTAAAGCAACTATTTATACAGTTTAGGTTGTGCGCTGCAAGATTCTCTGTTTGATTGAATCAATATCCCGGTCTCTCACATTCTCCTTTACATAATATTTTTATTATTAAAACCGTAAGATATTTATCCAATTGTCATACATGTCATTTGAATTAAGGAGAGGTGTGAAAATATGCCGGAGAGCTTTTCTGTAGTGGTGGGTAGGAAGCCATTGATAAGCTATGTGGTCACTTGCTTAATGCTGCTCTATAATGGTGCGAAGGAAATCAGTGTTAAGGCTAGAGGTCGCCCCTCTCACTTGGAGGGATTGGAAAAAAGTGAGGGCCGAGCTGTGTCAATTCTGTTTAAGAAGCGGGATATTATGTTCTAAATGTAGGGCGAAGCTTGAGAAGGGCGAGGTGACACAACTGGATTTGGAGGTCGCCCGCCTACTCGTCTCCCTCGAAAATGAATACCCACTGCTCCAGGATGTTTATTTTCGTGGGGCGCTTGAGGTTAATAACATTTTGGTTATACTTGTTAGAAGGGGTGATATGAATAAAATATTGGGTTATGGTGGAAAGGTGATTAAAGCCTTAGAGAGTAAAATTGGTAAGAGTGTTCGTGTACTCGAGTATAATTCTGGTGAGAGGAAATTCATTGAGGATCTTTTTGCGCCCCTAAATGTTGTCACAATAAATAAGATCTGGCTTCCAGATGGCTCGGTTGAAACCCGTGTTATTCTTAGAGGAAAGGATAAACGTAAGAAATCATTAAATGTTGATGTCGCAAAGGAGATAGCAAGGAGGATTAGGGGAATAACATTGCGTGTTGAATTTGCCGAATAGGTGTATAACCGTGAACGGCGAAAAAGGCACAGCCCGCGAGAATCCCTGGAAGAGAACCCATTATACTAGTGAGGTTACCCCTGAGCTTGATGGAAAAGAAGTCACTCTAGCGGGTTGGGTAGGGGAGGTCAGAGACTTAGGCGGCATAAAATTCATATTGCTGAGAGATAGGGAGGGATTTATCCAGATAACAGTCCCTAAAGATGAGGTTAATGAAAATATAATTAGGCTGGTTGAGGACTTACAGCGCCAAGATTGTGTAAGCGTCAGAGGAGTTGTTAGGAGGATGACTAAGGCTCCTAGGGGCGTTGAAGTCATACCGAAGAGCATAATTACCTTAAATAGGGCGAAGCAACCCCTCCCAATAGACATTACTGGCAAGACGCCCGCAGACATAGACGTTAGGCTGGATGCTAGAATCCTAGATCTAGTTAGGGACGAACCCCAAGCAATATTCAGGATACGCCACGTAGCCCTAGAAGCTGCCAGGGAATTCTTTTCTAAGAATGGTTTTATTGAGGTTCATACGCCAAAAATAATTGCAACTGCAACTGAAGGTGGTGCAAGCCTATTCCCAGTAATATATTTTGAGAGGGAGGCTTTTCTAGCGCAGAGCCCGCAGCTCTATAAAGAGCAGCTCGTGATAGATTTTGAGAAAGTTTATGAGATTAGCCCAGCTTTTAGAGCCGAGAAATCTCATACCAGACGGCACTTATCTGAGTTCATCTCTATTGACATGGAGGAAGCCTTTGCCACGGCGGAAGATGTCATGGAGGTTGCTGAGAGGCTCATACAGCATGTATGCTATGTGGTTAAAGAAAGGTGTCGTAGGGAGCTCGAGATACTTAAGCATAAAATTGTTGTTCCAGATATACCATTTAGGCGCTTCACATACGATGAGATAGTTAACGAGCTTAAGGAAGCTGGAATAAAAATTAGTTGGGGTGAGGACATACCTACGCCAGCCTTTAGGGTGCTCGGTAAACTCCACCCATACTTCTACTTTATAATTGATTGGCCCACGCATCTGAAACCATTTTATATAAAGCCGAGGGATGATAAGCCGGAAATAAGTGAGAGCTTCGACCTAATGTGGTATTGGGTTGAGATAGCTTCTGGTGGGACGCGTATACATGATAAGAATCTCTTAGTTAGTCGTATGAAGGAGCAGAACTTAAACCCCGAATCCTTTAAGTATCATCTTCAAGCCTTCGATTTTGGCATGCCGCCGCACGCTGGATGGGGGATAGGTTTCGAGCGACTAATGATGGTGTTGACTGGTATAAAGAACATTAGAGAAGTAGTATTATTTCCAAGGGATAGATTTAGGCTAGTTCCATAAATTCAGATCTTCACCGAAGAGGTGGCCTAGCGCCCAAATTGACATCTAATATTAGTATCCTGTTATCTCTAACTATTGTAACCTTAACTGTTTGTTCTGGAACCGTGTACTCCTCTAAGTAGGATGATAAATCATCTATCCCAGTGATCCTGACTCCGTTCACAGCAATTATTATATCGCCTCCAATAACAATTAGTTCACCAGCCACATCCACAGTTCTCGTCCCCCCTCTCAAGCCAGCCTTATCTGCTGGGCCACCTTTAATGACCTGAGTTATTAGCCAACCATATGTTACGTTTACACCCATAGCCCTTGCAATCTCGTAGGTCATATCGACCCCAACAGCGCCGAGCCATGGATGTTTATCATATCTCCCCTCCTCAACCAGCCACTTAATCTCCCTCAGCAGAGTGTTCGATGGTATGGCGAAGCTCACGCCTTGAGAGCCGCTTATAATCGCAGTCGTTATTCCAACAACCTGCCCTTTAATGTTTAGAAGCGGTCCTCCAGAGTTGCCAGGATTAAGAGGCACTGTTGTCTGTATAACATTAGCTATTGGATAGTTTCCGGCCGCCTCAGCAGTTATTGTTCTTCCTAGGGCGCTAACTACGCCGATGCTCATTGATCCATAAAGGCCATAAGGGTTGCCTACAGCTATAACTATGTCGCCAACCCTAAGCGTGGATGAGCTGACCACTTCTATTGGATGATATTCGCTTTCAGGGGCATCCGCCTTTAAAACAGCTAGGTCGGCATAAGGATCATATCCAAGTACGGAGGCAGGATAGCTATTCCCATTAGCAAACGTCACAGTTGTATTCACTGTATTTCGCACAACATGGTAATTTGTGACTATAATCATTTGACCAGTATAATTATAGACGAAGCCGGAGCCTTGGACCCGACTGTAACTATATCCAAAGATGCTTAGTACGCGCATAAACCCTCTTACCATCACTATAGAGTTCTTAACCTGCTCATAAATCTCTGAAAGGCTAATATTTTCGATGAGCAGCCCGTACTGTCTTGCGTTTTCAGTCATCGTTTTTAGGTTTTCATGTAGAACCGTTATATTTCCCTCTAAGGATTCAACTTGTCTCCGCAACCTATTTATCTCGCTCATGGCGGACGTATAGCCGATTGAATAGCTAAAGTATCCGACAACGGAGAAACCTATCACCAGAAGGAGCATTATTAACAATAGAACTCTCAGCCTACCATCCCTGCCCTCTTCCGTGATGACCACCCCTCCCCTCCTAGCCTATAGTATTTGCGTAAAGGGATAAATAAAAGGGTTTTTCGTAATTATGTCAGAGTCCGTTAAAAATTAAATGGATATAATAAGGGTTTAGTGGGGATACCTCAACGTTCCCCCATATACTCTGCCTGGAGCTAGGTGGATGATCTATCGGGCTGAGAGACTGAGATATATACTTGGCTGGCTTATTGCTGGAACTAGGGGCGGCGCCATGAGGGCCCAGATAATTATGGCCTTAAAGGAGTCCCCGATGAATGCTAATCAGCTAGCCAGTCTATTAAATGTCGATTATAGAACTGTAAGGCACCACCTCGAGATACTTGAAAAGAATAGGGTGGTAAGATCTGCCGGGGAAAAATACGGCGTCACATATTTCTTATCCCCTGAGATGGAAGAAAACTATACGATCTTTGAAGAGATTTGGAAGAAAATTAGAGAAAAAGAGAAAAGGAAGTAGGTAGAATAATGAAGGGAATGAATGGCAAAAACAAGATTGTAGTTCTCATAATACTCGTCATCATGGCGGCCGCCATCGCCGCAGCCATAGGCAGCTTAGCTGTTACTGGGGCTGCTCCAGAACATCAAATTAGGACGCGCTGGGGCTTATCCAAAAGCCAGATAAATGAAATTAGACAGCTCATTGAAAGATATCGGCACGGCGAAATAAGCCAAAGCGAGCTTGAATTTACTATAATGAGGAGATTTAGGGATTGGGGTTTTATCCCACCGCCAAATGTACCCATACCAGACCTTGAGCTCTTCTATACAGCTAGATCAATTATCACAACAGTTAATGTCACGCTTGTATTAATTTTGCTCATGGTATACATGGATGCCTATAAAAAGACTGGCGCCCAATTTGCCCTTGGCCTAATAATATTCTCACTGATCCTCCTCCTTTATACACTCTCGTCCAATCCATTCATACAAATGCTGTTTGGCTTCAGAGCCTTCGGCCTAGGCCCCTTCGCAATGCTACCAGATATGCTCGCTCTAATCGCGCTAATAATTCTACTCTACCTCAGCCTCAAATAAACAGGATATTTCCTGATAAATCTAGGATATAATTCTGAAAAATCCTTTTATATGCTGGGGCTCTCATGGATTGCGGTGAAGCGGATTGAAGAAGGCTGCTGCGATAATGATCCTAGGCTTAGCAGTGCTGGGCGCTACAATTATTTCCTTGTATAGCGTATATGGCGCTCTGGCTTACTCAGGTCTCTCCATTGGGATGAATCAGTGGGCTGAGCGCGAGGATATATTGGCTTTAAGGGCATCCCGATACGTTAAAGACGTGCAGAACTTCTCATGCGTTCCTAAGCGCTGTTGGAGATGGCTTCCTAGGTGTAGAGACTTCGAAGTGGAGATTAGTGAGGAGTTTAAAGAAGAAGTCTTGAACATAGCGAAGGCGGATGAAGACGTCCAAAGGCTTCTCAATGAGGGGTATAACGTCAGCAGCATTAGAGTGGCCCGGATAAGGCTTGTTGTCCAAGAGGGTGGGAAAATCGCTATGGAATCCAGTAAAGCCTTAGTAATACTAGCTAATGGAGATGGTGGTAGAGCCCATGTGGAGGTAGATTTAAGGGCCAAAGCGGTTACTAGGATAGTCATAGTAAATATAAAAGTTATCGAGAAAAGCGCATCAACAGAGTTATCAGCGTAGTCTCTTTTTCTCTATTTTTAATTCTTTTTAGAGATGTTGTTTATTTAGAAGCTGTAAAATTCTATTCGGTTAAAAGCCGCCTTCTATCAGCTCTCTATCTGTTCTTGGTTTCATGAACTCTCTTAACACGATTGTTGCGTAGGTGCCCTTATGAAGAATAAATTTGAATATGACACTAGTATCGTCCTCTCCTCCCGAAACAACTTCTGCCATTAAATCTATCACCCTTTCCAGCGCAACCCTTAATCCTCCATAAAGGTTAACTTTGATCATGCTTGCCCTCTTAAAATCCTCGCCCGTGACGCCCTCCTCCTCTAAAATCTCCTTCTCAATCTCCCCCTGTAAACCCTCTGAAGGCTGCTGCTTAGGACCTATAAGTGGTAGCGCCACAGCCATTCTTCCAGCCTTAATCTCCTCATTTATGGAGGAGACATTACTATCTTTAGCCCTAATAAACTTCCCTGTTGGCAGCCCAGTGCCGTTCAGTTTTATGGCGTAATCCCCAACCTGCGCCTCTTTTAGTGGTATACAGCGCTTTATCCTCTCGCTTAAAAATTTATTGAAGAGGTATGACTGGTATGATTGTATGAAGATCTTGCGGAGGTTCGCTGGAAGCCTATTAAAGGCCCCTATATAATCCCCTGGACTCCTAGCAAGGTGTTCAAGCGCCAACCTCTCATATACCAGCGTCTTCGGGAACTTTTTAAGGGCCATTTTAAAATTCATCGTCTCATAGATTTCTCTCCTAGCATCCTTAACCATCGGGCTCTCAAATGGGCTCACATATGTTAGGAATGTTAGGGCAGCCTTCTCAAAATCTCCTTTAATAATATATTTGCCGACCAGATGCGTTATCGGCCTAATAGTGCCAAACCTTTGATGACCAAAGAAATTTGGTATACCGCCGAAATCCTCCAGCTCGCCGGATATCCTTTCAATCCTCTTTCGAGTTGTCTCCTCTTTAAGCCTTATCCCCCTAACGACCACTGTAAATCTATTTCCAAAAAGTTTCTTTGGAGATATCTCTTCATTAGAGTAGGCTAGTGGTTTTACCAGAAGACCCTTAATATCTATTTGAGAAATCCTGTCAACTGGAACGCCGCCTACACTTATATACTGAGCTGTTAGGGCGTCAGTATCTTTTATACCAGCAAATCCAATTCTATCAGATCTCACCCCTACCCTTCGAGCTATCTCCTCGATAGCCAATATCGTGTCCCACCCCCTCTTAATTAAGACGCATATGAGATATCTGCCGTGCTCGGCGAGACCACTAACACCGCTTTCTTCTGGCTTAATTGATGCTTTAGAACCATCAACTAAAATCTCCTCAACAATAAAGTCCTCAGGCGTCTTTTTGATGGCGCCCCCTATCCCCTCACACTTAGTTGCATAAACCTCTATTCCAGCGCTCACCTCTATCCCTGGAATCCTAAACATAGCTGATCCTTAATATAGCGGTAAACTTCCGGTGATCCTATCTATGAGATTTGATGGGGCTGGCCCTATTCCGAGAGCAGTTATTGTTCCAGGCTTTAGCTCAGTTAACCCCATGTCAGATATTAGGGCTACTGGAAGATTTAGCTCCTTTGCCTTTCTCTCCAGCTCCAGTAGTTCAGCTTCGGAATTAACTTTTAACACGATCTTGCATTGGCCGCTTTCAATCCACTCCCTCCACCATGATGGATAATTCCTTCTAGCTTCATCTGCTGAGGAGACCGCCGCGTGGCTGGCTTGCGCCGCAGCCTTCCCAGGGCTCATTTTTATATCGGATCTAAGCACTATCACCTGTTTTATCTTGAAACCTAAGCCGCACATGCTCCCTTATCCATAATCTTTCTTCTCTCAACCTTAAGAAAGCCGTTGCGCTTATCTATTTCTCTCATGATCGCTATTTCGCATATATAGGTCAGCATATTAGAAAAATCAAATAATTATTATGTCCACATGCTAATTAGGTGGAGGATCTTATGCTTCACGATCATGGTATAATAGATTACTTTCCATACGATAAACTTATCACTAAATCAGCCCTATTTGTTTTGCAGGGTGCCTTTATGAGTTGGGAAGCGCGCTGGAAAATATTGTCTGATGTAATCACGGATCTTTGTAGGCGCGGGGAGAGGGTGCCCCCAAATATAATCAATGATCTACGCTCAGCGAAGATCATGCTAGAGGTTGTTAAGGCCGATAGAATTCGCTCAGAGAACGTTGCCCGCCTAGAAGAGTATTTAAGTAATGTGGAGAGCTACATTTTGCCAGCCGCAAGGAACGTCTTCGGGGAAGACTATGTTAACAATATTTTAAGGAGACTCTGTGAACTTGAGGCGGAGGGCTTTATGCTTGAAGAATTCCCTAGATTTCGCCCGGGTCTTCCAAGAGAGGAGAAGTGGGTTAGAGTTCAGGTGACGGAGATAACCCCGCTTGAATTTATTAGAGAGGTTGCTGGCGAATTTAACCTGAAGCTTAGGGTTGAAGACGACGGATACGCGCTCGTATATGGTGCTGAGGAGAGCGTTAAGGCCTTTATTAAAAGGCTATCTGAGAGAACGCGTGGCTCTAAAGTAGGTTACTCTAAATCTGCCTGAGATCTCATCTGGCTATGGAGGGACTGATATCGGGGAGAACGGTTAAGGATGCCATATATCAAGCGCATTGAAATAGACGGGTTTAAAACATTCGGGTTGAAAACAGCACTAACGTTTGATAAAGGGTTTACCGTAATAACTGGCCCAAATGGCAGTGGTAAGACTAATATAATCGACGCAGTCATCTTCTCTCTCGGTGAGCTAAGCGCCAAGAGACTTAGGGTTGAGAACTTCTCTAACTTAATATTTAGCGGCGGTGAAGGATCAAACATTAGGAAGAATATAGCTAAGGTAATCGTCCAGTTTGAGAATTCTGATGGGAGGATACCGGTTGAGACCGCAACGGTCACGATAGCCCGCGAGATCGACAGGAACGGTGAGAGCGTCTATAGAATTAATGGTCGAAAGGTTCCAAGGGCCCATCTGCTTGAGGTTCTATCAGTTGCTGGCATAAGCCCCTATGGTCATAACATTGTTTTGCAGGGTACGCTTACCCGAATGGCTGAGATATCAACCGTTGAGCGTAGGAAGATAATTGAAGACATGCTTGGGATAGCTCAATATGATGCTGAGAAGGCTGAAGCCGAGCAGAAGCTTAAGGAGGCTGACATAGCAATAAAGACAGCCCTCGGGCAGATAAGTGAAATCCAGAGGAGGGTTGAGGATTTAGAGAGGGAGCGGAATAATCTCCTCCGACATAATCTGCTAAGGAGGGAGATGATTCGGCTAGAAATAATAAAAACTTCCAGAAGCCTGAGGGAGCTTGAAGCCAAGGCTGAGAGGTTACTGGGGGAGATATCTGAGACTGAGGAGAGAAATAGATTGTTATCTGAGCAGAGGGAGTCCCTCAAAATTAAGCGTAGGGAGCTTGAAAGCGAGCTACGCAGGCTGGGCTTCGACGACATCCAAGAGAAAAATAGTAAGATGATCGATATTGAAGTAAATATTAGGAGCTTAAAATCTAAGCTTAGCGAAATACTCTCTAAGATAAGCGATGGACGAGCCAACACCGACAGACTAAAAGCCCTCCGTGAAAGGCTTGGACAGCAGATAGAGTCGCTGAGAGGCGAGATCAAGGAGTCTGAAGATAAAATGAGCCAGCTAGCTATCCTCCTAGAGCAGCTAAACAAAGAAATAGAGGAGAAGCAGGCTCTATATGATTTTACGTCAAGAGATCTTTCGGATGTTAGGTCAGTATTTGAGGAGAAGGCTAAGCAGATAAATGAAATAGAGGGCCAGATAATTAGGATACGTGAGGAGAGGGTCAGCCTCGAGGGTGAGCGGGCTAGGCTTCAATCCGAGATAAACATCTACCTTCAAAGGCTTGAGGACCTAAAGACTAAGAAAGAGGAATTATTGTCCTCAAGCGAGAAGCTTCTGGAATTGCTATCTAGGTTAGAGGAGGTTGCGGGTACCCAGAGAAAGCGGGTTAACGATTTAAGGTCAGCATTAGATAGATACATTAAAAGAAGGGCGACCCTCGAAGGGGAGATTAAGGATGCTGAAAAGATAGCCGAAACAGCCAGGGAGGCCCTCATAAAATTTGAGGCGCAAAAGAACCTTGTAAAGAGGGTTAAGCCTGAAGAGGTGGCCCTAAAATATCTCGAAGAATTAGGTGCGAGAGGAGTCGTGAGTGGCATTCATGGTAGACTAAGGAATCTAATAAAATTTGATAGTGAATATGTTAAGGCAATCGAGGCTGCCGCATCTGACTGGCTTGACTCTCTCGTTGTTGATGATCTTAATGTCGCATTCGTGTGTATAGAGGCTCTTAAGCGCATGAAGCTTGGAAGAATAAAAATAATTCCGCTTAGGGATCTCCTGCCGAACAACCGCGCCAATAAAACCATTAACATTGATGGTCTTGCAGGCTGGGTCTCCTCCTTCATTTATTGCGATGAACGCTATAAGTCAGCTGTGGAGTTCGTTTTCGGTGATACTCTTTTGGCCCTAAATGAAGATACCGCTATAAGAGTCTCAAAAGATGGATTCAGAGCCGTTACACTAAATGGGGACTTATATGAGTCTTGGGGAGGAATTGAGAGCGGCTTCTACAGGAGATACATTGATTTATCACAATTTATACCGAGCGATGAGGCCCTAAAGAGTCTAGATAAGGCCGTTACGGCGATTAGAAGCTACCTAAATAACAGGGAGAGTATTATTGCGGAGCTTGAGAGCGAAATATCAAAAACACAAAACGATATTGTTTCTCTATCAGAGTCATTGGCTAAGATTGATGGGGAGATCGACCGGGTTAAGAAAAATTTGTTTCAAGCGGAGGCCCAGACTAAGCGTATAGAACGCACAATAGAAGACATGGTGGGCCGTGTGGGGGAGGCGCGTGAGAGGCTAGCCCATCTTGAAGCAAGGCTTAATGAAATAAATGGTGTAGAGAAGACTTTAAGGGGCGAATATGAGCGCCTAAAAGGAGAAGCCGATTTATTAAAGATTCATGATATAGAGAAAAGGCGCTCCGAGATCGCCCAAGAAATAATCCGGCTGAAGCAAAAATATAATGATGTTGGGTCAGAGCTATCAACAATAAAGATGAGAGTTGAAGGGGTTCTAAAGAAGAGCATGGAGAGCCTGATAGCGCAGCTTAACGAGGTCTCAATGCAAATTGTAGATCTTGAAAATGGGTTAGAGAGGGCGCTCAAGGAAGAAGCTGAAACACGTAAGAAGATTGAGGAGTTCGAGAAGGCAAGAGAGGATCTTTCAAGGGAAATAAGCGAAGCTAGAGAGAAAATGAGCGTTTTCACATCGCAGATGGATGCCCTTGAGGCGGAGATATCAAAGCTGGATATGGAGTATGATAGAGGAATAAAAGCCCTAAATGATCTTAAAATTGAGATGCAGAGCATTAACCTCCAGGCTGGTAGGCTTAGGGAGCGGTTAAAAGAGCTAGGCTATGAGGGGCCGCTAGAAACCTTAGAAAGTCTTTCAATGGACGAGATTGGTTCATGGCTAAGAACTATTGAGGAGGAACTTAAGCGTATAGGGGCGGTCAATCAGCTGGCTGAGACTCAGTACTTGGAGGAAGTTTCGCGCTATAAGGAGATGTCCCTGAGACTTAATGATCTTGAGAAGGAGAAGATTGCTATCCTCAAGTTCATCGAGGAGATTGAGCAGAAGAAGCTCAAGGTCTTCATGGACGCCTTTAATAAAATAAATGAGAGTATAGGCGGCTACTTCTCTAGGTTAACTGGTGGTGGAAGCGCTTACCTTAAACTTGAGAACCAGGAGGATCCCTTCGCTGGCGGCGTGGATATGATAGTTCAATTTCCAGGAAAGTCTCCAATGCCGGTAAGCGGCGCAAGTAGTGGAGAGAGATCTGTGTCTGCGGTAGCTTTTCTCTTAGCCCTACAGGAGTTTTCGCCGGCATCTTTCTACCTCTTTGATGAGATAGATGCTCACCTAGACGCCTTTCATGTTGAAAGGCTCGGCGAACTCCTTTCAGAGGAAGCGTCAAATAAACAGCTTCAATTCATCGTCATAACGCTGAAGCCCGAAATGATCAGTAAGGCTGATAAAGTTTATGGAATATATGGGCAGAATGGTGTCTCACGTATTGTTTCGTTGACTCTTAAGGGTGTGGCGTAACATGGGCGAACTGACTAAGCCATTTTATTTTCGGCCGCCTTGGGATATATTATTTGACCCTCAACGTTTGCAAAAAGTTAACCCCTGGAGCATTAATGTAGCGTTCCTCCTACATTCCTTCCTTGAAGAGATGGATCGAAGAGCAGTTATAGACTTTAGGGCATCTGGCGTCGCATTAGACTCTTCGGCCCTCATATATCTTCTAAAATCTAACCTCCTTTTGAAGTCTGAGGAACCCCAACCACAGCGTGAACTCACAGAATCTGAAAGGAATTCTGAAGCAATCCCGCCACTCATTCCACCATTACGCTATGAGCTTACAACAACGACCCTTCAGAGCTTGCTTGAGGCTCTTGAGGAAGCTTTACGGGACGAGACTTCAATGCTTCCTAAAGCTACTCAGAAGCCGTTACTAACACCACCTGAAGTTATTCCAATGTTAAGCGCTTACTTGATGGAGATCGAGAATAGAATTAAAGAGCTCTCTGAGAAAATATATGTGCTTTCTGAGAAGGGCGAAATTATAACTTTCTCAAATCTTATAAAGGGTCTAAGCAGGATTGAAGCCATTAGGGTCTTCATAGTTCTATTGTTTTTGGCTCATAGAGGTAAAGTTTCATTATGGCAAGATGAGAGTTTAGGTGAAATACATATAACACTTAATAGTAGGGTGGTTGAATGGGATGAGGGTTTTGGCGGCTGAGGTTGCTTCGGCAAGTGATGATGGAGGTGGCAAAGCAATACACGCCGAAAATGAGGGAGCCTTAAAGGAGGGTGTGGAGGAGAAGATTAGGCTTATTGAGGCAGCGCTTTATGTGGCTGGTAGACCTTTAGACCTGAAGACTCTTTGTGGCATCGTGGGCTCCCGCTCAGAGGAGAGAGTGCGTAAACTTATTGGAATGCTTGTTAAGGAGTATGAGCGGCGCAATGGTGCCATAGAAGTGCTTGAGCTTGAGGATGGAAGGTTTGTCATGCAACTTAAAATGGAATATGCTGATAGAGTTAAGAAGCTTGCCATAAGACCCCTATTAACAATAGGCCCCCTAAGAACATTATCCTACATAGCCTATAGGCAGCCGGTAACCCAAAAGCAGGTTATTGAGGTAAGAGGCAAACACACATATAATCACATAAGGGAGCTCCTTAAAATGGGCTTTATTAGTAGGGAGAGGTGTGGAAGAGAGTTTATTATAAAGACAACGGATTTCTTTGCCGATTACTTTGGGCTCAGCAGAAACATTCAGGTTATGAAACGCCAATTGAAGAGGATTTTTGAGAAGCGTGGAGAAGAGACTTTGCCAGCGTCCCTTGAAGATGAGGATAGAAAAGAGATGGCTAAAATAGAGGAGCAGGAACTTAAACGTGAAGATAGATGAATAATTTCCTCTTAATTTTGGGCTTAACATAAATAATCCGATAAACTTATATTTTCCAAAACCCTCTTTAGGGAAACGTGTGATCTTAAATGTCCGTCTGGCACGGTGATTTACACAAGAGGAAACCCACTGGTGGGAAGAGAAAGCCATATAGGGGGAAGCGAAAGTTTGAGATGGGCTCGTTCCCCACAGAAACCATCGTAGGCGAGCATAAAGTGAAAATAAGCCGCAGGAAAGGGGGTAACATGAAGATTAGGCTAGTGAGCGCTAAATGGGTTAATGTTGCAGACCCGGAGACAGGCGAAACAAAAAAGGTTGAGATTCTCAGGGTCATAGAGAACCCGGCTAACGTGGATTATAATCGGAGGGGGGTTATAACAAGGGGCTGCCTCCTAGAAACTCCACTGGGGTTCGTTAAAGTAGTTTCTAGGCCTGGGCAGGATGGCGTCCTCAACGCAATATTAGTTGAAAGAAAGAAGTAGAATCAATGTCTAAACAGTTAGTTTTTAACTTAAAATTGTTTGGGAATCTGAAATGCGAAGGAAAGATTCAATAATACTCTGGCCAGTTTACTTTGACCTCCTAAAGCCTAGGAGGGAGGGTAGGCGATTGCCAAAAAAACTTTGTGTTCAATCCCCAAATATTCTTATGCTTGAAAAGGCCGTTAAGAATCTTGGGTTAAATTATGAGATCTTCCCTGAAGCAAGATATCCTAGAGTAGCTTGGGTCAAATCGGGCTTTATAGCCGTGGGTAAATCTGGGAAACGTAAATCTCAAATTCTTAAAGAGGTTGCGTCCGAGCTAATGAAACTCAGCCAGCAGTCTTCTTAAGAAACGCTTAAATAATTGGCTGTCTTCATTTTATTCGTTCTTTCTGGGGGGTCGATTTGGAAGAGATTGGCGAAATTCTGCATGTTCTTCAGGGTAATAAAGCCATAGCGAAGGCTAAGATTACTCCGAAACTTGGGTTAACTGTTTATGATATAAGGCGTAAGCCCATTGGTCGAATCGTTGATATATTCGGACCAGTTAAGACACCATATATTGAAATAGATGTTGAGAAGCAAGTCCCTCAAAAAATAATTAATTCCCCAATATACATTCTACCAAAAGCAAAGAGTATGAGGGGAAGAGATAGAGATGGGCGAAGATGAAGAAGCTCCACCTCTTCCCCCCATACTTAGTGATGTTCAACGCTGCCCAGAATGCGGCAGTACTAAGTTAATGCGTGACTACGAGACGGCTGAAGTTGTCTGTATGGAATGCGGCTTCGTTGTAGATATGAAGATAGCTGATCAGGGCCCAGAGTGGAGGGCCTTCGATAATGAGCAGAAGGAGAAGAGGGCTAGGGTGGGCGCACCAGTCACATTTACAATTCATGATAAAGGTCTATCTACAACGATTGACTGGCATAATAAAGACATCTTCGGGAAGAGGCTCGATCTAGATCAGAAGGCGCAGATATATAGGTTAAGAAAGTGGCAAAGGAGAATAAGGGTCTCAGATGCTACTGAAAGAAACCTTGCCTTCGCCCTCTCAGAGATAACGAAGATAGCGAGCGTCCTCTCCCTGCCAAAAAATATCTTCGAGACAAGTTCAATAATTTATAGGAAGGCTGTTAAAAAGCGACTTATACGGGGAAGATCAATTCAAGGAATATGCGCGGCTACTGTCTACATAGCCTGTAGACAGTGTGGCCTGCCTAGAGCATTAGATGAGATAGCGGGCGCGGCCAATATAAGCAAAAGGGAGGTTGGGAGGTGCTATCGCTTCCTCATTAAAGAGCTTGATATATCCCTACCACCACTCAAGGCAAACCAGTACATCTCAAAATTTTCAAATCAATTAGCGCTGCAAGGGAAAGTTGAGGAGATCGCGAATAAAATTCTTTTGGTTGCATCGGGGCTCAGGTTGACGTCCGGCAGAGGACCCATGGGCATAGCTGCGGCGGCAAGCTATATCGCATCTGTATTAATTGGGGAGAAGCGCACACAAAGGGAAGTAGCTGAAATAGCTAATGTTACTGAGGTGACTATAAGAAATAGGTATAAGGAGCTGACAGACCATCTACTGTTTATTGTGGAACTCTAAAATTTTTCTTCTTTACTCAGCAAATTATGTGGGTTGGTTAAGAGAAATTAAATGAATCCCGGCGAAATCAGCATGATTTTAGGAGTCACAGAAGAATATAACAGGTATAGGCCTCCGAAGGTTAATGCCAGACTAACCTCCATGGCAGACGATACCCTCCAGATAGAATTCGCGGGATCTTTCTGCTATACTCGTGGCTCCTATGATTACTTCGAAGATATAGAATTCTGCTTGAAGAGAAGGGTTTGATGACCAGATTATTGAATATTGAGGAACTGGATGAAGGAGCCCTAGTTACATTCTAAATTAAGAGGTAAGAGGTAACAGGAATATTATGCCAGGCGTGAATAAGGGAGCTAGCGCCCCCCTCACTCAAAATAGGAACCTTTCTGAAGCCCATCTAAAAATGGTTAACTTGCATAAGCTTGCGTTCCTCATCGAATCCCTCAAGAATAGCGACATTAAGAGGGTGGTCGATGCCAGGATGAGGGAGTTTAGGGAGAATAAAACTAAGCCTATTAATGAGATCTTTAAAGAGATGTGTTTCTGCATATTAACCGCCAATTTTAGCGCAGAAAGAGCCATGAAAATACAATTAGAGATAAACGATGGCTTCCTGAACATGCCGGAGAATGAGCTGGCTGAGAGACTTAGGGTTTTAGGTCACAAATACCCTGGCTTGAGGGCAAAATATATTGTTGATGCGAGGAAATATATCCCTCAACTGGAAGCACTCCTAAAAAACCCAATTGACGAGAGGTCTCTAAGGGAGTGGCTTGTAAACAATATTAGGGGATTAGGTTATAAAGAAGCAAGTCACTTTCTTAGAAATATAGGCTTCGCAAACGTCGCTATAATAGATCGTCACATACTTAATATACTATCTGAGTTCGGGCTAATTAGAAGATCAAAGTCTCTTTCTAAACGTAAATATTTGGAGATTGAGAGACTTCTTGGCGATTTAGCCCGCATGGTTAATCTTTCCTTAGGAGAATTAGATCTATTCCTCTGGTTTATGAAGACCGGAAAGGTTCTGAAATAGATAGGTGAAGATGAGGAGCAACGCTTAAATTCTAAAACCCGCGAAGTTTACAGGATTTATTTAAACAAAAACTAGAATATATTTTCAGTTAAAAAAACAATGTTGATTGTTTTTTCGAAAAAATGCGTATAAAATTTTAATTAATTTCATAAATGGCCATTTTAATTGATATTATTTACTAAATTTTCTAATGTTTTTCTTTTGAGATTTTTAGGTAAGATTTATCTAACTCTCAGTGCATTATCTTTCTCGGTTGGTGAGATAATGTCAAGAAAGAAGACGCCGCCGAGGAGAGAAGAGGAGGAAGAGGAAGAAGAGGAGGAAGAATGGGAGGATTGGGGCGAAGAGGAGGAAGAGTGGGAAGAGGAAGAGTGGGAGGAAGAGGAAGAAGAGTGGTAGTCTCCGGGAGCCCCTCCTCCTATTACAGGCGAATAAAACCCTAAATTTTTCATCAACTTAAATCATTATTTTTATCTTAAAAGAGCAGTCTTCAATATGTTTCCTCACCAAAAATATATTGTTTTTGGAGTTAAAGTTTAGGGTTGAGGGCGGTTTGAGTGCTTAAGGTTGGTGTGATGTTTAATTTTCCCATGAAGCCGCAGCGCGGTGAGGACATAGATTATTTGGCTGAGACTGAAGTTATGGACCAGGTGAATGCTGTTCAGAACGCCCTTAGAAGTCTTGGCATTGATTACATTTTGCTCCCCATAAAGGATGATTTAGAGGACGTTATTAGAGCCATAAAGGAATACAAGCCGAGTGCGATCATAAATTTGGCTGAGGGCTATATGGGCGATAGCAGCTTCGAGATGCACATACCATCAATACTGGAAATCCTTGGGATACCATATACTGGCTCAACGCCCATAACTCTTGGACTATGCAAAGATAAACATTTGGCAAAAGCTATTCTTAGAGCCAATAAAATGCCAACGCCAAAATATTCTGTGATGGAAAAATTTAAAAAAGTAAGGGGATTAAAGTTCCCCCTAATCGTTAAACCTCTGAGGGAGGATGCCAGCATAGGAATTACGCGGCAGAGCTTCGTCAGAAGTCTCATAGATTTAGAAAGGCAGGTGAATTATGTAAATAATGTCTATAGGCAGCCAGCCCTAGTTGAAGAATATATTAGTGGAAGAGAGTTTAATGTTTCGATTCTGGGCAACGAGGAACCCCTCATCTTACCGATATCAGAGATAGTCTTTGAGTTTGATGAAGATCCCAAAATAGTTGATTATGCTGCTAAATGGATTAAAGAGAGCGATGGGTATGCTAAGACTAAGCCCGTATGTCCGGCTGAGCTAAGCGAAGAGCTAAAATATAGGATTGAGGAGGTTGCCCTCAAAGCTTATAGGGCGCTTGGCTGCAGAGATTACGCCAGAATCGACATTCGTCTGGAGGATAAAACCGGGATACCATACGTTCTTGATGTCAATCCAAACCCAGACATATCGCTGGAAGCTGGGTTCACACGCTCACTGAGAGCCGCGGGGATCTCCTATGAGAACTTTATAATGAAGATAATATCCTTTGCCCTCTCAAGAGCTGGTAAGGCTCCCTCGGAGCTATAAGATTGTTGCGCGAAGTATGCGGACCTATGGTATTTTTACTAGAGATCTTCCTTCAAAGCGATCCTGAAAACCATATCTTTTCAGCGCCTGCCAGAATATTGTGCATATAAGCTCATCATATGTGAAGCCAGCTGCTCTGGCAGCCTCTGGTAGGCATGAATGGGCTTCTGGGTCTGGTATTAAACCCGGCAATGGGTTAACTTCTAGAACCCTTGGAACCCCCTCCCGATCTAACCTAATGTCTATGCGGCATACATCTCTGCAGTTTAATACCTTAAATGTTTTAATAGACATTTCACTTATCTCCTCCTCTAGGTCCAGCGGGATGTCTGCTGGGCACTCAAATATATTTAGGGGCTTTTCTGGAGTATCCCAGACCCACTTCGCCTCATAGGAATATATTGGGCTTGCCCCATTAGGCAATCTCTCTAAACATATTTCGACAATCGGTAAGACAACCGGCTCATCATTCCCTATTAACCCGACGGTGAATTCTCTTCCAGGCATAAATTCCTCGACTATGGCTGGCTGATTGTATGTTTTAATGATCCATGAAACCTGTCTTTTAAGCCCCTCCTCATCCCTCACGAGGGAGCTGCTTCTGATCCCTTTACTGGAACCCTCAAGTAGAGGTTTAACCACGAGCGGGAAGTCCAATCCGCCGCTTAATTTTTCATCCGCCCTCTTGAAAACCTGAAATTTTGGTGATGGAATGCCGTAGGCGCTTAAAACCTTATGTGTTAAAGCCTTATCTAGGCATATTGCCAGAGTTGATGGGCTTGAACCAGTGTATGGTATGCCGAGCATCTCTAATATCGCTGGAATATGGGATTCACGGCTCTCACCACGTAAGCCTTCAGCGATATTAAAGACTATGTCGGACCTATACCTGCGCAACTTAAAATATGCATCCTCGTTAGCTTCAATCTTTATTACTCTACATCCACCCTTCTTCAACGCTGATGCTATAGCGTTAACGGTGCTCTCTTCATCAAACTCTACATAAAAGTCCTCTGGGAGGTTCTGGTCATCAACTTTTCTTCTGAGATTATAGGTCAGACCGACCCTAAGCGTCATTGAGGGTTCAATCTCCCCCTAAATCCTCCTATATGCTGGCAGCATCCTCTTGCTCTTTGGAAGCATGAGAACTTCTTCATCTTTTTCTGGAGGTATCTGGGGGTAAATGAAAGTCTTTCCCTCATAATTTCTTAGGATAGCCTTTTCATCATCGATGGAGATGACATAGTTCGGTTGGATCGGGATCTTTCCCCCACCGCCTGGCGCGTCGATGACGAATCTCGGCACAGCTAGCCCAGATGTCCACCCAATAAGCGACTCAATTATCTTAAGACCGACCTCAACCCTAGTCCTGAAGTGGTATGCTCCCTTGACAAGATCCATTTGGAAGAGGTAGTATGGTCTAACGCGAATCTTAAGTAGTTTTTGGCAGAGTTCCTTCATTATCTCTGGACTATCATTAACGCCTCTCAGTAGGACGGATTGATTTCCGAGGGGGATGCCTGCGTCTGCTAGTAATCCACATGCCCTCTCAGCCTCCTCAGTTATCTCACGCGGATGTTCGAAGTGAACATTTATGTACAACGGATGATGCTTCTTAAGCATGCGGCATAGTTTTGGAGTTATCCTCTGCGGCAATGTGCATGGGATTCTTGAGCCCAATCTTATAATCTCAACGTGCGTTATCTTCCTAAGATTCTTCAATAAAAATTCTATTTTATCATCAGGAAGCATGAGGGGGTCTCCGCCTGAGAGGAGAACGTCCCTGATAGACGGGTTCTTTCGGATATATTCGATTTGAGCCCTATAGATTTCGTCGGAGAAGTTTATTATTGGCTTACCGACTTTTCTCTTCCTTGTACAGAATCTACAGTATGTTGCGCAACTATTTGAGACGCACATTAAAACTCTATCCGGGTATCTATGCACCAGCCCAGGTACCGGGCTCATACCCTCCTCATTCAATGGGTCCTCGTATCCATATGGATCTAGGAGTTCCAGCGGGCTTGGTACACATTGCTTCCATATTGGGTCATCAATCTCCTCTATGAGGTCAAAGTAATATCTCGAAATAAACATTGGATATACTTCTGCAACGGCTTTAATCAGTTTTATGTCGACATTAAATCTCTCTAGAATCTGCTCTGGTCTAGTTATACTCTTCTTGAGAATGCGCTTCCAATCTTCATTCATATTTTATTTCGCGCGCCCCGATGTAGCACCCATGTGGTGCTACAATAGAAGATGGTGCATAACCATCAATTATTTAAAGTTTTCTATCAACATTTTTAGACATGCTAAAGCTCCAGGGAATAAACTATTTCGTTGTAATATTTGCCATCTTTAAAGCTCTTATTCCTCTTAATGCGCTCCATCTTAAAGCCAGTCTTTTCAGCCACACGCCTCATAGCACCGTTTTCCTCTAAAGTCTCAATTACAATCTTTTTAACGCCCATCATCTTAGCCATCTCTACGGCCTCTCTTACAAGCGCTGTTGCTATTCCTTTCCCCCAGTAGTCTGGGTGGACGCTTATCCCTATACTTCTTGTATATTCGTCATAGTCTTTCATGCGCCATAAAGCCAGAAAACCGACTACTCGGCCACCCATCTTAGCCACTAAAACTTCAACTTTATCATTTTTCTCAATATTTCGGAAGAACTCCATATAGCCCTTAAGCTCTTCCTCGAAGGTCTCGTCTCCATAATCAGTTAACCATCTCCTCACAGAGGGATGCCGCTCAATTTCAACTATAGCTCTAATATCCTCATCGCTTAAGAGATTCAGCTTCGCATTAATGATCTCTAAATCGTTCTTTCCCACAAAATAAAAGACAGTCCTCAGCGCAGTATTAATCTTTATTGCTGGGGTTTTGACTCCCTCGGGAGAAAAGAGCCATAAGAACTGATCTCTACATGTGATTTTAGTAGATTACACATTGTCTCCCTTAACTATAAAAACTTAAACTCTGTATCTTTTAAGAATTAAATACGCTGTAAAGAAAGTTATGCTCGCGCTGAGGAAGAGGCTTATGAAACCGAGCTTTTCGGCTATGAGGGGTCCTATAAATGAACCAAATGCTTCACCTAAGCCCGTTACAATATTAAATATTCCAGCCATCCCCTCCGGAAGCGCCTCCATTAATAACGATAGAGATAGAATGTGGAAGATAGCGTAGGTTAGTCCTAAAAGGAACAACACTATTGTTATAAGCGTCACACCATACTCTTGTGTGGGGTTGGCGGCGATCAATGGAATGGTGAGGATGCACCGTAAGGCTGAGACTTTATACAAGGTTTCTTGGCTTAGACTCATCTTACCTGCTAAGAAATATCCGATGATACTTCCAGCCGAGTTTATGCAGAAGAGCGCATAAATTATGCTCTTTTGAAGGGCCAGTTCTCTGAAGAGGAAGATTGGTAGTGGCGTGAAAAGGATTCTTGTCGCCATGAAGAAGACAATAAGCCCGAGGCAGAACCCCTTAGTCGAATTCTCTGCCATGATATTAATGCGGCCTACATTACTAGTTCTTAAGGCTTCAATAAGCCCCTTATACGCGCCTTGCACGCTTCTCTCAATTTTAACTAGATTTCTCTCAAAGATTAGCTCTGGGTCTTTTATGAGAAATATTGAGAGGATAAACGCGATTAAATTCAATATGCTGCAACTTAATAAAATATGTGATGCGAGTTCTTGGGCTGATAAGTAGAATCCGACTAGCATCCCGATGAGCAAGCCAATCTCGGTCGCTCCCTCGTAGAAAGCGTATGCCTTCTCCCAATATCTCCGCATGTATCTTTCTGCAATCAATACGTTCTTCGGCGTTTCATGAGCCATGTGGAAGAAAGATGTTATAGCATATAGAGCAATTAGCAAGCCGATATCCTCCGTTAGCGTTAATGTGTACAGGAAGATTGCTAGCGTGAGGAAAGATAGAAGAATATATGGTTTATAGCGTCGGCTCTCATCACATAGGTATCCCCATAGTAGAGATGCGGGAATGGATAGGAGAATTGCTGCTGAGCTCATTATGCCTATCTGTGTGAGGGAGCCGCCAAGAGCCATCATATATAGTGGGATAAATACTGAAAGGAGGCCGAAAGCCATCTCATGGAAGATAAAGCTGAGCCACCACATATAACCCCGACCGAGACGCCGTCTGGCTAAGCCTTTATTAAGCGGTAAAAGAAAGGAGGAGAAGTGGTTTTAAGTTCATTTGGGCTGCGCAAGCCCCCTTCTTCCGGAGCCTTAAGCGCTGGTAGCTCTGGGAACCTCTCCTTCATTCTCGTCTCGGCGACTACGGCTGCTTTATCAAGAATCTTCTGGGCTTCCTCGCTGGCAACCTCAAAGTCTGGCGCCACCCCCACAGATTGGCCTGCCTCAATCATAATCTCATCTAGCAGCATCGTTATCTCGCCCAGCTCGCGCTCAGCAGCCGGGAGTACTCCGGATATGCCCATGCGGGCGCTCTGCAGGACCCTGCTGAGGGACGCTAAGACGGCGGCGACGCTCTCAACCTCTGTCACGGTTTTAAGTCTTAATGCAACCCTTTCAAGGGCCAGTTCCGCGTTCATCATGAAGTTGGCCATCTTTCTAATTTCGGCTAGCTCGTTGGCGTAGACGTTAGCCCTCTTAAGATCATGTTTGGAGTAGGCGTCAACAACCTTCTGGAATAAAGCCTTATCCCTCTGAGCTAGGAGGCTTATGGCACCATTCAAATATTGTATCTGGGCATCAATACGCTTAAGAGCCAACTCAATCTTATGCCTGAGTGGAGGGCCGGGTCTCAAAGTAGCGGCGAGACCAATCTTATATTCAGACCACTCCCTGTCAAACTTAGACATACGTCCTCATCTCTAAGGAGTATCGGAGACTTATTGGGCCATTTAAGCCGTTTCATTATTTGGGTGTTTATTGACCTAACATGGTTTTCCTGGAACTAAAGTTCGCATCCATCCCTAAGCTCTTTCCTATCCTTTCTATCGAATTCAAGGTGAGCCTTCTTAGAAATTTTAACATGTGAGAATATTGCATCTAAAGCCTTCTGCTTAACTTTAAAGTATTCTTCGATTAAATCCTTTGGAGCTTCTACTGGGATCCCGTAGCTTTTAACTGCTTCCATAACCTCTCAACCTCACTCTTAGGATACCGGAGCTTACCAGTCGGAAGCCTAACAGCCCTAATAATACCCCTCTTCTGCCACTCCCAAAGAGTCTTAACTGAAATGTTAAATATCTTTGCAACATCCTTTGGTCTAAGCAGTTCTTCGTAATCTCTAGACATCATTAAGAACAAAGTAATCAACTCTATTTAAACCTATCTGCCCCGAAACTGCTGACTACGGCGCGCTCTTAATATCTTTGTGCTTAGTGTACAATCTATGAATACTATTATAGAGGCCGCAAAAATATTAAGGGGGTCTTAAGTCTATTTGGTTTAAAAGTAAATTTGTCAACCGCGCTGTAAAAAAGAACTTTTAAATAATGTTAAGGATCCAGTCTAGCAGCTTGTTGGGCGGGACCCTTCTTTTCGCGGCTTCCCTCAATATTTCTCCATGTTCTCTAAGGGCTTTGCTCATGGTTAGGAGATCTTTTCTAAGCGCATCTTCTGAGTAGCCGAATTCCCCTAAAATCTCCTTAATGGTCATGTTCCATATTGTTACCATCGTGCAGTCACCGTTAACTTCTATTGGGAAATCGCCTTCAGAGAGGTTTGTACCGTTCTTCCACCAGAATGGCCAAACCTTGCATATCAGCGGTCTATGATCTCCCAGAATGCAACCCTTACTGGACATTAGGGCAGCACATGAACCCCTAAGAAATTTTGTCTGAAGACGATAATATGCACTCCCCCAAAAATAATAAATTTGTTTCATCTCCGAATCCAGTAGATGATGGAGATACATTTCTGGGATTACATCCACCTCAACAATACTCTCAATTTTCTCAACGGGATACTCTTCTAGGAGTAAACATAAATCTCTGGCTAAAATAAAGGGGCGGCAGCGGCTGCAACATCCAAGCCCAAGGGAGGCGCAGCGTAGACAAGCATTATGGGTTACGCACCTGGCTTCAGACATACTCTAAATATTCCATAAAGATGGATTTTTAATGTTTTTCTAGTTTAGCGACATTTTAAGCAATTATTTAGATTAGACATACCCCTCTATTTGGAGATAGGATCTCTGCCTAAGAAATATTGTTGCTATGCCCGCCTCCCTCAGCTTTTTCCTAAGAGCCCTGTCATTGGTTGCAACTATATAATTGTTCTCTTTTGCAACACGCATTAAGACGTCATCATAGCTTTCCCCCGGCCTAACATCAACCTTTACGACTCTACACCTCTTAGCCAGCTCCATGGCTGAGAGGGATAGTCTTTGAATTTTCACTGACTTTGAATTCGATAGTCTCTTGAGCTCGTCAATAGTTGTCGACAAGACTATCGGCTCAAACTTACCGATAAGAACCTCTATCCCATCAAAAATATTTATCCTAAACTGGAACGGGAGAAATAGAAAATTTGTATCTAATATAACCCCCCTCATAATCGCTCTTTTCCTGGGTTATAAATTTTTGAAAGCCTGGCAGCTAACTTTATAGACTCTATTAGACTTTTTGGGCTTGCCAGTCCCTTCCAAGCGATGTCGTATGCTGTTCCATGATCAACTGATGTGCGAATAAATGGAAGGCCAAGGGTTACCGCGACAGTGCCGTAAAAATCTAGAGTTTTAGCGGCTATATGACCCTGGTCATGATAAAGTGATAAAATGGCATCGTAGCCGCGCTCCAGCGCCTGGTGAAATATGCTGTCGGCTGGGAGTGGACCAACAACACTTAAGCCCATGCCTTGAAGATCCCTTACAGCCGGGGCTATCTCCTTAACTTCCTCATCACCGAGTAAACCATTCTCGCCAGCATGCGGGTTCAATGCTGCAATAGCTATTTTAGGGTTCTCTATTCCAAGCCACTTTAAGGCCTTATTAACCCTCAGCACCATATTAACAATTTTCTCCCTTTTGACGGCCCTTATCGCCTCAATTAATGGTACATGCCCCGTAAGGAAGAAGATCTTTAAGCCCTTGGTATAAAACATTGTGAGTGGGTCTTTAACGCCGCAGAGTGCCGCTAGCATCTCTGTATGACCTATATGCGTGCTTCCGGACATACTAATAGCCCTCTTATTTATTGGCGCAGTTGCTATCGCGTTAATCTCTCCCCTTAAGGCGTGTTCAACAGCCCTCACAATATATTGTATTGAAGCCATGCCGGAGGCAGCTGACGCCGTGCCCACCTTAATATCCTCTGGGCTGATGATTCCCGTATCAATTACATTAACTGTCCCCGCAACGCCCTTAGCCTCCGATGGATATTTTATAGATTTAAATTCTGCCCCTAATCCCAGCCTATTATTGACCTCCTTTAGTATGCTCTGGTCGCCTATTAGGATAGATATGCACTCCTCAAAGATTTCGTCATTAAGGAGAGCTCTTATTGAGATCTCTGGACCGATGCCGGCTGGATCGCCGATAGTTACGCCAATAATTGGTTTAGCCAACTTATCCATGCATATGAAACCCCATGGAGAACGCTATTAATACCATAATATCCTTCCCCGACCTCCTAAAGTCTTTTCTCGAAGATGGATAATATAAAAGTCTCGATAGGTCTACGCAAACTATGTAAGAGGGTAAATTATTATAGACCTGGTCTCCTTTTAGTGAAATCAGTGTTTTCTTCAAGCGCAAATGATACTTTTAAGAGGTTTTTTTCCTCAAACGGCCTCCCCACCACCTGAAGCCCTATTGGCAGTTTTCCCTCAAAGCCGCATGGCACTGATATAGCTGGGTATCCTGTGAGGTTTGCCGGAACAGTTAATATGTCGCACATATATAATGTGAGCGGATCCTGAATCCTCTCGCCTAAATTAAAGGGTGGCAGAGGCATTGTCGGCCCTACTAAAACATCAAACTTTTTTAGAGCGGCCTCAAATTCCCTGCGAATAATGGTTCTGATCTTTAAGGCTTTCAGATAATATTGCTCATAGTAGCCAGCTGATAGGGCGTATGCTCCGAGCATTATCCTCCTCTTAACCTCGGCCCCGAAGCCTATCCGCCTATTTCTGGCATATATCGTAGACCAGTCGGCATCATCATGCTTAACCCTAAAACCATATCTTATGCCATCATAGCGGGCTAGATTTGAGCTTGCCTCGGACATGGCGATAATATAATAGGCTGCTAGAGCATACTCTAGGCTTGGAAGCGAGACCTCCTCATAGGTGGCCCCTAAGTCCTCAAGCAAGTGCACCGCCCCCCAAACATGTTTCTTAACGGCATCCTCAACCCCCTCGCCGAAAAACTCTTTAATGATGCCCATCTTTAATCCCCTTAAATCATCCGTGAGATGATCAGTATAGTTGGCTAATGGAACGTTAACTGATGTGCTGTCTCTCGAATCATACCCCCCTATAACCGATAATAGAAGCGCGCAATCTACAGTACTCTTAGCCATCGGCCCTATCTGCTCCAGGCTGTTGGCATATGCTATAAGCCCATACCGGCTAACCAAACCATATGTTGGCTTAAGCCCTATAACCGAACAGTAGCTTGCGGGGCACCTTATAGATCCGCCTGTATCGGAGCCGAGGGCTAGGGTCGCCTCATCAGCTATGAGCGCCGCAGCGCTCCCACCGGAGGATCCGCCGGGAACCTTTGTTAGGTCCCACGGGTTTCTTGTTGGGCCAAAGTAGCTTGTCTCCGTCGTCGAGCCCATTGCGAACTCATCCATATTGGTCTTCCCAATAATTATGGCGTCCTCACGCTTAAGTCTCTCAGTAACTGTCGCATTGTAAGGCGGTATGAAGTTCTCAAGCATCTTGGATGCACATGTCGTCCTCACACCCCGAGTGCATATGTTGTCTTTAACGGCGACAGCCACGCCAGCTAGCCTACCTACCTTCTCCCCTCTCAGAATCTTCTTATCAATCTCCCTAGCCTCTCTGAGGGCTTCATCAAATGTTGTGGTTATATAAGCGTTTATTTTCTCCTCGACTCTGCATATCCTATTAATTAAAGATGTCATGTATTCCTCAGCGCATATCTCCTGGCACTTAATCTTATCAACGATTTCCGAGGCCGATAGCTCACATAGTCTTGGCATAGCCGCATCTCCTAGAGACTAGACTATTCTTGGGGATTTAAAGAAGCCCCCTTCACTTTTTGGAGCGATTTTCAGAATTTCTTCCCTGGGAAGGGATTCTCTGGCCTCATCCTCGCGGAAGACATTTGTTAGGCCTAGGACGTGGTATGTTGGCGGAACACCCTCAGTATTAACCTCATCAATCTTCCTGAAAAACTCCAGTATTCTGTTAAATTGTTCCAGGAAGATTTCTTTCTCCTCGTCAGTTAATTCTATGTGGGCTAATTGAGCTATGTGCTCCACATCTTCCCTTGTTACATGTTGCCTTCTCAATAATCTTCACCTAGGACATTTTTATACGCATTAAGTACGCGTTCTCTCCGTCGGCATAATAACCCCTAATAATTCTTTCAATCTCAAATCCGAGCTTCTTATAAAGATTTATTGCGGGAGTATTGCTGACCCTTACCTCCAAGTAGCACTCTTTCACACCATAATATTTGTCCATCGCTTGGAGCGCCTCTCTAAGTAACGCTTCCCCCACTCCCTTACGCCTGTAGCCGGGTAAAACCGCAATTGATATTACATGACCCCTCTTTGTTAGGCTGAAGCCTAAGAAGCTGGTCTCAATTCGGCACATAACATAACCGACAATTTTTTTGCCAACTTCAGCAACAATAAAAGTCTCTGGATAATTTGAATATAATTCCATGAAGAAGTATGCCGAGTAATTTTCCGGCAAACATGTCCTATTAATGTATATTACTTGCTCCAGATCCTCCTCCCTAAATCTTCTTAAAGTAAATATAAATGTACGCTCCAAATCGGACCCAGCGCCTTTACTCAATTATTCCATACGCTAAGATTTTTAAAGGTTATTTCTGTCCTCTAATGCTGGAATTATAAAGTTTCCATGCGGGATCACCGTCACCTTAGCTCTGGCTCCAAGTTTACTTAAGGCATAATCCAAGGCCGCATTTGCGGTCCTAAAGATTTTTAACCTGGGTATTATGGAGGCGTAGTAGTCTGGCATTGCCGTGCTCATGATTATTTCGGCTTTTTTAAGGGCTCTGAGGAATCGATAAGCTATGAAACCGTCTATGCTAAACTCGCTCCTCAAGATGCTCTCCAGTAGATCCGAATCTCCACTAGATCTCTTAATCATCTGCTGAATCTCCATCTTCCCGTAGCCCTCTGAGCATTCTGCGACGAGAACTATAATTCCATCCCCCCTCACAACCTTAAGCGCATTTTCTAGGCATCTGCATGCATTAAAAATATCTATATCGAGGGGCGAGCCGCCTGGACTAATAATGATTATATTGGGTTCTCCCTTCAGAGCAACCTTGTAGAGCGAGTCTGCGGCACTTAGACTCTCATGCAACACCTTCTCCGGCTCCCCAGCAAAACATCCAACCACATCGCCACTTAAATTTCTAATAATACTTATACTGAAGTCAACTTTAGCCATCCTTGAAACCTCAAGAGCCTCTCTAAAAACTCTTTCTTGAATATCATCGGCGTTTAAGATTGGGGCTAGAATATCCCTAATAGTCTCTAAGCCCGTTAATCCAAAGGCGGCTCCGCTTTCGCAGCAATTATATAAGATGTAGGGGTCTGGCTCAACGGCGCTGACCAGAATCTTGAAGTCAGCTTCGCTAAACGCCTTATTTAAATAGATTCTCACACCATCCTCCGCATCACAAATATGCCTGTTATCGCGCGAATGATCATGCACCACAACATTTATCCCCAGAGGTTCAATCTCTCTTCTCAAGTGTTCGGCGGCGAGTGTTCTAAGCGTAAAGGGATTATTGGCGAGCACGACGGTTAAATTCTCACTTTTCAGACCGGAATGAGCGATCTCTCTCACAATGGAAGAGACTATAAGTTTAGCTAGGGATGCGTCAGAAACATTTAGAGCTAACGTAATCTTGCCACCCGCCCTAATAATCTCCGCCATCTTCTCTGAGGATACCAGTCCCCTAGCAATCTTCTCAGTCTCATATGTTAAGTCTTTAATGCCTGGTTTCTCACGCACCTCTGCGATCTCCATTAAATTCTCGCTAGATATCCTAACGCGCACTTCTGTTCTACCATATGGAAGCCAAACATCAACCATTCTTCAACCCCCTAAACGCTCAAAATAAACCCGCTTATCTTAATTCCCCCTTCTATTAGTGCCTCAAACAATACTTCCCTGCCCAAGGGGTATAAACGCTTGAACGTCCTCAAGAGGAATCTCTAGAACCATCTTACGCTCCCCATTGGGAACCATACTAGCTAATTTCCACTTAATCTCCTTAGCCAGCTTGCCACTCGGCACATCGCCCGGCACTATCCTCACATATATGCTCGTTTGCTTAGAGACCGCGCTCACTGGGCCACCGATAACCTTCACCCCGCCATCATCCCTCTTAATGCCTATTGCGACCTCTAGGGGGACATTCTTAATATAGTTTCTGGAACCATAGATCATGAAAGACCCTTTTGGGAGATACTGCCCGGATGGGGGCGTTTTACTTACTTGCTCCGGTCTAACCCAGTAAACATCAACAGCTCCAACCCGCTCCCTCCAGGCCCGAGAATAGGATGCCGTGAACTGCGCAGCCTCAAAGATCGTCTCTTCCCCGGGCTTTTTCCCGCCAGTTTTAATTATAGTGAATGGTGAACCCGGGATGTCTGCGTGGAAGACTATATCGTTATCCTCCATATATTTGCGCACTAATACCTCATTTGTCGAGGCATCCCTTCCACTTATAACTAGGAACCCCTCTGAGGAGTAAAACCAGCGGAACTTCTCATACCACTCCCTTCTTCTCAATGGTTTTAGGGTCTCTGCCTCCTCAACCTCCCTCAATGTACTGAGTTTAACCTCTTCAATCTTTTTAATCGTCTCCTTAATGGCCTTCCTTAAACCATCGATTTTATCCTCAAGTTTCCTAGCTTTCTCATAGTATTCGGCCGCACTCTGCTGAGCCGTCCTCCTAAGACTTAAATCAAATGACTCTCCGCCAATCGAAATTTTAAGAGTTAATGTGCTTGGATCAAGGGATACAAAGTATGTTGAAGGCGCAATATTCCTTTCCTTTTCATCTAATAGTTCCGCTATAATGTCCTTCCAGTCCTCGCCATCCCTCTTTTTAAGCATTATTCTCTCTATTAATGAATTGATGTTGTCTAGGTGACTATATATTGTATCCCCAATCTGGCGGTAGATGCAGGCCTTCTCCACAAATTCTTCAAGGTTCCTCTTCTGCTCCTCAAGAACTTTCTCCAGCCTCGATATCTCCTGCCAAGTTTTCTCCTTAACCCGCTTGACCCTCTCTTCATGAGAAATCTTCGCATAATATTCGTCGAGGGCCCTGTTAAATGTCTCCATCTCAATAATATTGAACATGGAATATTTCTTTATTGGAAAGGGTACTGCGCTAACCCAATCTCCATCCTCATTAACTATTATGCACGGTCTATAATTTCCAGCCTCGATTTCATGCAGTATATTCTTTATAGTATCGAATATTGCCCTTATCTCCTCATCACTTAGCGATGAGCATGGTTTAACTTTATCAACCCCAGCCCTAAATAGAATTTCCTCGGCGTAGAATCCGCTTATCCCTAAGAGTCTTGTTAGGCCTCTAACAGATTCTATCTCACCTAAATCTCTAAGCCTGTAAAGGTCTTCTAGGCTCGCTTTTTTCGGGTCTACCCCTCTCTGGGGTGGGTACTTGTACTCTTCACCACGTAGAATATTCCTGTCCTTCATTCTCCGATAAAACAGTGCATGTAATATTTTGTTTTCCGGGCCAACCAATATGAAGTTTCCCTTCTCAAAGAGCTCCGCTATAAACCTATACTTTTGGACGCCGCTCTTAATATATATCTCAACTATTCTCTCAAGGTCGCGCTGGTAAACATCCTCAACAATACCGTTTTCCAGGTATTTTCTGAGAGCCATACAAAAGCTCGGCGGCTCCCTTGGCCTTTCAACTTCATAGAAAGTTAAGTGAATTCTCCTACCAGCCTCTATTAGAAGATTAAAAGTCCCGCTCTGAGCGCGGAGCTTAATTAGAAGTGTTTTTTTGTTTATTTGATAAATCTTATCTATTCGAGAATCCCTAATAATCCTTCTGAGCTCCGCCGTAAGGGCGGATAAGTCGAGACCGCTCATACCATCCATCAAGTTTCATCAAAAAGGATTGATGCGAATGGATCCTTTAAACCTTATTTACTGGATTAAGCTCGGCTTAGGTTTCTTAGCAGCCGCTCTCTGCATGGTCCTAAAGGTCACCAACATATTCACTGGAATAATATTGTGCGTGATAATCTATCTGTTCAGCGATAAAATTTTAAGGCAAATTTTTATTACAAAGGTTAACAAGCCATCCTCTATTACTAAAACCGGGATCGAAATTTATTTCATGTCCTGGATATTTTTCTGGATTCTATTATATACGCTTTTCCCGTATTAAACCTCAACTTTTTGCCCAGACCCGATACTCCTCAGCACAAAGCGAATATATTCTGCCAGCGCTGAAAAGTATCCCCTATCATAGTCGGAGTGCAACCTCTTTTTAGAGTTCCCTAAAAATTCATTATAATATTTTTTTAGCGCATCAATGTTGTCTAGGTCGAGGGTGCTTAGGAACGTATATTGATCGTCCGATCGATACATATAAAGAATTCCCCTAAGCCCCTGCAGGAAGCCGCGTTTAAACTCGCTATCCTCCCCAATTTTTCCCTCTACCTCCTGAAGGATTCTCTCCGCCTCACTAAACTTTTTGCCCAGAAGGGCTCCAAAAAAGTCATTTATAAGTTTATTTGGCTTATTCATAATTCAATCCTATCTTCTTCCATAATGTCCTCTATACCATTCTCTGTTATCTTAAATACGCACTCTCCCTCTGGAAGATACGGACTCGAGACTAGACGCGCTATTCTTATCGGCCCCTTAGCACCCTTCCTCAAAAATACCCTTGTATGACTTGTGTGGGCTACTATATGACCCCCTATCGGCCTTATCGTCTCAGAAAAGAATACCTCTGGGCTGGACATAACCTGGTTAGTCACCAGCGCAACCGCATTAAATGCCCTCGCCAACCTAATAAGCTTATGAAGATGCTGATTGAGCTTCTGCTGCCTTAGGGCTAAGTTCTCGCGGCCAATATATTCGCTTCTAAAGTGCGCCGTCAGAGAATCTATTATTATTAAACGTATATTATTCTCTTTAATGAGCTTGTCAGCGCTCTCTAAGAGGTATATTTGATGATCTGATGTGTAGGCCTCGGCCCAAATAATATTCTTAACAACCTTCTGCGGATCTAATCCCCTAAACTTAGCCATCTGAACTATTCGCTCCGGTCTGAAGGTATTTTCAGTATCAATGTAAAGTGCTCCACCCCCGAGCCCGCCCTTTTCAGGCGGTAGCTGAACGTTAACGCATGCTTGGTGTGCGATCTGGCTCTTTCCAGTACCATATTCCCCATAAAACTCCGTTATCGTCTGGGTCTCCAGCCCGCCGCCAAGGAGTTCGTCGAGTTTTTTGCTTCCAGTAGTAAGTCTAAGAACATTCCTCCTATTTTCTAGCAGTTCATCTGCACGCACAAAGTTTAACATGATTGATGCCCTTGCAGCATTAATTATTTCAAGAGCCTTTCTCTCCCCCAGACCAACCTGCTCAAGCTCACGCACGGTTGCCATCGCTAGGGACTCAACAGTATTAAATCCAAGTTCACGAAGCTTCTCGGCTATTGTAGGTGTTACTCCAGGAATATCCTCAATATTTAAATATCGTCTCTTATAATCTTCGGCCCCGCTCTCATACATTTCTATTCATAAATCTATTTCTCCAGAGCAATATTTTAAGTTTAGGTTAGAAAAATAATGATCTTGTAGAGGTTGCATTAAGATTCCTTTTAAACATAAAATTCAAATATTTGAACAAATCTCTTTTTTAGCCGTTAATTTGTAACGAACGTTTTTAATAAGCCTGTAAATCCATTATTTTGCATTTTAAAGACCGAAAAAGTTTTATATACCAGTTTATAAATCAATAAATAGGACTGCGGGGTGATGCTATGAGCGTTAAGGCTAAGATTCTTGAGGAACTAAAGTCGGGTGCCAAGACTGTTGATGATCTGGTTAAGGCGACTGGTTCTAAGCCCGGGATCGTTAAGGGTCAGCTAACAAGATTGATTAAAGAGGGGAAGGTTGAAAAATCAGCCGATAAGTACAAGCTTAAAGCTTAAGTAAATGATTAAATAAAATAGATGTTCTTACCACCTATCATATATTTTTCCAATTTTATATTACAGAAACAGCATCCCATATCATATAACTTATTTAGCGCAACTGCCCGGCAAGAAAACCACACAAATTCTACCTCTTAAAAAAGAGATTGCAGACAACCTCTTTTATATGTCTGAGTGAAACGTTAATATAATTAAGTCTCATGAAGAAAAAAATTGAAAGATTTTAGGAAAGATATTAAAGAGCATATTTATCTTCAGTTCTTTATGGTTTATACGGATACTTTTCTATGGGGACTGGTTCAGTATAAAGTTTCATTCTCTCATCTTCTTTCTTAATTATTACCCATTTTAGCCAGTTTTTGTCATCTCTTTCGGGATAATCTTCTCTATAATGGAAACCTCTGCTCTCTCTTCTCATTAAAGATGCTCTATAGAAGATTTCTGCGCATATCACCATGCTTTCAGCGAAAATACATTTTGTTAGCTCGTGGTAATCTTTTGCCTTCATCCTATTTAAGTCCTCATAGATTGCTAGGACTTTTTGTAGAGCCTCTTTTAATCTATCTTCCCTCTTAATAATACTGTAATCAAGCGGGTAAATGACTTCCTGAACCTTATATATAATCTCGGCCGGAATAAGCCCGTTCTCCTGATTTAATGGTGCAAAAATTTTCTTTTTTAATTCCTTTACTTGAGAATAGTCGATTTCCGGCTTAACCCCCGCTGCTTTAAGAGCCTTAGCATAAACCGCTGCCACCGACCCACCTTTTACTCCAGAGAAAATAGCATGCATTAAGCCACTTCCTTTAATTCTGCCCGGTGGCGATGGAACAGCCCCATAGAGTGCTGAACCGCCAAAACTTATATCGCCAACCGCGAATAATCCTGGCACAGTTGTACTATAATTTTGATCTACTTTTACACATGATAGCTCGCCTTGAAATGCATGAACAACTTTAATAAGCTTTGCAGAAGGGTCCTTCCTCACAGAAATAGTTTTCATGATCAAATTTTTCCAGAACTTATCTGCTAATGGGCGCGCACCTGGCGGGGCAAAGAAGAATTTTCTCTGATTGTCTAACGTGGATGTTACCGCATCAACATATATTGGCCCCTTACCAGACAAAACTTCCTTGTACCACGCTAAATAGGATTCTGGATCTGAATCCGGCCTCAAACCTGGTCGATATTTGGGAGTTAAATATTCTCCTATCGCATTGTATAGGAAATCCTGCCCGGTGACAAACCAATCACCGGATTGAGGTACATCAGCGTTGAGGAAGCCTCCGCCATAATTCCCAAATTCCGCATTTCTCATCTCGGCCCCAGCTTTATAGGCTGCAAGTATGCCGCTTCCATTTCCATTCCATAGGGGCATTAGCCCATAATTTTGGTCGCCGCATGCTAAAATTGTTACCGTGGATCTAAAGATATAAAGCGTTCCATCAAGTAGACTGAAGCCCAGGGCGCCCGTAACCTGCCCCCCGCTCTTAAGGAGATCTGTGACGAATACTTTATCTACGAACTTTATGCCTATTTTTCCTGCATATGAGGCTAGCCGCGCGCACATGTCAAGGTCGGCTAACGTTGTCCCCCAAGGATATGGCCCTATCTTATTGTACTGTATTTTCCCATCAGGTCTCCTAAGAATATTCACGCCCCATGAACTGACCTGCTCTATAAGGTATCTGGTTGCGTAAGCGTATTGTCTAAGCAGTATTTGATCGTTTAGGAAGCAGCCTATATTACATATGACATATCTGACAAAATCCTCAGGGTTATCCTCTGGAGTTACGAAGGTTAAGTGACCTGCCGTTCTTGGGGCCTTCCCAGCCCACCCTGCGCTTGCAGTAGCCTTATCTACAACCAGCACATCGATCTCCGGAGCCTTTTCTTTAGCGGTTATCGCTGCGGCGAGTCCAGATATCCCCCCTCCAACAACGAGAATATCTGTGAGGATATCTTTTTCCGGGATCTTACTCATAATTGAGTCCCTCCTAACCCTCTATGCGCGGCAGTAACTTAAGTGCTCGGGATAGCTCTCTCGGCCATCTTTTACTCTGCCACCCAGGAATAACTTCAATGGCTCCAACGGGGCATAGAACTTCGCAGAGACCACAAACAACACAATCTTCTGGGTACATGACAATAGGTTTCCTCGTTTCCTCATTCCACCTGATAACGTCCTCCCAGCAAGCTTTCACGCACATTTGACATGATGTGCACTTAACAAGGTCTATTTTTATATTATGCAACTTCCACACCTCATATATTCCCTAAATTAATAAATTGGGAAGATATCTTTTATCTTTTAGTTGGGGGAAATGGTATGAAAGTGTGGGTTGATGAGAAGGACTATGTTCATATTGATTGGGAGCTGGACGGCGTTACCTCAAAGATGCTGAACTGGTGGTGGTGCAATATGGAGAAGGGTTTTGCTCTTTGGCATCCAAAAGAACATAAGGAGTTTTATTGGATTAAAAGGCCCAAGCATAGTAATGCGATTGGCGCCATCCACATGGCGCCACAAGTCTGGTCTGATGGGACTCTTATTAAGCCGTGCATAAAATGGGAAGACGTGGAGAACCTTCCAGAGGAAATACAATTATTAATCGTATTTGACTATGCCGTCATAGCGGCAGCTATAAGCATTACAGGAGAAGATATCAGAGAGGATGCTCCACCCCTTGGTTATAGGATCCACCAATGGGAAGCAACTGATTTTGGGGTGAGAGGTAGGTCTACCGCTATTCCTACAAAGGCGGAACCAAAAGAAAGGCTACTAAATGTGTGGGCCCCACACTGCCAAGAAGAAATTAGTAACTTTCAAGAATTCCTCCCGCAGCTCTATAGACTTTGGAACGTCGTTAAGGATCCGGAAATAAATCCATATTTCTCCTTTGAAGTCGTAAGAGAAAAGGGCAAGATAAGATACAAATATAAATAAGTAGAGGTAATTCGACGGCGCCTTACCCATCACTATTTTTTTAGCTACCTTATGCTTTTTACGTATGATGCGGCATTTCTACCCGCTATGCGGCCAGTATTTAAGGCAAAGCTTAAGTTTGCTCCCCACAGCATATAGCTTAATGAGAAATCGTAGGCAAATACTGAAGCCGCGCAATCTCCCGCGGCGTATAGACCTGGAATCACCTCACCACCTGTGTTAAGAACTTCGGCCTTCTCATTTATCTTTATCCCGCCAACAGTAGTATACATGAAAAGAACATATTTTGTGGCATAGTATTTTGGCTGCTTTATTGGGATAAGATACCTTGGATTTTTATTAAATAGCGCATCATAACCCTTCTCGCAATAAGAGTTATACTCGTTTATGGTCTCCTTCAATATGCTCGGTTTCACACCTATTTTATAAGATAGTTCTTCCAGCGAGCCAGCTACAACTAGAAAGGAATGCTTGCTCTCAAGAGCTTTCTTGACGGCTTCGTCGAACCGTTCTCCATCAAGTTTGACCCTTATCGGTCTAAACAGGTAATAAATGTACTCAAACCCATACTCCTCCATATGTCTCCTAATATTCTCATCGAAGATTACATATACACATTTATTCCTCTGTCTAACCATCGCATAGGCTAAGTGGACCCAGTTTGCGCCTAGCTTCTCCTCGTTTACGAAGCGTCTTCCGTCTTGGTTAACTACTAGGTTAAACGGTTGGTTGAAGGCGCATCTGAGGTTAGGCTCATAGGGTAGTAGGGGCTCGGTGAGTATTGCTGGCGCCATACAATCTTTGGCGGCTCCAAGATCCCACGCCATCTGTATGCAGTCCCCTGTTAGTTCAACGCCATGGAGGACATGAATATCTATTCCGAACTCGAACCCTGTGTACTTCTTAAGCATCTCCTTATTATAGCAGAAGCCACCGGAAGCAATGACAACGGATTTGCAGGAAACCTGTGTCCTCTCACCCTTAACATCAGAGATTACGCCGGTAACCCGCCCATTTTCTACGAGAATCTTCCTGACGGGTGAGCTGGTGAATATCTCTACTCCCTTCTCCCTCGCCCTCTCAGCCATAATGTTGATCATGACGGCTGTTCTACCGCCCTCTATTGGGGATGGTTTATTGGGTTCAATGCGGGCTTCCCCGGTGATACCTAACCATTTAGCTTCATCTGGGGGCATGACAACTCTCCTAGTTCTTTTTACGAGGTGCCCTGTTGGTACAATGAACTCTGGGGACTGGTAAATGTCTAGTAACTCGAACTCCACCCCAAGATTTTCCAGCCACTCAATTGTCCGAGGCATCTCGTTAACCCAGGCTCTAACGAGCCGAGCATCTGCGCGCCAGTCAGTATGCTCCATTATTAATCTAAATGCGTCATCCCTCTTGAAAGGAAAGGCCCTTTCACGCTGTAATCTACTTTCCACAGCGGCTATTCCCATCCCTAGCTTTGCGATTCCGCCTAGATAGGGATATTTCTCGAATAATGCTACTTTTACGCCCTCCTCAGCGGCGGTTATCGCTGCGGCCAGCCCAGCGGCGCTACCACCTATAACCACGACATCGGTCTTCATTTAGCACCCCTCTCAGGCTTTACTATACTACCATACTCTGCATATTTTGTGATCAGATTTTTTATTTTGTCTAAGTTATCGTAATAGTACTTAAAGTTCTTTTTAATGAGTTCAAGGTGGTCGAGGACCCCTTTCTCAGAGAACCTCGGATACTTGACGCTTTCCTCATCCCACTCAATAACCATCTTCTCTCCCTTTATGACTATTTTTCCTTTCGTCCAGCAGACAGGGCAATAAACTTCCGGCAAACCTTTATGGATCTTCACTATATCGCAATGACATACAGGGCACGATTCCTCTCTCTCTTCGCCAACATACTTAACTTCGTTAATCGGCATCTTCATAGCGTTAATAACATTTCTCCCAAGTTTTCTAGCCCTCTCAAGATATTCTGGGTATAAGAGAACTTGTCCAGGCCTTGGGCAGAAGTTAACCATCATTTGATCAACAACCCTTCTAATTTGTTGCATGAAGATGTTTGTTAAAAGAAGAGTTAATGGGGTCCACTCTGGCTCCCCTCCACCTACAGCAATTATCGCGCCAACTTTTTCCTTCCTTAAAACGTGAGGATTACTAAGCAATACTGGAAGCATTCTATCACATATGATCTCAAAGTAACCGTTTGGCCTGAGATGATATGTTGAGACACTTATTATCAACGCTGCATCTTCCAGTATAATTTTCTCCAAGAGCCATGGGGCATCATCATTGATAGCGCATTTTGCCTTTTCTCCCCTTGCTATAGCCATTGTACATGATTCACAGCCCCTACATGGGTGTAGATCTAGCTCCATTGCCCTTATTAGCTCCGTCTCCGCGCCGAGACTCTCGCAGACCATTAACGCCTCCTTCAAGAGAATCTCGCTATTGCCGCCTATTCTGCCAGTTGATAAACCTATTACTTTCATAAAAACACCCAACCCCAACTATTAATAAAAAAGACGCTTATATATTATTTATGTTTCTCCAGGCTCCTAAGAGAAAAAAATGGGATGAGAGGTTAACTTAGATTTCTAGTGGTTTTCCTTTTGTCTCGAATCCAAGCTTTTTGCCGACGACAGCAACTATTATTATGATAATTCCTCCAATCAATGGTGTTAGAGTGAGCGCCTCGCCTAGACCAATGATACCTGCTAGGATCCCAATAATTATCGTGCCGGAGAATGCTATTGCGCTTGCGAGGATCTGTGTGAAACTCTCCATGGATCCTCTTATACCGGTTGGTATGAGCTCAGCGTACCATGTGCGTGAAGTATCGCAAATACCATTTAGCCCCCAAACATATAGTAGAAAAGTGATGACCATAAATAATATTGTAGGTAGTTTCTCCCCCACGCCTACTAGCAGTGGTGTTCGCCAGGACAGTTGCGTGCCTATAATACATAAAATTGCGCAAAGAATTAGAGTATTTAATCTACCAATGCGATCTGAGACCACCCCAAGAGCAGCGCGCGCTACCGTTCCATTAATTGTGTTTATAATCCCTATAATCCCAATTAAAGTCACTCCGAAGCCTAATACCACGCTACTAAAAGTTGTAATAAATGGAAGAACTGTGAATACCAAGCCAAACCATCCGGCTATTGAAAGAAAGAGCGCCAAAAGGAACTTGGCGCGGTACTCTTTACTTAAGAACTTTCTAATCGGTACTCGCCCCTCCTTGACGAGCTTTCCCTCCTTTAGAAGATTTTGGCGCTCCAGCCACATTGAAGATTCCCTTAAGAGTGTAGCGCCCAAAATGGATATTATAGCATCGAAGACCGCGACATATGCGAAGAAGACGTGCCATGTCCATCCATAAATTCCAGCCAGCGCCAACATAGCATGAATATTCAGTGTACCAATTACCCCCATGGCTGAAGCCCTGCCTATAATAGTTTGTCTTTTTTCTGAGGGGGTTTCCTCGGGGAGCCATGTATAGAATGCTACTGTGGATAGGCAGGCGAAGAATCCTGAAAGTACTCGGGCCGCGTACCACCACTGAATGTTTGGCGCTAAAAGATACATTACATAGGCAAGCGCCGCAAAAATATTTCCGATCACAAAGCCCTTCTTCCTACCTACATAATCTACGAGGGGCCCTGAGACGAAGGCGGAGATGAGCATTCCCAGGTAGATTCCACTTATCAGGAATGCTACCTCTGCCATAGTGAGCTTCCAGAACGCGATTAGTAGGGGCATTGAAATTGAGATAACCATCTCATCCATAGCGTCAGACCAAGCACCCAGTCCTCCGATCACAGCAACTCTCTTATAAGAAGACTTTTTTAATTCAGATCCACTCATCCTTTCGATCCCCTTCATGGTAATTGTCCTAAATATTTATTGGGATTTTTGATATTTATTACTTTTGATATTTTTGAGAATCTTCACAGATATTTTACTTAGAATATGCCCAGAAAGATTTCGTCAAAATTAAAAAGAAACCGTTAATTCTCTTTAGATTAAGTTTTGCGTTTCACATAGATATCTCTGAGGTTTAATTCTCTTAGACGCTTTTAATATTACTTATTCGTCACCCTTTCAGCATTTCAAATATATATTCACAGTTCCGCTTAAAGGTCTGTTAACCAAAGTCTCTAGGGTCGTCTGAAACCGTCTTATGTTTTTTCCGTTCTCAGACTCTTCGAATTATTATTAACCAGTAGCTGCTAAGATTCCTTTCTTCTTCATTAAAATTATAAGTAGAATTAAAAGAGAAAAAATCAACTTTAAACTACAGGTATTTGAAGATATGAATCGTATTTGCCACCCGTCCATATGATATGATAGCCTTGGTTTCTAGTTTTGGGCTCAGGTGTTTCTGGTAAGTGAGGTGGAACTAAATTGAACCCGGCTATTGTGAGGCGTAATTTTTGCCCCTTATGCCACAGCATTCCTACTGGCCAAATTAAAATATCACATGATATGATTTCGCCGGGTTTTAAGAGCTGTTCTGTTCGATGTGCGTGACACGGTCTCCATAGTGTTGAACGGACTGAATCTAGTTCGCGGTGTGAAACTCTAAGCCATCCTGTCGGCCCTAAATAGGGGAAGGGTTTTGTAGGCTTTAAAAGGGGATTACCTTCAGCATCTAACTTTTCTACAAGAACAAAAAGATCAATGTCTATTGCGCCTTCCGCCTCCACCCATAAATGAAGTTTTAAATAACCCGTAATCTCTATATCTTCGTTAAAGGTTATCGTGAATTCAGCCTTGCTTTTTCCATCGTCAGCTCGATACTTGACAAAACTTTCTTTTAATATAGGATCATGGCTTAATGTGTTAGTTGCCGCGTCTAAGAAAAGCTTTCGATACTCGGTTCTGGCTAAGGGCCACTCATTTTCTGGTCGGTTTATTATGTTAGTGCCACCTGGGTCAAGTATGCAAAGACGCACTTTTGGGGTTTTAGGCCAGTCGTTTTCTATTCCTTTCAAGTAATAATCGAAGAATCCCTTTAAATCTTCCACGTTTTCAGGAGTGTAGTAGTCATACCATTCGTTAGTGTTGTGAACGCGCAGCCACTTCTCCTTTGAAGAGATGCGCCTAAACCCTTCTAGGGTTCCAAGCGAATGTAAAGGATTTGTCCAGCTTGCGACGATGTACGCGGGTACGGTTATCTTTTCTAGTTTGGCGCTTTTATCCTCCCAATACGAGTTCATAAGTGGATACTTCTGAACCATATATGGAACATCCTCTACGCGGTTTCTTCCTCGAAGTCTAGATACCATTATTTCACAAAAGCCTACATTCGGTATGCCGCCCCTTAAAACATCCTCTCTATAAAAGTCGTTTAATCCCTCCCAAGGCGCAATTGCCGCTAAATGGGGCGGGTTTTCTGCAGCGATGAACCATTGGGCAATAGCAAGCCATGAAGTACCGGACATTGCTACTTTTCCATTACACCAACTCTGAGCTGCAACCCATTCAATAATGTCGTAACCGTCCTTTGCATCTGCGGAACCCCAGAAGCGGATGTCGCCTTCCGAACCATAGGCGCCGCGCACATCCACATTTATAATTGCATACCCATGATTACACCAGTAGGCAGGGTCAGGACCCTCAAATTTTTGTAGCCCAGAAACCCATTCAACTGGAACGCTGGGAGGCGGCTGGCTTGGAACAATTTTTCCATAAGGACTCCACGCAAGGATTGCTGGAATATCGGAAACGCCGGGTGGACAGAAAATATCTAAGTAAATTTTTGTGCCATCGCGCAGCTTTACTTCGACATCTCGTTCCCAAAGTATATCGCATGGAAGAGGGCGTCCGCCCTCTATAAAAACGGTTCCCCGCATGAGAATTTTTCTATCAGGCTTCGGCCCATCATACCTTACTTTAACTGTTGAGCCTACGGGGATGAAAGGTATATCTATGGGTGCTGCTTTTCTATAGGCTATCTCGGGAAACGGCTCCTGGCTCAACGGCTCTTCACCTTTGTTAAGGAGTCTAGCATTTTTACGTAGTTCGCCGCGTTTTCACCCGCTATTCGACCACTAGTTAGGGCAAAACCCATAGTATTGCCTGGTAATATGAAGACGTAAGTATCATAATAGATGGAACAAGCATCAACTCCAGCTGCATAAAGCCCCGGGATAGGTTCCCATTTTTCGTCTAGAACTTCACATCTATAGTTAATTTTAATTCCACCTAAGCTTCCATACCCCCCTATGACTAGCTTTCCAGCATAAAATGGTGGCTTCTTAATTGGCCAGAGTTTCCTTGAATTTTTAAAGAATATTTCGTCGCAACCTTTTTCACACATAATATTATATTCTTTCACGGTTTTTAGAAAAGTATCCTTCTTGATTCCGCATTTTTCAGCGAGCTCCTCAAGCGAATTAGCAACAAAAACCGCGAGTTCCCCTTTCTTAGCCTCTTCCTCCAACATTTTTCCTAATTCTTTAGGTTTCTCAAAAGGCCATGGCCATGATCCCCATTCAAACCCTTTAGTCTCATATTTTTCTCTTGTTTTGTCATCAAAAATGCTAAAGACGCATGCGTCCTTTAATCTAAAGACGGCGTTTGCTAAAAAAGCTCCCTCAACTTCCTCATTTACACAACGTTCACCTAAAACATCCACCATAAGGTTTGTTGGTTGTGTAAATACTCGATTTAAGGTCATAATTGGTCCGCCAATGGGGACCCCACCCGGGCGCGTGCTTGCTAAAGTCAGACCAGCCGCTTCCATCGTCATTACATCCCTTGCAGCTCCTACTTCCCATGCCAATCGTATGCCATCCCCCCTCATGCCCGGAATCCTCATCGAGAATATAGTTTTCCCCCATTCATACTTAGTA